>CAXMOU010000001.1:0-19246 GCA_964195465.1 uncultured Rickettsiaceae bacterium
TTGATGTCCATAAAACCTATTATTATTAGTTTTCGTGCTATATATTAATACGACAGTGTTTTTCGTATAAAATTTGCAGTATTTATGGCTATTTGTAATGGGTTAAATAATACCTGTCGTAAAACACTTGTTTTTCGAACGGATCCTTAGTCTCATTTGAATC
The DNA here is from genome assembly GCA_964195465.1 of uncultured Rickettsiaceae bacterium. Taxonomy (GTDB): domain Bacteria; phylum Pseudomonadota; class Alphaproteobacteria; order Rickettsiales; family Rickettsiaceae; genus Megaera_A. Next base: position 164 of record CAXMOU010000001.1, read on the forward strand.
TTAAAGGCACCTTTTATACCCATTTTAACTCACGCAACAAGTCATCAGTACGATTATACTCACATTTGGGTCCTAAAACGTAATCAGTAATAAACGCCTCAAAACTATTCGTTAATTTTTCTGGCTCATTTTCGAAATTATAATCCTGAATATCAAAATACACTATCGATTGATCTCGTGCTAATGCGAATACACTTCCATCTGCATCCTTACCAAAAGGAAAAAATCTTTGTCTAAAAATATCTGTGTATTCGGACAATTCTTCTATTTCTTCAGATAATGGAATAACCCCCTCATCTTTGGAACCATAAAAAACTACAAATAACAAACCTAAGCTATCAAATTCTTTAATAAATTTTATATAACTTTCTGGAACAAAACTATAATTTTGCAGTATATTTTCAAGCTCTCTATCTTGCCACTGTACTTTTCCTGGTACTACGTCAATATAATACTCTTTAAAAGTTTTTACTTTTAACTTTAGTAAATACCTTACTTTTTCAATATAATTCATATCATTACTTCCCCTTAATTATCCCAACACTATCTATTTTTGTACCTTCTTGCAACTTCTTAATCTGACCTTGAATTTGCGAGCCTATTGATCTATTCACAGCCCTTTCACGAATACGTAAATTACTTAAAACATCCATTCCACCTAGTTGAAGTTCATGAATATGATCAATATCAATTTCTTTCTTCATTCTATTTAATAATTGCTGAGTAAATTTAGGATTTTTCTTTCCATATTGCCGCTCTATCTTTTTATTTAATTGCTTTCTATAATCTTTTATTAACGCACTTTTTCTATCACCAACTTTAGTTTTTTGTAATTTTCCAGCGCTAGCAAGAGAATTCAACTCTTTCACTTTTTCTATATTACCTTTAAGACTACCTTTATTGTGTGAAATTTCTATTGTAACATCACTAATATTTTTAGCAACACTCGCACCCCTATTCCCCGCAACATTCTTCACCAACTTCCCAGCAGCAGCACCCACTTTGCCTAGAAGCTGTTGCCCGATTTGGGTGCCAGCAGCTTTGGCAACTAGTTTGCTAGCACCGCCTACTACTACAATTCCTAGGAGGTCTTGGCCTGCGTTGATGCTGGTTTCTTTAGCGAAGCTGCCAGTTGGGGTGTTGAAGCTTTGGATTACGCTGGAGCCTTCTGAGTGTTGGTATGTGCCGAATGCTTGGTCATAATTATCTGCTGCGTAATATAGGGAGCCTGTTGCTACTCCTGCGCCTAATACTCCGCTGGCTCCGCCTGTTGCGGGGGCGGCTAAAGCACCAATGCCTGCGGCTCCAGCAGCACCTGCTATGCCTACGCCCACTTTTATTCCGCCAGCAGCGCGCACTCCGAGTTCACTATTGCGTGATCCAAAGTCACTGCCCCAATCACCCCAGCCATACTGGAACAGATCAGGTTTGCCAGCCTCTTTCGCAGCGCCTTCTAGCATGGCTAGTTCTGCAGCGTAGAATTTTCCAGCAACTTCTGATTCGGCTATTTGCCCGTAGCTGGCATCTTTTTCATTGACTCCTGCAGATGCGTGGACTTTTGAGGCCGCTGCCATCGTTAGGCGTTGTTGTTCTTCGGGGGTTTTGCCTTCTTTTAATTGATCCAGAATCTTGAGTTCTTCTGGGTGCAGGCGGCGGTTATACTCCACCGCACTCCCCGCAACTTCTGCTGCTTGCCCCATGCCATCTGCCCCTTGGCCAGCCAGGAGTGCAGCGGTGGTGGCGGTTAGTTTGGTTATGGCGGAGATTTTGGACTGGTGGAGCGCGGCCTGTTCTTTGGTTAGAGGGGGGCCGTTATTTCCGTTTGAGCTGTCCATTAGGGATGGAATGAGTTCGCCGGCGGCACCGCCGATGGCTCCTGCGATTGCGTTTTCTCCGAAGGCTCCGCTGATTGCGGAGCCTGTGCTAGCGTGAAGGGCTATTTTGGCTAGGCTGCCTTCTTTTAGGTTTTTTGCAATACCGATGTCACCTATAGCAGTTTGCGCTGTGGCTAGTACGGTGCTAGTTGCTGCGGATTTCCAGATGTCACCTATATCTTCACCGCTAATGCCAGCAATAGATGTGCGTACGCCTGCTGATACCACGCTCTGCTTAGCAACTTCTAGACCACGCTCTGCAATGCTAGTGCCTGCTACTGGCCCAGCTAATCCTATCTTATCTAACACGCCAGCTGTCAGAGCAGCTGTTACCGCGCCGATTGCTATAGATTTTATACCATCGCGACTGAAGGTTTCTTTGGCTGCTTTGCCTAAGTCAAAATCGTTATTGATCATGGAAATGGTGCCTTGGGTCGCTACGCTTACAATTGCAGCGGTTTTCATGGCGGCTCCCATTGTTGCTAGGGTTGTTGTGGTGGCCACTGTTGTTGCGCCCGCTGCAGCGCCCGCACTTGCTGCTGGGGCCGCTACTGCACCTAGGCCTCCTGTCATGATTGTTACTGCGCCCACTGCCACGCTAACTAATACCATGCCGCGCTTGTTCAACACAGTCTTCGATTTATTCCATGACTCATAACTCTCCGTAAGCGGATTCCACGCTATTTGCTGTGTTCCACTAGCCGCCAGTTTCTCCGCCCAAACCGGTTTCTTCGTTACATTAGTTCGCAGAGGGTGCATCCCGAATATACTGCTACCCTTAGTTCTGCTGCCTTTGTTATAGTCCAAACTCACTTGCGCAGACTCTACCGATACTTCTCCACCCTTGCCAGAGCCTATGCTGCTATAGGATTGTAGCTTGTTGTGGTGGCCATATTGCTTGGTGGTGTCTGTCAACGTGCCTTCATCGAACTTAAAGGTGGAACTGTGATTCTGCAAACCTACTGCAAGCACTGATGTTTTACGTGCTTTAACCCGCACACCCTTACCTCCATAAAGCTTCGCCCCATAAAGTAGCTGATTGCCTTGGTTAATTATTGTATTCTTACCACCCGCCGTTATGGCACTTTCTGCCAAACTCTCAGAGCCCGATTGATGCGAATATACATGCTTCGTATCCCCAAATGTACCAGAGCTTGTCGATGAGGAGTAGGCCTCCACAGAATGGCTGTTAATCTGACTGATGATATTGCTGTTTCCACCAACGGCTATATCAGAATCACCGCTGCTATGCATCTTACTGCCAATCAGATTAAAGTCCCCAGCTATTGCCCCGTAGGAGTTACCTGCGACTTCGATTATTGATGGTTTGTATGCTACATTGCGTTCACGGTAATAAGAGTTGCGGCCTGTGTTGTCTATGGCACTGCTATCTGCCACTGCTTCACTTCTGAAGCTACCGCCAATATCTAGCATTAGGTCACCAGATTTAATATCCGAACCGAGATTATTAACATTACCAAGCGTTTCCAAAGCCATCATACCGTGGGACTTTATGCTAGCCTTCTTATCTAACATGGTCCAGTGGTTTTTAGTATCACCAATGCGCTTGCTGTTACGGATGTTGTTGACGTTGGTGGCAGATATTATCATGCTGCCGTTGCTTTCTATTTTAGCGCCGATATTGTTGATATCACCAGCTGCAAATAAGCCCACATGCTTCGCACCATATAGCTCTCCAGCACCAGTATTGTTGATGTTGCCATCGCGCGCTTCTAGCAATAAATCATTTGCTATCATGCTTGAGTTGTTGTTAATATTCGAAGCGCTGATGGCTATGGTGTCTGCCACCATGCCGCTTGCCTTGCGGACGCGTTTGCTTTTGCCAAGATGCACCCGCGGGACGATTAGTTTTGTGCCATCTAAAGTGATTTCCTCTGGAATTATCATATCCTGACGAAGACTATCAATTTGGGCTTTGCTAAGCACAACGCCTGGGTTTAGCTTTTGCTCTTTGGCATATTTAAAACCATTATCATAAAGTCTTTGGAACTCTTTTAAGCCGCCAACGCTGTCGTCTAAAGAAGCAAGGCCTGTTAGATTGATAATTTGCGCGCGGGCAAATTCCATTTGCTTCATAGAATCACCCAGATGCAAACGAGGCGCTGAATGCTGCTTCTTTGGATTAAAATTCTCCATGCGTTTGATGAAATTATCCGTTGAGAAATATTTGCTAGCCTCCGTAAATACTGGTGAGGTTTCTTTAATGTAGTAATTGCTATTTGCCACTGGAGACGTCCAATCCGCGCTTGCAATTACAGCCGCTGCTTCACGGTCTTCCACTGGCCCTAGCTGCATGGCGGCTAAATTACTGGCAGCTGAAGAACTCTCGTAGCTCCTTGCGATCTGGCGTGCCATGTCTGTAAGGTCGCTACTGCCCATAGATGCCTGGCCTGAATTTGGATTAATGCCATCTGCTAATGCGCGCACCCTATCGCGTTGCAAAGAAAGCTCTGCCGCGCTAATACGCTCAGATCTTTCCGCAATGCGATTAGGAGCTACGCTAACAGTTGGGGCCGCAGGTATAATTGCACCAATAACGGGGTTGGAAAGTGACATGCCAGGAGCATCTAGAGCTTTAGCGCTTAGGGCTTGCTGGTTTTTTCGGTTTAAACTGGCCACGTAGGCTGCGTTTCTGCTTATCACTGAGTCTGCCGCTTTTGCTGCAACTCCATAATTACCAACAGTAGCCGCACCGATTGCGCCTGCGTTTATGGCGTGGGCCGCTTTATTTGCGCCGCTAGATGTGGAGGAGAATTTATCGCCTGGGGTTTCAAATCTTTCAATTCCAGCAGGTACTACAATTTTAGGATTTACTGCAGCCGCTAAATTGCCAGTAATTGCACCACCAGCTTGAATTATAGAGGGTATGCGGGATATTTCTTGTTGGGTGAAGTATATTGGTCTTTGAATATAGTCTGGACCATGATACCTCCAACGCACCTTTCCATACTTTTTCCTTTTTATATGCTCATTATGCATGTCTATTGGATTATTAAAGATATTCCTCCATACTATCACATCCTTATTATCTAGCTGGTTGCCACTAACAACAATATTACGCGTTGCAGATACAACACCACCAATATTAGAAATATTATTTGCATTTAACGCCATGCTTCCATTTGATAATATTGATGGCGTTATTAATCCACTTCTAACCAATTTATCATCATAACCTTTTTTATGAGTGGTTAAGACGTAGTAATGCAAGGAGGGCCTGGCAACTACTTTTCGTTCTGGTCCTGGAGGGGTGCTCCACGTTGCTTCAGGATTCGGTGGTAAATTCCCCCTATCTACCCGAGTAACCTCATACTCCCGATTATTATAAATATTCTGCCCCATAATAGACAACGTACCACGGCCAACCAGGCCTATGTGGTTCTTATTAGTTACATCGCCTGTGGCTCTTAAGGTTAGGGTGTTATTGGCAATGATTCTACTGCCGTTGGTAATAGCGCCTCTGGTGACCATGTTTATGGTACCACCATAGATGGAGCCTGTATTGTCTATATTATCACCCTGATTTGTTGTTAAAGTGCCAACTGCTTGCAATACACCGCTATTAGTTAGGGAAGAACTCGTAACATTAACATTGCCACGATCAGAAGTAATATTACCACGATTAGTAACAGCAGCTGCACCTGCAGCAATTGTTAATGCACCATTAGAATGTATAGAGCGGCTATTATTCACTCCTCCATTAATAGTTACCCCCGTTCTTCCATTTAAATCACCGCTGTTAGTTACATATCCATTGATTGTAGTGCTACCATTAGAAGTAATTTTGCTGTAATTTGTTACCCCATTTGTATTATTTATCACCAGGCTAGACCCACCAGACATGCTCCCGCTATTACTTACGCTTCCCCCGCGCGCATTCAAAGTAGTGGAGCCGCTAGAGGCTATATAACTAGCTGCGTTTGTATTTGTAATACCAGAAGCTGTTACCCCTAGAGTTCCTATAGCAGTTATAACTCCGCTATTAGTTAATGCACCTGCCGCATTAATAGTAGAAGTGCCACGCGTGTGAATAGTTCCACTATTGCTAAGCGCCCCTGTTCTTGCCGTTAAGCTTAATGTTCCAGACTTAATAGTACCGCTGTTAGTGACAGTATTTGCACTTAAGGTCAGAGCATTATTTGCGATATCTAGTTTTTTTGTATTAGTAAAATTATTAGCAACAGTGAAATTAGTTGTGCCTTTCGATAACAAATCATTAAGCGTCAAATTATTTGCTGTTAGCTTAAGTGTCCCGTCTGTTTCGATGCGCCCTGTATCTGTAAAAGTTGTTGTATCGATTGTAAGATCACGCCCCTTAAGATTCCCACTGTTCGTAAAACCTACTAATTTACCGCGATGTTTGAGAATGTTGAAATCTATCAAACCAGCATTATCAAGCCCTGCTGTGCTTAATATTTCTATCGTACCTGTTGATTTAATCTGCGCTGCTGCCTCGTTGCTTATTCCCTCCGCTGCATTAATATCCAGAGATAAAACATCGATTTCTCCACTACCTTTATTAACAATCTTTTTAGCCGCAGTAAGGGTAAGCTTATTGTTAGAGCTTTTAAGCAAATGCTCATTTTCTATGTCATCTGCACCTGAAGTTATTGTACCACCATTAGTGAGTTCTATATTTCCTTTGTTGTGCAACTTGCCATTCGCAGTAACACTACCAGTATCTGCAATGATTATTCCGCTATTATTTAATGCGCCGCTTGCTCTTATTGTAAGCTCCGTGGCCGCCTGAATACGCCCTTTAGCATCATCATCAAGATCTGTTGATTCGTTATCTATATTACGCGCTTCAATTGTCACTTTACGTCCAGATAGAATCTTACCATCCGTATTTTTAAAATCACCGGATGCAGATCTAATGATCATATCCTGATTAGACTGCAACGCACCTGTGTTAATGATATCCTTTTGAGCATTGATATCTAATTGATCTGCATAAGATATAATTTTTGCATCTGCACCAATGTTACTAATTGATTCAGTCGTAGACTGTATCAAAAGGCTACCATCATCTGCTAAAATCTTACCTGTATTAATAACATCCTTGTCAGCATGCACAGTTAACGCGCCATTCTTAGAATGAATTTTATTATTATTAGTGATAGAGCCGTTTGCACTAGTAACAGTTACATCCTGATTAGCATCAATTGCACCATTATTCTCTATGTTACCACCTGCAGTAATCTGAATTTCTTGAATCTTAGATTCTATATTACCGTTGTTCTTAATCTGTTTATCCGCAAGTAAAGTCACCTTGCCATTTTGAGAGAATATTTTATTAGAGCTAACAATACTACCCGCCGAGCTTTCAAGCTTCACATTCAGACTAGCATCAAGTGCCCCCTCGTTCGTGACATCACCATGAGTAGTGATTGTTAGGGCATCTGATTGGGAAAGAATAATACTATTTGCGCCCTTGTTGAATAGGCCACCATTTACTACAGCAATATTTAACTGTTTATTCGCCTGTATCAGATTGCTACTTTCTGAAGAATCCGTAACTTGAAAATCTAACTCATTACCTGCAGATATACTTCCAAAATTAATAAAGCTTCTTGCCTTTTCTACATCAATATCAATACCACCAAGTTTCATATCAGCACCAGACTGAATATTACCGCTGTTATTTACCGTGCCTACGATGGCAAGCTTTAAATCTTGAGCAGCTAGAATATTGCCAAGCTTATTATCTAAATCTCCTTTAGTTACAAAAGTTAGATTATTCTTGGATTCAATATGATTTTTGTCATTCTCAATGCCATCTTCGGCTTTGATGGTTAAATTAGCTGAAGATATAATTTTACTGTCTTGATACAGAACAGGGTCCGTATTTCTATTGATCAATTTACCCTTGTTGCTGGTAATGTTCATGTCTTGCTCGGAAGTGATTATGCCATTTAAGTTGGTAATGTTATCTTCAGCTATTATATCAACCTGGTCCGCACTTTTTATAGTTCCACTATTATTAATCTTTGATTTGCCTCTAATTTGAAGAACGTCGCTCGCATCTAGAGTGCCAGAATTTGTAATATCTCCATCTGCCTTGAAATTGATTGATTTAAGCGCATCAATAACATTTTGATTGTCTATTGTACCTTTAGACTCAATGACTATATCATCATCGCTATTTAATCTACCTTCATTAGTTACATCACCAGACAAACTTCCCGGAAGACTTCCTTTGATCAGTAATTTATTATTTGACTGAATTAGACCTTGGTTTAATACTGCTCCATCTACCAATAGATTAGCAGCACCATCTGCTATAATTGTACTGTCAATATTGCTGAGAATGCCAGCTGTAATAATACTTAGATCATTAGTGGCTTGAATTGTATTTTGTTCATTGACCACCCCTGTTGCCGCCTTAATTTCTAATCCTTTGAAAGAAATTATTCCCGCATTGAGTGCTTGGTCAGGCTGGCTTCTGTTTATAACCGCCCCTCTATTACTAACTATCGATAAATCGTCGCTTGACTCTATTCGGCCAGCGCCTAGATTTTCAATATCATTGTCAGCAATAATTCTAACTGCCTTAAGGCTAATAATATCACCTCTGTTTTCTAGATTCCCACGTAATTGATAGTCAATATCTTGCTTTACAAGAAATGTTCCAGAATTAATAAAATTACGAGCTGTAACATCAAGATTGTTCTCGCTCTCAATATATCCACTATTACTTAAATCCCGAGCTAGTTTAATAACAGAAGAATCCTTTTTAGAAATTATAGTACCGCTATTAGTAAGCGACCCAGCGACAGACTCAATATCCAAAATGTTAGCACGAATATGATCGCTATTATCGATATTATCTCTCACCTTAATTTTCACATCAGGTGCACCAATAACACCAGAGTTTTCAAGCCCACCAGATACAGAATTTAGCACAAAGGTTTTATTGGTAGCTAAAATCTGCCCTTGATTAATAGTATCCCCAGTAATATCAAGGCGTATAAGATCTTGAGCTACTATTTTGCCTAATTGTTTGTTCGTCAGAGCCGCGCCCGCTCTAAAGAACAGATTTTTTGCTGTGATATAATCTCTATTAATAAGATTTTCATCTGTAGAAAATGCTAATGTTTTCGCCGCCTTTATAGTGCCTTTATTAGTGATATCCGCAGCTGCATTAATTTTAAAATCTGCCGAGCCATCAATAGTACCAATATTCTTAAACCCAGATCCTGATGTTATGTCAATCAACTCCTGCGCAGAAATGTTTCCTACATTGCTAATACCACCATCGCCTTTTAATCTAAGAGTAAATTGCGTAACAATTTGTCCGCTTGCTTGATTGATCAATTCATCGCCAGAATTTATTGTCATTTCTTGCAAGGAAAAAATGCGCCCGCTATTAGTAAGGTCACCACCAGCATCCAATGTTACTTGCTCATTATTACATTCAATAATGCCTATATTGGCAATATTAGAAGCAGTTTTTATACTAATAACTCCGTTCTTGGCAAAGATACGTCCAGAATTTATCAAAGAATCAGAATTAATGTTTAGACCTTCAGCACCAAGTGCAAATATTTTCCCCTCATTTTCAATAGCACCTGTCTCAGAGTGCAAATTAACTAATCCATTTTTAGCGCGGACTAAAGAGTCTTTCTGTAATTCTATATTTTCTGCCGCTTTGTAATTTATGCCAGATTTCGCGCGTATTTGAGCTTTTTCTTTAGCTACAATCTTGGATGCTTTGGAACTTACATTAATCTTACCAGCTGAATTTAAATTACTATGTACAAGCTTACCATTAGCTGTAATGCTGATATCACCAGAGCAGCTAGCTGCAGCAGGTATATTTACACCCAAACCATTTTCATTACTTATTATAGTGATTTTGCCAGCATATAGTCCACCAAGGTTAGAAGAGTCAATGGATATAGTGGATTTATTCCCACCAGCAGTCTCTGAATAAAGTTTAGCATTTTTTGCATCATATTCACCAGCTCCAGTAACAATAGCTATTTCAGTACGGGAATCTTGATTAGAATTAGCATTCACTTGAGCGTTGATTTTTGCGACTCTAGCTATCACACCAAAATAATCAAGATTCGAAATGTTCAACTCTTTGCCTAAAAATTCAATATCACCTTTTTTTATAAGTAACTTCTCAAGCTCACCGCTGCTTCCTAACACAATCTGACCCGTCGTTAACGTAGCACGATGAGCATTGATAAAACCACCGCCATTAATTGAAATACCATTTGGGTTCGCTAATATATAATCCGCCCTGCCCCCTAATATTTCTTGTACTCCATTAATATGCGAACGCCTACCGCTTGTTACTTCATTGATAATTGCTCTCGCGGAGTTATTTAAATTAGAATTACCAAGCACTACACCGCCAAGCTGCGAGGTCATATTATGCTTGCTGTTATTAATTACTAAACCACGATTGCCAACATTAAAATCCGTGAATTTATTATGTGAAACCCCAGCTCCATTAGGGTTGTTGATATTAACTACAGGTACACCATTTGCAGCTTTGCCCATATTTAAACCACCAGATGCTCTGCTATCAGGAGTAATTGACGCTGCGCACGCCGCTTGAAAATTTCCAAAAACCAATAAGAATGATAAAAAATGCACCAAAACAAAGCGAGCTGCTCTGTAACATTTTACTGATGTGAAGTTTCTATACATGAATCCCCACACTGAAAGATATTATGTTTTCATGCTTATAAAATTGTGTGGTCTGTAATGGACGTGAAATCGTAAAGCTCACATCAACAACACCATCGCTGTTGTTTTTCATTCCAACTGCAACACCAGACATAAAACCAGCCCTTGAACCAGAATCCTCTCTGTTTTCAAAAAAACCAATATCAAATGCTGTAAATACACTAAATTGACCGAATAATCTTTTGACTGTTTTGCTAGTATTTTGTTCTATCTCTAACGCAAGTTCATTGCGAGCAAATGCTATATTCTCTGCATTCTCAATATATTCATCAAATCCACGAACCGAGCCATTCCCGCCTAGTGTTCCCTTCTCGCTAGTTGTAAGCAAATGTGGGCTATATTGCGCAGAAAGCAACAAATTGTAATTCATTCCTAAATCAGCAATTCTAATTGGCAAAGGCTTTAGCCACGACCCTGTGAAATTTATTTTATAAAAATACTTGTGTGGAACTCTTGCGTCTCCAAAATTAGAGTAAAAACCTCTGTTTACGCCATATGTAAAACTCAAATCTCCAGAAACAACGCTGCTCTCTAAACGATGTTGGTGACTTATCCCTAAATTATACTTTTCTATCTTATATGTTGAAACGTCAATCCTGTTATCTGCCAAATAATTTTTATAATCATCGTAGCCAACACCGAAAGATACCATGCTCTTACTAGCATTATCTCTGTATATAACTCTACTTAAATCTAACTTATGAACCCAGCTACCACCTCTGTTCTCATAAGAATTACCTATACTGTGAATAAAATTCCTATAATCAGCATGGTTATAACTAAAGCCAATCTCGTTATAACCAAATGGTACTGAAATTGCTCCATTGTAATTTTCCGTATATCTATCGCGTCTATCTTCTAAAGAGCTGCGATAACCAAACAGAATCACTTCATTCAAACCCATTATACTTTCAAGCTTAATGTTATTATAATTCTGCAGCCTGCCTTTAGATTTAGAACTACTATTATCGACGCCAGTCGAAAAAGAATAACGCTTGCTAGGCTTGTTTTTAATTACAATTTTAGTTCCACCAGCATCCCTGCCTGGTTCCAAAGTAATCTTTACATCATTAGTAGAGAGTTTGTTATATTGATCATGCGCTTGCTCAATATCCCTTAACGATAGTTTGTCACCCTTCGCAAAGGGTAAATTTAATGGTAATAGTTTCCACTCATTATCAACGTCGATTTCCTCAATAACTCCTTCAACAACATTAAAACTCAAAACTCCAGAAGATAAATCTTGCTCTGGCAAATTAATCCGAGAAGTAATATAACCAGATTTAACATACAAGTTAGTAAGCTCTCTAAAAAGTTTTTGTATATCCCCTCCTTTAAGGCACTTACTACTATAAGTTCTAATCTTTTTTCTTACGTCACGCCTCATATCTTCACTTACATTGTGAACCAACACTTTGTTAACTTGTATGCACGACTCATTCTTAGAGGCAAATACAGCGCTAGATACTAGTAAATTAAACATAATAACCAATAGTTTTTTCATATCAAACATGCACCATCTAGCTGCCTAAAGTCTAATGCTACGCTGATAAACCTACAGTTACAAATATTTTTTGATAAAACTAAACGGAATTCACGCTGATCAAGAGATGTAAGCAAATCTAATGTAATGCTTGCTGTTATTTGCAAAGAATATAATGCGTGCTGTACATAAGAACTAATCTTAGAACTATCGTATGTAATGATATAAAAAAAACTGTCATTACACCTGTACAGCAGCGGAATGAAAAAAAATGGGAAGCGCTAATTATCTTAGCTGCTTTAGTGAATTTAGTAATAGCTACCCGAATCAATAAATCGAATATATTATTGCATCTAGAGAATGCACAACAAATTTTCTCTAATGCAAAATTTTTGCTACAGCTATTCACAGCTTTTATATTGCACAGAGCAATATCCTGTTGTACCTTCATAGTTACCTCAAGGTAATCTTAATTTATCTTTGGTGGCTCCAGCGGATATACAGGGGTTCAAATCTGATTTATCCGTTGGATGTTTATATTTCTTCCTAGCGTTCTCTACCTATAATATGTGCTTTATATCGGTAATTCCAAAGACTGCTAAGTAAATCTAATAACTTAAACTAGACTTTATATCTTGCGCACAATACTATCAAGGGATTAACATTCCGTTAATTTTTGGTATATTTACTATATTCTCTGAAGTAATTTTTTTATTCCTACCGATCTTTTTAAAAATTCACAAAATCTTAACTGTTTTATGCAGGTTGCTTGCTTTTTCAACTTCTCTTTTGTTGCGTTAGGTTTAGAACTCACCTTGTATTAATTAGACTTGACTTCTTATTAAAGATAGTTGATATAGTTTATAATGTTATTTAATGTAATGAGACTTGAGTCATGAAAGGAAAGCCATCCAGCCGATTAAAACAATTACAGTCATCTATTAAGAAAGTGGCCAACCAAATGGCTATTGATAAAGAAAAAATGATTAGTGATATAGAAGAAGCTAATACTACAATTATAAAGAATTTTATTGGTTCTAAGTCTGAGATTTGCATGATAAATGATCAACTGACTGCTAACCAAGTCACGTCTCTTAATTTAAGTAACACACAATTATCAATTGACGATTTAATGTTGCTAACAGTAGGAATTACAAAATGCCCTTCTCTTACACACGTTGATCTATCTCATAACCAGAACCTTACAAACTCTAATTTTAAAGACGGATCGTCAGCATTAGGTTGTGATTTAATAAATTTCAACGAGATTTTTATGTCTTGCTCCCTAGAAAGCTTTACAATTTCAGCCGATTCTTACACCGATTTGATGGCGGCATTGAAAAGCTTTATCTCTTCTAAAAAAACCTTAAAATACGTAGATATTTCATATAGCGATTTAACAGCCAAAGATATTCAATGCATTTCTTCTAATCAGCACTTGAAAAAGTTAGTAATTGAAAATGTTACTATTACAGACTATATACCTCCTGCCTATATACCAGGCTATGATCAACCTGCTGAAAAATATATACCATCTGCATCACTTGCGCACGAGACAATCATACAATCTCTTATGTCTAATCCTAATCTCGTTATAAAAGTAGATTCTAAGTTGGGTAACGAAGAGGTAGTACGCAATATAGCCGAAGCATCGTTCCTACAACTAGTAACTAGATCGCTTGATACTTTACCAGAAGATGTTTCTTGTATAATACTAGATTATGCTGAAGATGCAGGTAATCACTTAGAATTAGCTGGTAGTTTATTTGTCAATGCAGATGATGCTTGATGGAGTTGTTACAAACGAGGTTTTTCATTTCTTGTATCGAGTAGCCAAAGTAGCTTAGTTTTCCTAGGAATTGTCAGCTAATCAACAAATTCAGTTTGGAAACAGCCTCTTCTAATAGCTCCTCGCTAAGCGTGGTAATTTTAGAAGCCTTTCTTTCCTGCCAGCCCAAAGACCCCACTTGGTCGCACAATACTGCCCCAACTTTACCATTAATTCTTAATCTGGCCTGTGATAGCAGTTTTTTCTTACATTTATCAAATTGCACCGAAAAATCTCAAAGTTCACCACTTCAGCTTGCGCCCCCTACCCCTTCATTTTTAATGTATTGTTTTCTAATTTGCTACAGGTATACTACATATAGTTTTAAATACAGATTACAATACATGTTACTTGCGTATTCTGCCTTTAATCTGTAATGCTTCACAAACGGTCGCTTGAAATACAGAGTTCTTTATGCAAATTGGTTACGTTAGAATTTCAAAAACAGATGTTGCTATACTATTTTGGACAGTATATGTATAACATAACCAAAGGAGGCCAGATATATGATTACTAAAGATCAATTAGCAACCGCAGGAGCAAATAAGCTTTCAGATATTATATTATCTTTATATGAGCAGAACCCAGCCCTGCAAAAGCAATTAAATATTATCTTTTCGGGATTAGATGAAAATCCTAAAAAACTGATCGCCACCCTAAAAAAAGAAATTTCTAGTTTGAAGCGCTCTAGAGCATTTATTGATTATTACGCGCACAATGATTTTGTGGATCGCATAAACCAATTAAGACTTCGAATTAAAGAAGATTTAGCTGATAAATCTCCAAAAGACGCATTAATATTAATGCATAGCTTTTTAGACCTACACGCCAAAACCATTGAGCGAGTAGACGATAGCAACGGCGCAATAGGAGATGTTTTTCGTGACTCATGTCAGGATTTAGGCGATATATACACAAAAGTCCCAAAGCCTGTAGAAGAAATTACACAAGCTGTTTTTGACCTGTTTATAGAAGATGATTACTGCATATGTTCTAATGTAATAATGGATTTTAAAAACGCCTTGAAAGATGAGGGGCTGCATTTATTATATTTAAAGCTAATAACAGCAAGCTCTTTAGGTAAAAGTGACATAACCCTTGGATTAAAAAATATAGCCGATTGTCAAAAAGATATTAAAGCATATATAAAAGCTTGTGCGTTCAAAAATGGAGAATTTTCAGATCGCAGCTGCATAGAAATTGCTACTAGATTAATTGATGATTGGAAAGCTTCAGAAGCACTAGATTGGCTGAATAAGGTAGACGTAACTCATCAAGTATTGAGAAGTAAAGTAAGGTCGCTCAAGATCAATGCGCTAGAATTAAATGGTGATTACTCTCAAGCTGAAAAAGAGAGGATTTTATGGTTTGACGAAACTTTAAGCCCATCTATATACGGAGAAATATTAAGTAATGCAAAACCAGAATTCAAAGAATCGTTTAAAAAAACAGCAGTAGAGAAAGCATTTAACTTTTCAGAACCGCACACGTCTATTGATTTTTTAATAAAAGCGCAGGAGTTTGAAGCATGCGGTAAATTTGTTTGCCTTAAAATAGATCAACTACGTGGTGGCGCTTTTTATACATTGCGTCCAGCTGCAAAAATTCTGCATCAAATAGCCCCCCTTCCAGCTACACTTTTATATAGAAAAATGATTGAGCCCGTGCTAAACGAGACCAAATCCAAATATTATAATTATGCAGCACGTGACTTAGTATCATGCTCAGTATTAAACGATAAAATAGTAAGCTGGCAGGAGTTCAAGCCACATAATGTTTACTTTCAGGAAATACAAGAATCCCATAAGCGGAAAATTAGTTTTTGGCCGCAATACCAATCAGCTCTAGAAAAACAGGCTAAAAAAGCTGCAAAAGAGTAGGATTAAAAACATTAGAAGCGTTGTTCATTGTTGCGCCACTTTATTTTTTATAAAGAATAAAGGTATTTCAACTTGGATTGTTCTGCAAATTCAACTAACTGATTTTTCGTTCGGTGCCCATCTTGTTCATTTGTTGAAGCGCAAAATATTAGTATATTCGATAATTTGATGTCATGATTCTAAAGCGGTCTATTATAAGTGGTTCTACAATACTAGTCTATTATAAGTAGTGTAAGCGTTTATAATAAACTGGTCTACGCTTCATTGCAGCTGGTCTAGCTGAAGTACACTCAAAATAGACCAATGCCCTACCCCACTTTTTGCAGAAGTAATCTAGCAACACTTTGGGGCAATATATTTAAAACCCTATTTATGCAATAACGCCATGCTAGTTCAACTCCAATTGTTGAACTATACGAGCAATTCAAAATTAGTAGAAAAACTTGTCATCCTTACATAGCAAGATCAAAACTTATGGATGCTTTAAATCCTTAATGAACCTTGTAGCTGGGATAGGCAAAAGATCCGAATACGGATGAGCTTTAACGGGTGTTGCTATAAAGTTTAGTGAACCATCTACCCAAATAGAATGACAGTTGTAGCCTTTTTAGATCATCATACTGCTATTTACCTCAACTAAGAGCATGGGTTAAAGGAAGCATCTCTACCATAGACACGTGATATTAATTTATGTTATACTGTAATATCATCAATTTAAAATGTTATAGTTATGGCAGAAGGAGTAAGAATAATAGTTCAGCATTATGATCAATCTACCCAAGAAGTAATATCTGAAGAGGTTTTAAGAGAGGATGAGATTAAAAAGCCTGAGTTTTTAAAAGAGCTAGGTTATTTACACTTGGAACAGATAGAGTTGTTATCTAAAATCCAAGATTTTAAGATTGGTCATCAAGTTAAGTTGATAAATAGTGATAAATCTTGTCCAAAATGTAATGGGAAAATACGTGCACAAGGTCGTTATAAATCTAACCTTCATGCTATATTTACAGATCATGTGGTTGATATAAAAAGAATTAGTTGTCACTGTGGATGTAAATTGCCCTATACTGTGGAAGGCATGTTTGGCAGCAAATTACATCCTGATTTATTAAAGCGTCAAGTAGAACTTGGATCTTGTCAAAGTTATGAAAAAGCAGCCAAGGAATTAAACTACAATTCGCATATCAAAAGACCCATCAACAATCATTCTAACGTTCACAAAGCTGTTAAAAAGGTTGCTGATATATTAGAAGCAGATAAATCTAGAACTATTAAAGTAGCTGTCATGCCTGCTAAAGAATTAATTGCAAATATTGACGGAGGTCACGTTAAAGCTAGAGGAAAAGCTAGGTCGTTTGAGGCCATGATAGCTAGTGTGTATAAACCAGAAAATATTGAAGTTTTTGATAAACATCATAAGAGTATTACCAGCAAAACTACAGTTGCTTCTGCTAAGAATGACAAACAATACACAATGAAAGCCTTGTTTAAAAATGCTTGTAAGGTACAAGGTATGAGTCAAACAACAAAAGTTATTTGTTTGGCTGATGGTGCTGAGAATTGTTGGTCTATTGCTGATTCTATAAAAGATAATTGTGCAGAGATGTTATATATATTGGATTGGTTTCATATCGGAATGAAATTTAAAAATAACAGCTCTGCTGTAGCAGAAGAAAACAAAGAACTCTATGACAAGGTTAAATGGCATTTATGGCATGGTAACGTTGGAAAGGCTATTGTAAGGTTAGAAGCCTTATCGCAAAAAGCTAATGATGACAAATCCAAAGAGAAATTACTAAAATTACTACAGTATATTATCAATAACAAAAATCATATCATAAATTACGAATACAGAATGAACAATAGTTTGCCTTACACCAGTAATATTGCTGAAGCAACCGTCAACAACTTGATTAATGTCCGTCAGAAAAATAAACAACGAATGAGTTGGACGAGAGAAGGGTCTCACAGTGTATTGCAAATAAGATCATCTATCTACAGTAAAACTTGGGATAAGGATTGGCATAGAATAGAGAAAAGTATTTACAAAAAAGCTGCATGAAGTCTGTATTAGAGATGCTTCCATGGTTGCTTCTATCACTACTCTTCAAGCTGCTAATAAAATCCCAGAAGCTGCTCAAAGACTAATTGATGCTCTTGCTAGATAAGGCTCTAGCGAAAGCTCTAACGAATAGGCGCCCACTATAGGCGCCTATTCACACCGCTATATTCCTCATGATGGAGAATCATAAGATTTTCATTATAGCATGCTCCACTAGGCTCATGAACCCCTTGACTTTAGTCTGCGGGTTGAATCTTTGCTCCACAAGCGTCTTACTTTTTTGTTGCGGGCTATGTAGATATTCATATATTTGACAATTCAATGCCACACTCTAGATCGGTCTACCAGAAGTATACTCTTAATAGACTGTTGATTAATAAAATAACTCCAACTGTTATATATTATCTTTGGTGCAGTTAAGTATAGCAAAATAAATTTGTGATATTAACGCCTTGTTAATCAACAAAGGTGTATACTGCAAATATACAAACAATTAATTGCTAGCTAAATATGATCTTATTTTTTAATTTGACCCTCTTGGCTTTATTTTCTGCTCTTCTAGCTAAAGGTTGCCAAATATCTTATAACCTTTTGTTTAAAAAACATAAGTGATCTAAATTAATCAAGGTACTTAACACACCTAATTCATACACCCTGGCCACAAAGCACGACTAACGTGTCTTCCTCTGCTTGCTGCTGTTCATTTGCGCCTGACAGCAAAGGATTAGGACCTCGAAACATAGCCTCTTGGTTAGATGAAGTTATCATTTCCATACCCATATTTTCAAAATGAATTGATTGCTTCTTCACATGACTATATTTTTTTGGAGAAACTGTTTCTATATCCTCGTTTTCAATATCAAGCTTTACGTTGTCTATATTCACTTTCTTTAGTTTTCTTTTAACATGAATAATAGTGCCGAGAGATGCTCCTCCAGAAATTAATGATACTACACCAGATGTTATAGCTATTATTAATACTACCTCTATTCCCATAATTGCCCCTTTGCTCAAGTTCATGAGATCATAACACTAACAATCTCTCTAACTACTATTATAGGAACAAAAAGGTTAAGAATCTGTTAATAATAAAAAATGCGAGTTAATACCTTCGCCAGATTTGACGTTAATGATATGGCCATACTACTCCGGAGAGTATATGTAGATATTCATATATTCGACAATTCAATGCCGCCGCTCTAGATCGGTCTACCAGAAGTACACTCAAAATA
>CAXMOU010000002.1:0-8457 GCA_964195465.1 uncultured Rickettsiaceae bacterium
ATTGTTTTTCTAGAATGATTTTCCTGAAGTTTATACATTGAGACTTAACGATTACGATGATTTTTAAATTTTAAATCAAATTATTATCAGATTCTATAAAAACGTAGATTTTAAAAAACTTTGAAATTCCTATACTATAAAATCTAAAAAGAATCTGGGTTATGGCCTCTCTAACAACAAAGGGATAAATCTTGGTAAATCTGAATATTGCCTTATCTCAAATATTGATTTGGAGTTTGAAAAAAACTCATTGAAAACTATTGTTGCTACTGCGGTAAATGATAATGGTAATGTAGCAGCGTGGGAAATGCGACAAAAACCATACGAACATCCAAAATTTTATGATCCTGTAACGGGGCTCACTAATTGGAACTCTCACGCCTGCGTCTTAATTCGACGTAGCGCATTCGAAAAAGTCGGTGGTTATGATAAAAATATATTCATGTACGGCGACGATGTTGAACTTTCATATAGACTCCGAGATGCTGGTTATCTTCTAAAATATTGTCCAAGATCTGTAGTTCACCACTATACATATAAATACGCAGGACAAGTCAAACCCATTCAATATACAGGGAGCCTATTTGCTAACTTGTATCTAAGGATCAAATATGGCTCTTGGCAAAAGATCGCACTCGTCCCTTTAATGATGATTGTTATGCTATTTGCTAAACAACCTTTTGACGGTAGCCGCAAACAATTATTATTAAAATTCTTTACTTTATTTATAATGCTCCCAGGACTTCTTGCTTTCCGCATGAAACGAAATAGTGCAATAAAACATCCGTTTAGATCATATGATTACGACATTGTTCGCCATGGCTCATTTGCCAAGTCCAGTGATTTGCCAACAAAAACACCTCTTGTAACCATTATTACCAGAACAATTTCAGGAAGAGATCTATTTTTGAAGCAAGCATTTCTTTCGGTAGCGCATCAAACTTATCCGTCAATTGAGTATATAATTGTCCAAGATGGTGGTGATAGCGCTAGCGCAATTGTAAAAGAATTAAATAAAATTACAGGCATAAATGCGAAATTCGTGCCTCTTAAAAAGTTAGGAAGATCAGTTGCTGGAAATAAAGGTCTAGAAAACGCCAATGGAAAGTGGTGCTTGTTTCTTGATGACGATGATTTGTTATTTTCCGATCATGTTGAAACACTTGTAGATGCTATTTCTAATAATAAGAATGCTGTTGCGGCATACGCTCCTGCAATGGAAATCAAAACCAAGATTACAAAAAAAGCAGAACAAGTTGAAGATTACTATGAGGCTATTCAAGAGACGGTTCAAAATGTACATGAGAATTTTTCAACCGATAAATTGGCTAACATAAATTATTTTCCTATTCAAACGGTGCTATTTGAACGAAATTTATTTACAGAAAGAGGAGGTTTTGATGAAGACCTTGACACTCTAGAAGACTGGTTGCTTTGGTATAAATATGCACAAGGTAACATATTCACCTTTGTTGAAAAAAGTACATCAATATTTAGAACTCCTTTCTGCGCAAAGACGGCTATAAAACGATCATATTCACTTACTATAAATAATAAAGTAGTTAAAAGTCGTATCAAACAACTTAAATTTAGGGCAATAAAAAATTTAGACTAGGGTAAATTCAAAAATCCAACACAGCTCTATGTTGGATTTTACTTTTCAAGTACCCCTACAATTTCTCCGCCTTTTTAACTTTAACCTTTGGTTCTGCTCTGAATTTCAAGTTTGGTACTTTGAAATAATATGCTCCCATTCTGGTGATGAAGGCGCCGATGGCTACTGCTATTACGGCGTTTCTGATGCCGGTTGGGTCTGGGTTGTGTGAGGTTGCGTTTAGGTATAGGCTGAAAATCAGGCCCCATAATATGGAAACTTCTGCATTGATAGCTCCATTTAAGCAAATAATATCATGTTTTTTTCTAAGCAAGTCACGCAATATTCCACCGCCGTTGGCTGTTAGGAACGCAAAGAATGGCCCCCATAGCTCAATTGGTTCTATCCTAGCCATAATAGCAATAGACACACCAGTGACAATGAATGCAGCTTGGCCAATAGCATCGCCAATTACTAATACATTATCCCAAAAATGCTTGATGAGCCCATCTTCGTTTGCATCTTTATTATAATATTCCAAAAAGCGTACCATTGAAAAACCGATCAGCACAACAATTAATATGTAATACATATAAGATGGGGTAAGGAACAGCCCTACATCCTCTCTGTTTATCAATACATCGCGCATTATTCCGCCGCCTACAGAAGGTAGCATAGCGAATAAGAATGTACCGAATAATGTGGCGTTTTCTTTTGCAGCAATAGCAATACCAGAGATCGCAAACGCTAATGTTCCAATCACTCCTATAAAGTAAAACCACTTAGAATCAATGGTTTGCAACAGCATTACAGGGTATAGATATGTTTTGACAACGTCTTTATATTCAGAGCTACCAGAGAATTTTTTTATTTCTTGATTGAATTTATCTACAAGCTCTAGAGGCACGGTTTTTTTACTAAACATAAGATGTATAGGGGTTCTAGCACTTAGCTGCACTTCTTTTACTAAAGAATTAGCTTTGTGATTTAGAATAGCAGCGGCGCCAACAACCCTGTCTGACATAAACCCATCTATTTCGCCCTTAATAAGCGCCTTAAGTGCGCCTACATCGTTAGCATATTGATGTATGATATCCTGATTTCCATCATCGCTAATAAACAAATTGATTTGCGAATCCGCATAGATGAAACCTTTTGTTGTTCCCAAATTAAAATTTTGCAATCTAGCTTGCGACAAAAATTCAGATACCGAGTTAAAATCCAAATCTTTATCGCTATCATTTAGGATAAATAATGAGTTTTCTTCAAACCTGTATGGCTCAGAGAAATAAACATATTTAGCGCGTTCTTTTGTATAAGTAGCACCAGACGCAATATCCCGATCCCCGTTTTTTAGGTCCGCTTGATGTTGGCCCCATTCTACCTGCTCGTAATTTACTTTAACACCAACTTTCTCTGCTAGCTTATTTACAAGCTGTATATCCATACCAGTTAAGCTATATCCACCAGCCGTAATTTTATTAAATTGATAAGGCTCCCATAGATACCAGCCGTTATTTAGCTGATCTTTTTTTATAGTTTCTGCGCATTGTATACCACCCACTTCTGAAGCATAAGAAGATAACGACTGCATGGCTAATAGGATAATTATAAAAAATTTTATCAATTTGGTATTTTGCACTGCCTAAACTTCAATCTAGTTATATTACATCCAAACAGGGTAACTGATTACATATATTGTAACAATTTATAACTAATAAATAGATTAAGCAATTAAAATTTAAGTTGGCTTTTTGTTACAGGGGTTTACTAAAATGCATCGGCATTAACCATTCGTTAAGTTTTGTCTGACATACTCATATTCGCGCTAAAAATCATGATGGTTTTTAATGGCGCATTAAATGTAATAATGAAAGGTATTTGTATGAAAGCTAAAGCAGAAAAAAGAATTGACGTGCCAGCTGGGTTTGATTTTGACGCATTCACAGATGAGATAGTTAATAAAGCTCTGAACGCTCCTGAAAAATATAATTTAAAGAAAAAAGAAATAGAGTTCTTCAAAGATATGGGGCCTTTGGAAAGAGAAATTATAGCAGATGCTTTAGAAGTGGCCGCAAAAGATGGCTTATATAGTGCAGAAATTGCAGAAATATTGGGCGACCTACCTGATTTAGTAGAGGCGTCTACTAAGCGCAAATCTTTTGATGCGATGATGAAAGACCCTACGAATGAAAAATTCGAACTAACAGAAGAAATGGCAGAAGTAATTCAAGGGCTAAGCGCCGCCCAGAAAGAAGAATTGTACGAAGACCTTCATAAATTCCATGAAGGGTTAGGCCATAAAATCATAGCATTCTTCAAAAAAATAGGCGAAGCAATACTTCCTGTACTACAATCTGTTGCCGCTAAAATGATTGAAATAGGTGCTGAAATTTTAGGCAATTTAGTAAACAAAGAAATTGATGGACCAGTAGGTGATATTCTTGAAGCTGGCGTAGACAATGTAGGCGACGCATTAGCTGATGCGATCAAGCCAGAAGTTGACGAGATGAAAGTTAACGATCTTGATGGCCCTGCTGCTGTAGCTCCTGTTGCTGCTGCTCCTGCTGCTGATGAAGCTCCTGTTGTTGCTGCTGATGAAGCTGCTCCTGTTGTTGCTGCTGATGAAGCTGCTCCTGTTGTTGCCGCTGATGAAGCTCCTGTTGTTGCTGCTGATGAAGCTCCTGTTGTTGCTGCTGATGAAGCTGCTCCTGTTGTTGCCGCTGATGAAGCTGCGCATATTGCTGCTGAGGCTGTTGCTGCCGATGCTGCCGCAGAAGCTGTTGCTGCCGCCGCTGCACCTGCTGAAGAAGATGTTGTTGTAGCTGGTGATGTTGTTGAAGATGCAGCCGTTTAACACTAATTTGCTCAATAAATAATAAAGCTCTGATTTAGAGTCTTATTTCAAAGCGTCAGTTTATAATGGTTTATTTCATTGCAAGCTGGCGCTTTTTATTTCCTTAACCTCGCGCAAGCTACGCGTCCATGACGAGAGATGGTAACTGCCCCCTTTTATGTCAATCGTTGTTTAGCAACGCCAAACTTAGCGCTTTAAGATACTTGACTTTGCTATATAAAAAGAGTATTTCTTAAGCTGAGAAAATATTTTAATTTAACGTCAAGTGCAAGCGCGCTTAGAGTGTAGATAAACATGAGTAAAAAATCGCAAAATCGTCCGAAATTTCCTTTAATGCCAAAAGCAACTGCTGTATGGATGATAGACAACACACTTCTAACATTCAAACAAGTAGCAGAGTTTTGTGGGCTTCATGAGCTAGAAGTAAAGGGAATCGCTGATGGTGAAGTTGCAACTGGCATAATGGGTGTTAACCCTGTAACTTCTGGTCAATTAGACAAAGAAGAACTAGAGCGTTGCAGCAAAGACCCAAGCGCAAAATTGCAATTAAGGCTTAGCTCCGCTTATGAAGCTGTAAATAAAGGCAAGAAAAAAAGAGCTAAATATACTCCGATAGCACGACGTCAGGATAAACCAGACGCTATTTATTGGTTGCTAAAAAATTACCCTGAAATAAAAGACGCTACTATCATTAAATTAATTGGCACAACAAAATCCACTCTTGCTGCCATGCGTGATCGTTCGCACTGGAATATGTCCAACATTCGCCAGCGTGACCCCGTGTTGCTAGGGCTTTGTAGCCAGGTGGACCTTGACAGAGCCGCTGAAATGACAAAGCTAAACTCTGCTGCAGACGAGAAAAAGAAAGCTAAGTAATAAATCTTCGCTATAACTAACGTAGGTAGCAGACGTCGGTTTGTTTATAAACTTTTAATTTACATATAGTAACTAATATGTTATAATATGTTAATCATTAGTAGATGAGTTTAGAATTTTATGGCAAGACTACAAGTAATAACAGCTCCAGACCCTATCCTTAAGAAAAAGGCACACACAGTTGATTCTGTGGATGATTCAGTGCGCACTCTTATGGATAATATGCTAGAGAGCCTATATGCAGATAATGCTGTAGGGCTTGCTGCAAACCAGGTTGGTGTGCTTAAAAGAGTTTTGGTTCTAGACCTACAAGGTGACGACGAACAACAAAGGGCAGATGATTTTTATCCACTAAGGATCGCCAACCCAGAAATTATCGAAGTTTCAGACGAAATAGTTGAAGCTGATGAGGGCTGTATGTCCCTACCGGACCAAAGAATTCCTGTAAAAAGACCAGCTTCTGTAAAAATTAAATATCTAGATTATAACAATAATCCCCAGGAGCTTGCCGCAGATGGCTGGCTTGCAAGGGCTATTCAACACGAAATGGACCATTTAAATGGAAAATTACTTGTTGACTATTTATCTAATTTAAAGAAAAATGTGATCTTGCGTAAGCTTGGCAAGCTAAAAAAATTGCCAGCATAAATTTAAAGTATAATTATAGTGAACATTATTTTCATGGGGACGCCAGATTTTTCCGTTCCTGCTCTTAAGCAATTAATAAACTCAAAAGAACATAGGCTTGTTGCTATATTTTCGCAAATGCCCAAAGCAAAGGGGCGCGGAATGAAGATAACAAAATCTCCCGTGCATTTATTAGCAGAGTCGCATGATATTCCTGTTTACACCCCAAAGACCCTAAGAAATGATGATGCACTAGAGCTAATAAATTCTATTGATGCAGATATCATAATAGTGGTTGCTTATGGTTTTATTATTCCAGAAAATATATTAAACGCAAAAAAGCATGGCTGTTTAAATATTCACCCATCAAAGCTGCCCAAATATCGCGGCGCCGCGCCTTTGCAAAGAACCATAATCAATGGCGAAAAAGAAACCGCCATATGTATTATGCAAATGGATGCAGGCTTAGATACTGGCGATGTGATATTGCAAGAAAACATGCCCCTAGAGGCGGACATCACCCTAATGCAGCTGCATGATAAATGCGCAAATATTGGCGGAGAGCTTCTTTTAAAAGTGCTTGGCGGAATAGATACGCTGCCCCGAATTAAGCAGGCAGAAGATGGGCTGTCATACGCTCATAAACTTACCAAAGAAGAAGGCAAAGTAAACTGGCAAGATTCCTCCTTTGCAATCGACTGCAAAGTGCGTGGAATGAACCCATGGCCTGGCGTTTACTTCCTGCACCAAGAAAAAAACATCAAGATATTAGAAGCCAAATTCACACAAAAAACCCACAACCTAAAACCTGGCCAACTACTAAAGGACTCCCTAGAAAACAACATCTGCGAAGTAGCCTGCGGCCACGGCACATTAATCATCCAAACACTAAAACCCCAAGGCAAACCCCAAATGCCCGCAATGGATTATATACGCGGAATGCGCGGGGTGGATGTTGAGTTTGGGTAGATTTAGGGCGGTTTAGTTTCAGAAAATGCTAACATATACATTAATATATAAATGTATTATGATAATGTATATGTTAATAATTTCTAGTGATATTTCCTATGATCACCAATATCCTAACTATCCGCAATAATCAATAATATTGACCTAAAACTCCAATTCTAATTTATGGAATGATTCGTACGGAATATTGTTAGTTAATTTCAAAAGTACTAGCTCCGCCATATCTAACCCAGGAATTAATGGAAATTACTTTATTATCTTTGTCCACTATTAGTAAATTATTTGGAATTGAAACATATTCACACCTACAATTGTACTCTTTTTGATGAACCGCCTTCCTATGATACACTCTCCCCTCCTTTTCTAAATGAGATTTTCTAACACGACCATCTAATTTGCTTCTCCAAATAATAAAGTCAGAATTTTGTACTGGCGGCCACTGTTTTTCTAGCCCTACTGGAACTCTAGTTTTACCTATAATAATCGTTAAAGGCCCGCTTGGTATAAAACCACCTCCTGGCCTAACATAAAAAGGAGATTCGCTTGAATCCAGCAACTTTGCCTCTAATTTTCGCCTGGGAATCAACTGAGGGTCTTTTCTACTTCTTTCACTAAGCTCTAGTGCAGCTTCCTTCAGATATTTAGAATCACTCGTCTTGATATATTTTTTTAAATTAGCAAAAAATCTTGTATTAGTATTAACAAGTCCCGGACCATTATAATATGCGCTAAGTACCGCTATTTTTTCATTAGGCCGAAGCCCTATCCATACCTCCTTATATGAATTTACAAGCTCTTTTTCTCTTGGAACAACTGCATATTTAAGTAAACGTTTTAATTGATCATCGCTAATTTTAGCTTTCCCTCTATAAACATCATCAAAAGAAATTTCCTTTCCTAAAATGTTACTCCACTCATCTCTTGCTTCTGGCCTGTCCATATTAAAACCCGCACCAACTGTTATGCTGCCACGAGGCTTACGACCAGCAGCAAAAATTTCTTTTGCATATTTATATGGATCCCTAGGACCTGCTTTATCATCATACGCTTTTGTTTCTTCTCCCTCAAGTAAAGCTATGTACTTTAGTTTATACTGATCAAATAATTCTAGATTTTTACTATCTGAAAGATCTAGATTATGGAATAAGTCATGAATAAATTCATTTAATTCTTTTTTTGTAAAATTATCTTTTGACCTCTTCTCAATATATTCATTATGCTCTCTATAATACATGATTTTAACCTGGCAAATTAGTGACATGAGTAACCTCAAGTTTTATTCATATCACTTTTAGCCTCATCTACTAAGACAACATAGATTAAAGGTATCTATTATAATTTTTGATTAGAAATACCTAAATCGTATATTTCTTTGTAATAAGAGACATTATTTGCACGGTCACCTCATGAACGCTTCATTAATAATCCAATAAACTTATGAAGATAATTTGGAGACCATCCGATCATTTTCATGAGCATAGGTCTAGACTCTCTTTTTCCCTTCATATTGGTCAAAATATTTAGTATAAATCTC
>CAXMOU010000003.1:0-12255 GCA_964195465.1 uncultured Rickettsiaceae bacterium
AATAGACCAAGGAGAAGCGAACCTAGAGTCGTCAAACGAAGACCAAAATCTTTTCCTAAAATGCAAAAACCTAGAAGTTGTTATCATCTGAAGGTGGCTTGAAATATGGATTTTAAGCTTAAGTTAGTGCCATTGGTGTATATGCCTCATCTTTATCGGAGATATATACAAAAAAGTCAACAAACTATTTATGTTACCAACAATGAAGTTAGTGTATTTAAAAGCAAGTAACAAAGTGATGTTGATAAAAATCCCTATGACAAAAATCGTCTTATCTAGAGATTGATTTTTGCGGGTAGATCTAACTAAATGTATTAATTTAGCGACGTGGTAGTTGCTAATAATAGAGACAAGCATTATAATTAAATAAAACTTCTCTCCCCAACTATAGAAAAACAAGCTGGCGATCACTAAAATAGTATTTTTAATACTATTTGCTGACAAATAATAAATAAATAGAGTCGCTGGAAGAAATGCAAAAAGAAATATTGGGCTGCTAAAGACCATAAACCACCACCTATTAAAGGTGATGAAGTTACTGTTAATCCAATAATTTGTCAAGAAACTTATTTATCATGCCTTAGTATAAACTTACTTCAAGATGTTTTTTTTATTTTGATATTAAAAATAATTTGGCCGCATAGCTCTACCTATTATCTAGATACAAACAACAAAAAAGCACACCACAAATTAATGCGGTGTGCTTTTTTTAGAGTAGTTCTTAAACTAAGAATTAATCTGCTAACTCAATATCAGTAGCTGATTGTCTGCCTTTATTTTCAGTAATTTCGAATCTTACTTTTTGGCCTTCGTTTAATTGTACGCCTGATTTTTCTACTTCGCTGATATGTACAAATACATCATCTGTACCTTCATCGTTAGTAATAAAACCGTATCCTTTGGTTGGATTGAACCATTTTACAGTGCCTGTTTTCATAAATCTTTATCTTATATTAATTTTTGCAAAAAACCCCGATCAAATAATCGAGAAACCACGAGCTAAAAAACCTAAAATTTATATTGGCACATAACCAAGCAAACGATTCCTTAAAAACTATCTGCGAAGATGATATTATATAAATGGTATTAGTAGACCCTTCATAAATTATACACGTTTTCAGCCAGTGTGCAAGTGTCTTAAGCAAAATAACAAAATATTTCTATAAAAATGGCTTATATTAAGTCTTTAAACTCATTGACTACCTGCTTATATAGCTTCAATTTGAACGGAATTATGCTATTTAGCAATTCTTCAAAGCTTACCCATTGCCATTTCACGAACTCAGGATGCTCCGTATTTATATTAATATCGCTATCTTCGCCATTGAATCTGATCAGGAACCATTTTTGTCTTTGACCACAATATTTTCCATCCCAAAGCCTAGGAACTAAAAAATCTGGCACGCGGTAACTGTACCAGCGTTTGCTTTCTGCAATGATTTTACCAGCACCAGAGCCTATTTCTTCTTCCATCTCACGCAAGGCAGCTGCACTTGGGGTTTCACCTAAATCAATTCCGCCCTGCGGCATTTGCCAGCTATTAGCTTTAGAGTCAACGCGCTTACCAACCCACACTCTATTATTTTTGTCTACAATCATCATTCCAACACCTTGTCTAAAAGGTAGGTGGCTATAATCTATATTATCTTCTTTTTTCTTGCTCACTCTAGTTATACTCCTTCAATAATTCGGATACTGGAACTAATTTAATCCCTCTGGTTTTAAGAGTACCCACCCAGCTTCTAACCATTTCAATGGTTAGCGTAAAACCTTGAGCATAACCAAGTGCTATTCCATCTTCCTCTGCTATCTCTATGATTTTTTCAAGATGCTTTGAGATGGAGGCCCTGTCTGGCTCTTCATCTATAATAATATTGGTAGGAAGGATATTATCATGCGCTTTAATATGTTTCGGCACGCCATATGGCAAACCTTTACCCAAAACAAAAATCAGATTTTTGTCATCCAAATGGTCAAACACCATTTCAGAGACATGAGCATTATCTGTGAATACTTCTTTGTAACTAGAATATACTCCATCATATCTTGCGTGTGAATTAAGTATCACATTTAATCGCATTGCATTTTCTTCTGGAGCTAAATTAGCCATAAGAGCATATTTCCCCGGATTATCAAAAGACTTGCTTGTTTGCAACGGTAGATATAAATATATCTCGTGACCATTGCTTTGCGCGCGGTGCAATAATGGCTTCAAGCTCTTTGTATATGGCAAGAACCCAAGTGCACATTGCTTAGGCAGCGTCAGAGCAAGCTCAGTAGAGCGCCTATTAAGGCCTAAATTAGTTACTATAATAGAAATTTTAGGTTGGCCTTGATATTGCTTCTTTTTCTTAGGCTTTTTAATTTGCACATTACCTTTTCTAGCAAGAATCTGATTAGTTTTAGCTAGCAGAGCATTTGTCTGCTCTAACAATTTATCTGAATCACTTAGTTCGACAGGAGCTGGTGGCGCTCCTACATCGTCGATTCTGGCAAGCGCTTGATCTACTAGGTCGATTTCTTCTGTAGTGTCTGCAATATCCCTGCGCACTCCTATATAATCCGCTTCTATTTCTCCAGTATTAAATGGCAAATCATCCATCGAATATGCGCGATACTGACCAAGATTAGTTGCTTCCTCAATTTGCCCAGGGCGTACAGAAAATAACCAAATCAAAATTAATGAAAACAATACAAGGCCCAGAGCTATATTCAGCCCCATCAAATATTTTTTTACTTTTGCCTTTAACTGCGTGTCTTTTATCATTTTCATATTATTTTATAGTAGTTACTATTAATCCGCGGATTAAATCATAAGCCCTAGCATATTGATAATCATCCTTATATTTCTCGGACATATTATGTTCTTTTGGCTTATCATCATTGTTCTTATCATCAGATTTTTCTTCGGTATTATATTTTTTCAAATAGCTTTTTACCGAAGAGCTAGTAAATGATTTTTTCTCATCATCATCTTTTTTAGCATATTCAACTTTTGCATGCTCAATGAATATATCTGGCTCAATACCTTTGCCGTTGATTGATCTACCGCTTGGAGTATAATATTTAGCTGTAGTCAACTTCACTGCAGCGCGCTTGCTAATTTGAGCAAATGTCTGCACCAAACCTTTACCAAATGAAGTAGTGCCAACAATCACTGCACGTTTATGGTCTTGCAAAGCACCAGCTACAATTTCAGCTGCTGACGCAGTTCCCGAATTAATCATCACCACCATTGGTACTTTTGGCGCTTTTGCCACGAATCTGCCAGCAGAACTTACAGTATCATTTTTGCTATCACGCCCGCGCGTTGAAACTATAACACCATGATCAATAAAATACTCACAAACCGCAACAGCTTGGTCTAATAAGCCACCAGGATTACTACGAACATCCAGAATAATACCCTTTAACTCTTTCTTGTTTTTCTTCAATTTCTTTTCAATAGAAGCCACTGCCTTCTTTAGCTCGCTAGTAGTTTGATTGTTAAATGCAACAATTCTGATATAACCAATTCCACCAAATTCTTCTTCTTCTATTTCGAACTTAATTGGCTTAATTTTTACAATCTCACGAGTTAGCTCAACTTCTGTCGTGGTGTTTTCTTCAGATTTTACTATAAGCAAATTTAATTTTGTTCCAGGCTCACCGCGCATTTGTTTAACAGCCTTGTTAAAGCCCATGTTAGAGACTAGCTGACCGTTCACGCCAACAATATAATCACCAGCTCTAATGCCAGCCTTGTACGCTGGTAGATCATCAATAGGAGTGATGACTTTTACAGCGCTATTTTCATAAATAATTTCAACACCAATACCGCCAAACTCACCGTCTGTTTGGGTTATGAAGAACTCTAAATCATCATCAGTATAATATCCAGAATATGGGTCTAAAGATTTCAGCATCCCATTAATAGCTTCATCTGTCATTTCCTGACGCTCAGGATCCTGCATATAATCTTTTTCAATGCGCTGGAATACTTCCTGGAACTGCCTAAAATAATAGCTATTTGGATGTTGCTCCTTTTTTTCTTCTTCTTTTTTAGCAAGCGCAACATTTGACACAAGCAGCAAAGCCATTATCTGTAATATTGCAATTAATCTTATCAACATAGTTTTTTCCTTCAAATTATACATATAATTCCATATCGTCGCCCTTCCTAGAAAGCGCTTGTTCTTGGATGAATTGGAATCTCTTTTCTGGCTTCTTTCCCATCAGATTATCTACTATCTTATCGACATTTTCAAAATCATCTATCCCTACTTTATACATCATACGAGTTTTCGGGTCCATAGTAGTTTCTTTTAACTGCTTCGGAGTCATTTCTCCCAGGCCCTTAAATCTACCAATTTCAACTGCGCCGCGCCCTTTAGAGAGCTCCGCTACTAGTTTGTTTTTCTGAGCTTCATCAGAAGCGTAATGTGTTTTGCTACCTTGAACCAGGCGATATAGCGGAGGTCTTGCAAGGTAAAGATGTCCATTTTCTATAAGTTTCCGCATACGCAAATAAAAGAAAGTCATCAAGAGTGCCGCAATATGAGCACCGTCAACATCAGCATCTGTCATGATTACAATCTTTTCGTAACGCAAATTCTCCTCACGATAATTGCCCATAGAGCCACAATTAAGTGCGATCTCTAGATCCTGCACCTCTTGATTAGCGGCAATCTTTTGAGCTACAGCATTTGCAACATTCAAAATCTTACCACGAAGAGGCAAAATAGCCTGAGTTTGGCGGTCGCGCGCTTGCTTTGCAGAACCACCCGCAGAATCACCCTCTACCAAAAATAGCTCCGTACCCGCAGCACTAGTGCGGCTGCAATCAGCTAATTTCCCTGGCAGGCGCAATTTATGCACAGCCGTTTTACGATTTACGCTTCTCTCGCTCTTACGGCTTATCCTATATTCTGCATTATTAATAAAATGCTGGATCAACTGGTCAGAGGATTTTTTATTACCACTAAGCCAATGATCGAAATGGTCTTTAATAGCGTTCTCAATCGGCTTTGAAATTCCAGTAGATACTAGCTTTTCTTTAGTTTGCCCCTGAAATACTGGCTCCTTAATGAAGATAGAAAGCATAATACATGCAGACTCAAGTAGATCGTCCGGCATTACTTGTGATACTTTTTTGTTCCCCGTCATTTCGCCGTAAATCTTAGCCCCGCGCGAAAGAGCGGCCCTATTACCTTGCTCATGAGCGCCGCCAAGAGGTGTAGGGATAGTATTACAATATGACTTTATAAAATCTCTATTTTCATGCCAACAAATAGCCCATTCCAGCCTGATATTCTCTCCTTTAATTTCCGTATTACCAGAAAAAATTTCGCCGCCAATGATTTTGCTTTTATCTAGATTAGACTCCAGATAATCACGCAGACCATTCGGAAAATGTATCACATCATTTTCTGGTACATTATCAGCAACAATCAAAGAGTCTGGGCAGCTCCAATGAATCTCAACCCCTTTATACAAATACGCTTTAGACTTCGCCAAATCATATATTTTTTTAGGCTTCAATTTTAGGGAATGGCCAAAAATTTCAGTATCTGGCTTAAATGTAATTTTGGTTCCTTTTAGCTTCTTCAGCGCAGGCGCTTTCTCTAGCTTAGTAAGCGGAACCCCGCGCGAATATTTCTGCGTATAAGAGGCCCCGCCTCTGTATACTTCAACCTTTAGCTCTTCGGTAAGCGCATTAACAACAGAAATACCAACACCATGCAAACCGCCAGATGTTTGATATGATTTATCAGAAAATTTACCACCCGAGTGCAGGGTAGTGAGGATCACCTCTAACGCTGATTTCTTAGGAAATTTAGGGTGGCTATCAACAGGAATACCGCGGCCATTATCGCTGATTGCTACGCTGCCATCTGCTAGCATTTCAATAGTGATTTTTGAAGCAAAGCCAGCCACCGCTTCATCCATTGAATTATCCAAAACTTCAGATACCAAATGATGCATCGATGATTCGTCAATTCCACCAATATACATACCAGGACGCATACGAACAGGCTCAAGACCCTCTAAGACCTCAATATCACTTGCTGTATAGGTATTTTCCTTGCTGCCTTTTGTCGCAGCCCCAAAACCAAATAAGTCTGACACTATAATTTTTATTTAAACAATAGAATGAATCTAACCAATATATAGGGGAAAAGCAAGTTTATAAAAAGAATTAAGAGCATGGCGCCATTACTGTATGGCTATATATTATAAATACGCAAATTATCCACGTTTTACAATATCTTATCGCGGATAATGTTGGATATTTTTGTTATCTCTGAAAGAGGTTCATATTCGTATTTTTCTAGATATTTTGTTGAAGGCTCAAGGCGCCTTGCTATACCTAGATCAACCAGCTGCTGAATGAAAAAATTATGCTTTTTTAGTTTAAAATCTGGCGGACAGAAAACATATACTGGCTTGCCGGTGCTTGCAGCTTCGCTACACATGGATATTGAATCCGTTGTGGATATTATATATTCCGCCCTGCCCAAAATTGTTGGGTATGGATTTAGGTCTGAGCTTGCGGGGTCATATATTATATTTGGCCAGGCGAAATTCTTTTCAAAATAATGCTTAACATTTTCTGGAGTCCTTCTGCTAAACGATATAAATAATGGCAGTGAATGATTCTCCGAAATAGACTTCAAAGAACCGCCCAGAAGCTTCGCATTCTCCATTGTTAGCTTATAGCTCTTGCTAGACCCACCTATAATAACTGCAATAAAATCTTTTAAATCTGGATATTTATTTTTAAATTCCGGCTGATCTCTTTGAATTTTTTTTCGAACATTAGTAAGCGCGCCAAGAATTCTTATTACATTTGGCAATGTGTAATTAAAATTATCGTGCTGAGGTAATATTATAAGTTCAAAATCTTTTGGCTCAAGATTGGGGCGCATTATCTGAATGATTTTGGCCTTATTTTTAGATATTTTCCTCAAATGAACCGCAAGAGCTGCCGTTCTTCTGCCAGAGGATATAATAATCTCAGGGACTTGCTCTTTTTTTAGATTCTTTAATATAGACTTCTTAACATGAACAGGAAATAAGCTTAATAAGGAGCTAGGCAGCTTACCAAATAGATTATATTTGATATACTTTATCTCAAAAGGCTCACCTATTTCTTCGGCAAGCTCTATTGCCTGGTTAGCATTACCAATTCTGTTATCTACTAAAACCCACATCCTGGGTTTGCGTTCGTTATTTTCCATAAATATGATTCTAACAAAAAATAATAAAAGAGTCTAATTTTCTATAGCAAAACAGATTCTATTTCTGCAATTTTCTCTTTTATTGATACATTATTTCCTTTTGTTTCTAAATTCAAACGTAGCAATGGCTCCGTATTAGAACCGCGCAGATTGAATCTATACTCAGGAAACTCGATACTAACGCCGTCTATATAGTCAAATTTAGGATTCTGAGGCAAGAAATGCTCTTTTACTTTTTGAATTGAATCATTTACATTTTGAACTCTGTAATTAATTTCACCGCTGCATGGATAGGCCTCTATTCTTTGCTCCACTAATTTTGAAAGAGAAGTATTAGAAACAACTATATGCTCAGCAATTAATAGCCATGGCAGCATTCCACTATCGCAATAAGCGAAATCTTTGAAATAATGATGCGCGCTCATTTCGCCGCCATAAACTGCATCTTCTTGGCGCATCTTTTTCTTGATAAAACTATGGCCAGATTTACTCTGCACAGCTATACCACCAGCATTTTGTACAATGTCGATAGTATCCCAAATCAGCCTTGGGTCATGTATGATTTTGGCGCCTGGATTTTTTGCCAAAAAGCTAGCAGCAAGAAGCCCAACAATATAATAACCTTCGATAAAGTCACCTTTTTCATCGAATAAAAAGCAGCGGTCAAAATCACCATCCCAAGCAATTCCCATATCCGCTTTGTGCTTGATTACAGCCTCTGACGTTGAAACACGATTTTCAATAATCATTGGGTTTGGAACGCCGTTTGGAAAGTTACCATCAGGATTCTCGTGTATGTAAACAAACTCACATGGAAGATGCTCCTCCAAAAGCTTGATAATGCTACCAGCCGGCCCATTACCTGGGTTCACAACGATTTTTAGAGGCTTTAAATTATCTGTCTTTATATAGCCAAGAATATGTTTGATATATTCGCTTTTATCTTCTTCTGTTATTTCCCTTCCTTTATTTGTAGCAATCAAAGACTCCGCATCTATTTTCTTATCTCTAATAGAAACAACAATATCGTGGATATCTTGCAAATCATCCGCACCAGACATAGGGCGGCTGCCAGACTTCACCATCTTCATGCCATTATGCCCCTTAGGGTTATGGCTAGCGGTAACCATTATGCCGCCGCCTATACCATCCTGCTCGCGGTTAAATGCATGAAAATACACCTCCTCAGTGCCGCACACTCCTATATTGATTACATTAGTTCCAGAATCAAGCAACCCTTTAATAACTGACCTAGTAATCATAGGGCTTTCTAGCCTTACATCATAGCCAACTATAATAGTTCCCGGATTGATGATTTTAGAATATGCCAAGCCTATTTGATAGGCCATCTCTTCATTTAAATCTTCTGGTATTTTGCCTCTAATATCATACGCCTTGAAGCAGGATAATTTCTCTGTCATTTCTTAGATGTAATTTGAATTCTATGCAAACATCATAGCATCTTTAGATAAATAACTCATTATGTAATTATATTACCCATAAAAAAACCCTCCAAGCTTATAACAAGGAGGGTTTAAAAAATCTATAAAGTTACTATTAGCTAACTCATAAAATTTTCTAATATCTCCGCTGGACTTATGTCTCCCAACATTTCTATTGTATCAGACAAAGCAGGAAATTGAGTTTCAACAAGAGGCATAATCTCCACTGGACTCATATCTAACTCCCGCAATTTAGCTATAAAATCCTTAATATCAACTACCGCACCAGGTTTCACATCTGGAGCCTCTTCCTTCACCTCTTCTTTCACTTCTTGCTCACCAAACATTGCTGGACCACCAGGAGCTTGCGGCAATAATCCCTTGTACCCGGGCAACAAAGGCAACACCGCGGACATATCAGTATATTGCGAGGCACTAATGATTGCATCAAACCCTCTTGAATCTCCCCAAGCTTTATGTTGCAATAATTGAGGACAATGAGCCACTACAATCTGCAACATTTCTGGCTTATCCAAAGTATGGTGAATCATTGACATTTCTGATGTTCCTATAACCCCAAGCAACTCTGGAGCCTTAGCTATTATTGCTTTAAAAACCTCCAAATTTTCACCTTTACCACTATTTGCCACCACTTCCAAAACAGTTTCATTATGACTAGACCTTACTTGCAACAATCCTGGGAAACGATCTATCAATAAATTGACAATTTGTAAATTTCCAATTTGAGCGGCTTCGTGCAATGCAGTAGTAATTTCTTGCCCCCTTCTACCATGCTCAATGTTAGCAGGAGCAATTTTTATCAACATCTCTACTATAGCTGGTTGATTATGCATAGACGCCAATCTTACCATATACGTGGCAAGATGCCCTTCTGGCGATTCAAAAAAACTTACATCGCCTGTTAATAACGCCTCAAGTTTTGCAACATCTCCATTTCTTACTAATTGATAAACATCTTTGCTATCTACTCTCTTCATAAAAATAATATAATTTTAATTAACGAATTTAGCATTATATACAAAAATTAACTAAGTAACAAGGAATGCTTTAAAAAATAAACTACCAGGCATAGCGGTTCTTTTGCCTGCCGCCACGCGATTTATTAACTCACTTTGTGTCTTTTACCATATATCTCTTGACTCGTTTTTAGATTCGGTATACTTAGCAATGCCCATTAATCAACAATAGAAAGGTACATTATGCCAAAAGTAAGAATAAAAAACGTATTAGACCATCAAATTCACGAAATAATCGAACACATAAAGGGGCACTACTCTAGCTCTTACCCGAATGCCAATCACTCCTCAACAAAGATAGGACACAGCATATTTGTAGCCATAGACGCTGGCGAAGAATTTTATCAATTTGTGTTTTTTAACGATATTTATCAATCTTATAGCCTTCAGTGCTCAAAAAATGTAGGCGGTATGATTGGAGATTTCTTAAATCAACATGAAACAGATGAGTGGGATCACGATTCTAATCTAACTCTAGAGGGATATAGCGCACATTATGCTCAAGAAGAAGCTAGTGCCAACGCTTATAACGAAGCTCTGAGAGAGAGTGAACATTGCGCCGAAGCCGAAAGAGAAGCTTTCGCTTATGCCGTTGATGCTCACGAAGAAAAAAATGGAATCGAAATTGCTGGAGAGCAAGAAAACTACGATAACTAAAAAACTTATCGCTAAATTTACTGCTCCAATAAATAAACGAGCCAGAGCGCAACCACTCTGGCTCGCATTAATCTACTTAAGGCAATGCACACTTCTTCCAGCTGCAGCGCCGGATGACCAGCCCCACTGAAAATTGTAACCGCCAAGCCACCCTGTTACGTCTACTACTTCACCAACAAAATAAAGTCCTGGGGTTTTTTTAGACTCCATCGTTTTGGATGATAATTCATTTGTATCTACGCCGCCAGTTGTTACCTCGGCTTTTAAGTAACCCTCACTACCATTAATAGGAGCTTCGAAATTGTGAATATATTTTGCTATATTTAGCAGCTTTTCATTAGATAAATCAGTAATTGCTTGGTTGAAATCATCATTAAGAAGCGCAAAATTATCAACCAACCTGTTAGTAAGATATTGCTTTAAATAATTTGCAGGAGTCTGCTTACTATTTTTATCCCGTATAAATTGCTTCGCTAAATCAAGTTTCGGCAATAAATTAATAATGATTTTCTCATTTTCGAACTTATTCATATAAGATGAGATTTGTAGTATCGCAGGGCCGCTTAGGCCTTTATGCGTAAATAAAATAGCTTCTTCAAATTTGGTTTTATCGTATGTAACAACTGAATAATTAGAAACTCCCCTGAGCTGCGTATACCATTCCAGATGATCTTCTGGCACGGTAAGCGGCACAAGAGCTGGCTTAGTTTCAATAATATTATGACCAAATTGCTTAGCAATTTTATAACCAAAATCACTAGCTCCAATCTTTGGAATAGACAAGCCACCAGTTGCGATAATTAGAGAATCGCAAGAAAAATTCCCAAGGTTGCTTTCCAAATTAAATTTATCATTTTTAGAAACATCCGTAACCGAGCACTCAGTTTTAAGCGTCACATGATATTTTTTGCACTCACCGAGAAGCATATTAATAATTTGCTTAGATGACCCATCGCAGAATAATTGCCCCAAAGTTTTTTCATGATAATCAATGTTGTAAGATTCTACAAGATTGATAAAATCTACTTGCGTATATTGGGATAGCGCAGATTTTACAAAATGTGGATTCTGGCAAATAAAATTTTTACTTGTCGTATTGATGTTCGTAAAATTACACCTCCCACCACCAGAAATTCTAATTTTCTCGCCTATTTTCGCTGTGTGCTCAATGATTAAAGCCTTCTTGCCATTCGCTCCTGCGCCAATGGCAGCCATAAGACCAGCAGCGCCAGCTCCAATTATTATTACATCATATGTAGTATCATCTATTTGCACGCAACTATCCGCCAAGATTTAATTAAATTTCGCTATAAATATATACTAAACCTCATTCACTATAGCAATCAAAACCCGCAACTGGGTTATTAACCCGATGAATTGCTACGTAATTTTTTGTAAGCTTCTTTAATATCCCCTATGCTATCTTTATCTATTACTAATATTCCATCCTTGGTATTAACAACAACTAGATTATTAACCCCTATAACTATCACTTGTTTATCGCTGCTTTCTACGTGGCAATCAGATGTTTTATGAATAATAGCATTACCTTTTATGCTATTGCCATTAGAGTCCGTAGAAGAAAGTTTGCTAAGAGAGCGCCAGCTTCCAATATCACTCCAACCAAAGTTGCATTCTATCATTTTGATCTCTTTAGATTTTTCCATTACCACACAATCTATTGAACCCTCTGGAACTAACGCAAATGTTTTTGGATCTAACTCTAAATAATTATTAGCCTTAATAATAGATGAGTCCATACACCAATGGCACTAACTTAAGCTTAAAATCCATATTTCAAGCCACCTTCAGATGATAACAACTTCTAGGTTTTTGCATTTTAGGAAAAGATTTTGGTCTTCGTTTGACGACTCTAGGTTCGCTTCTCCTTGGTCTATT
>CAXMOU010000004.1:0-3107 GCA_964195465.1 uncultured Rickettsiaceae bacterium
TCTACAAGGCATTTTCTATATAATTTAGCTACATGAAAGCGATCGATAATTATTGGAACTGATGGCAGTGCTTCCATAGCCGCGTTGATGTAGCCTTCATTCATATCACAACAATACCCCTTGATTTTACGTTTTAATCTCTGTGGGATTGTCTTTAGAAAAGCCTTAACTGTAGGCTTTTCTCTGCCTTTTAATACTCCTAATATCCTGACTTGATTATCCACTCTTGTGGTGAGAATTGATAGATAATTGTTGTATCCTTTTTTTACTGCAATTTCATCAATCCCAATTAATCCTAATGTTTTGAATGCACTCCAATCAACAGATTTAGATACTTCTTGGGTGAGTATTCTACCTATTGTATCTGAACTAATGTTTTGCTTAATTGCAACATCTGCTAGAGTGCTGTTGACCAAAGATAACATTAAATTTAGCAGATAATCTTTGGTATATCTACTCTTATAATCATACCATTCTAAACGCTGATTTGTAGTTGGATTGTCATCACAACTTTCACAAATTCCACGCTTTGCTTTTATCACTAAATAGCATTCTTTGTCGTTCATCGATAGATGACGTATTTCACGTTTTTCTGCATACCCTTTTGATTTTGTTTTTTTACCACATTGCCGACATGGCACTTCATCAAATGTACTTTGCACTTCAAGATAAAGCTTATTGCCATCGATTTTATATCCAGTTACTTCTGTCTGTGGTAAATCTAATAATTCATTGAAAAATGACTGCATAACTGATTACTAATAATACTTACAATCCCTTGATATTACTAGCTTTACGACACTTTTGCAAGTCCACATTTATTGCGGGAGAACCAAAATATGACTTAACATTTGTTTGTTTTTTATGTATTATACACAAGAAGTATGTATACTGTTGAGTAAAAAAATGGCAAAAAAAAAACTATCTGAAAACAATTTACATCTTTTGTTTGAGGCTGCGGCAAAGGATTATACGAAAATTGTTAAAAAGTTGCTAGCTAATGGAGCGAACCCTGGTCAGATTCGAAACGATGGTAGTACAGCATTAATGCTTGCTGCACAAAATGGTCATGTGAAAGTTATTAAGTTATTGCTAGCTAAGGGAGCGACCCCTAATCAGACTATGCCAGATGGCCTTACAGCATTAATGCTTGCTGCAGAAAATAATCATCAGGAGGTCGTTGAGTTATTGCTAGTCAATGAAGCGAACCCTGGTCAGA
The DNA here is from genome assembly GCA_964195465.1 of uncultured Rickettsiaceae bacterium. Taxonomy (GTDB): domain Bacteria; phylum Pseudomonadota; class Alphaproteobacteria; order Rickettsiales; family Rickettsiaceae; genus Megaera_A. Next base: position 1,220 of record CAXMOU010000004.1, read on the forward strand.
TTCGAAACGATGGTGATACAGCATTAATGCTTGCTGCACAAAATGGTCATCAGGAGGTCGTTGAGTTATTGCTAGATAAGGGAGCGAACCCTAATCAGACTATGCCAGATGGCCTTACAGCATTAATGCTTGCTGCACAAAATGGTCATCAGGAGGTCGTTGAGTCATTACTAGCTAATGGAGCGAGCCCTGGTCAGATTCGAAACGATGGTAGTACAGCATTAATATTTGCTGCACAAAATAATCATCAGGATGTCGTTGAGTTATTGCTAGCTAATAAAGCGGAGCCTAATCAGGCTCAAAACGATGGTGGTACAGCATTAATATTTGCTGTACAAAAGAATCATCAGGATATTGTTAAGCTCTTGCTAGTCAATGAAGCGAACCCTAATCAGGCTCAAAACGATGGCTCTACAGTATTAATGTATGCTGCACAAAATGGTCATCAGGAGGTCGTTGAGTTATTGCTAGATAAGGTAGAGAACCCTAATCAGGCTCAAAACGATGGCTCTACAGTATTAATGCTTGCTGCACAAAATGGTCATCAGGAGGTCGTTGAGTTATTGCTAGATAAGGTAGAGAACCCTGGTCAGATTCGAAACGATGGTGGTACAGCATTAATACTTGCTGCAGAAAATGGTAATAAGGATGTTGTTGCGGCTTTGCTAGCTACGGATCTTGATCTTGTTGACTCACAAGATAGCGCAACAGCATTAGTGGTTGCTGCACAAAATGGTCATAAGAATGTTGTTCAGCTCTTGTTAGCTAATAAAGCGGACCCTAACAAGACTCCAAAAGATGGCACCACAGCATTAATACTTGCTGTAGAAAGTGGTCATAAGAACGTTGTTAAGCTCTTGCTAGCTAATAAAGCGGACCCTAACAAGACTCAAAAAGATGGTAGTACAGCATTAATGGCTGCTGCACATGATGGTAATATGAAAGTTATTAAGCTCTTGCTAAATAATGGATCGGAAAGTGATTTTGTCCGCGAAGATGGCGGCACAGCATTAATGTTTGCTACACAACAGGGGCATAAAGAAGCAGTAGAAAAGATTTTATTTCCACAGCTAAAAACGGCTATAAAAGCTGGAAATGACATGCAGAAAATTGAAGAGCTTGCAGAAGAATTGGGCAAGCTCTATGGATTGGAAATGCCAAAATATAGTGGGTTGAACGCTGCTATTATATCAGGCAATGAAGAGGTTGTTAAAATTATAATAAAGCATATTCCTCAATTAATAGGCTTTGAAAGCAGTCAGAAACAAACAGCTCTTCATTATGCAGCTGGACGTAGTACCAATAATAAAATATTAATGCTGATTATTAAAAAACATGGAGATTTAGCGCCACAAGCTAAAGGAGGCTATACTCCATTGGATTATGCATTAAAGGCTGAAAACGAAGAGGCTGTAAAATTATTACTAATAAACAACGCTACATATTCAAAATTGCAATGTGAGTATAACACAGATCTCATAGCCAATAATGCAGGTGATGTGCACAAATATGCAAAGTATATTGAGATTTTAGCTAGAGTGAAAGCTTTGCTGGATTCAGAAGACAAAGGAAAAAAAACAGAAGAAGAAAAAGAAGTAGAAGAATCTGATGATCCAAGTAATATCCTTTTCCCAGAAGATGTCGATGAGTCAGCAAAAGGCGTCCCCCAACCTGAAATGGCTGGGCAATCGCAAGAAAATTATGATCAGCCCTGATTCTAACTATTTGCTGTGGGGTGGATGGGTGGATGCGAGTTATAGTCAAAAGTGGTGTATGACAAAAAATGAGAGGTGACGTATCCTGTTGAAAGTTCTAGAAGAATAAAATCAACAAAAAGAGATACGCCATGGAGAAGAATAAATTAGAATTAGTTAAAACAGCAGAAGAA
>CAXMOU010000005.1:0-14792 GCA_964195465.1 uncultured Rickettsiaceae bacterium
GAGGTAAAGAAAATTCAAAATAAGCTAAATAATAGACCAAGAAAAATACTTGGTTTTCTAACTCCGATTGAATATACTACACAATACTATAATAAGATAGAACATTAGATCTGTCGCATTTGAAGCTTTAATGCACCCTATGCCTGTCAAATCATTTAGCTTCATTCCGTGACTTCCTGATTTTATTAAGTGTTCATTCATGTTGCAAGCTAATATCTGTTGAATATTAGCAAAATAGCTCTCTAAAGCTATTGACTTTAAAGCTTTGTAGTTGTTATTTAATCCACTGATAACTAACTTTGTGTTTTGAGTTAATGCCTTTAATAATAATATTTCTATGCTTTGCATAGGTAGATAATGGTTTCGATCTATAGAAAGATCAATAACAAACTGATTTAATGACAATTTTTTTAAAGAGGGAATAGACACTAGTTGTTCAAATGTTTGTGCAGAGCATTTAGCCAGTGGTTTGCATTCTATTTGCTCTATAGTTTTTAGTTGTTGAGCAATTTGTGCAACGAGCGCGGTGTTCAAAGATTCACTACATTCTAGGCTAATGTATTTAAGATTGGGTATAGAAGTTATTTGTTTTAGTATAGATTTATCAATTTTTGAGGCATTTTGATAAGGGTCGCTGGTTATATTTAGGTGAGTTAGTGTTTTGCATTTGTAAGCTGCTCTTAATATAATGTCTATTACATAAGAATTGTTACTTGGAATACGTAAGTCCAAATGAGTGATGTGCTCTTTGTTTATTGAATTAGCAATTTGTTTTGCTTCAAACATAGAGAGTTGACAGGTCGAACCTTGGGAATTATTAATAACTATTTTTTGTTGAGGTTTTAGCAAATTTTGTATTATTTGAATATTTTCTTCTTTTAGTGAATTTAATTTTTTCTTCATTTCAACCGCCTAGTTTAATTTTGTTAATTCAATTGCACCTAAGGTTGTAAATGGTTTGTGTTGATATGTCAAACAATTTTCTGATACTCAAAATAAATCTTGCGCACTGCGTATATCCAGAGCATGCACACGCCTATGAAAATAATCATTAGAGCTGGGGCTATGGATTGGTAGGTGGCCATTGGGAGTATGGTGAAGATTATTGATTGGATAAGGCCACTTGCGGATTTACCAATTTTAGGGCTGATGACGTCTACAGCTGCTTTACCTTTTGTCCGCAGCTCTTTATCTAGTGGTATGTATAGCATCTGGCGTGAGGTGTCCCATATGGAGTATTTAGAGCCTTTTGAGAGTACATTCTGAATTGCGCCAACGAACACAGCCAGTGCAAGTGGAGACATCAGTATCAAGCCGTCAAAGAAATTCAAGACATGATTATCAAACACTACTATGAAGAAAAATACTGTGCCAGTGGTTAGGATTATTATCGGTGAAATCACTGCTGCTGCGAACCAGCTGCTATTACGTATTACGTTGTTTCCAATGATTGTCATGACCATAATGGCGACTCCTGTCCATAATATATACATGCTGTTAAATGCTGCATAGGAGGTAACGGTTGGGTATAGAAGCTTCATTTTTGCTTTCCATACGGCTTCGATGAGGTTCATTGAAAGGCCAAAAGATGCAGAGCAAACCAGCATTAACCACAGATATTTAGAGCGTGTGATATATCTAAAACTCTCAATAAGGCTCATTTTGGGTCTGTTGGATTTCTCCCCCCTAGAGCGTGTATATTGGTTTGGGTTATCTATGATATTTTTGGTTATATTGCGCACAAGCAAGCAAGCAAGCACAGAAGAAATAGCGACCATAGATATGGACACTTGAGTTAGCATTATCTTGCTGTCCGAAACGGTGAATAGCCGATGTATTACGCTATTGTCAGAGGATAAATTCATCATCATAAAGCCAACTATTACTAAGGCAGAATTCCCAAACAGTGAGAATAATGTATAGAATCGCTTTGCTTCGTTAGTTGTTGTGATTTCGTTCGCTATTTGCCAAAATAATAACACATAAAATACGTTAGGCCATAATTCTGATAAAGAATAGAATAGGATATAGCTCCAATTTCCTACGGTTGCTATATACCATTTTAAATGTGGATGCTCTGCCATTAAATTGGCTAATAATTGGCGATCCATATGGAAAAAATCAACATTAGGGTAGATTACAAATGCAAATATTACATAAAATGCTGTGAATATCGCGGCCAGCCAGTAGAATATCTTCTGAAATGGCAAATGATTGATTAGCTTTGCATAAACAATAACAAACACCGCAGCCATTGGGGTTACGTAATATACTTTTGTAAAGCTGGTGATTTCTGCGCTTACTTCGGATATTAATATGCTGTCTTTTAGGATTCGTAGAACATTCTGATTAAACAATACGCAGAACATCAAAGCAGACATAGGAACGAACTTATATAATTCCGAGCGATGAATAGGCCAGAATATATTTCGGAGTTTGCTTTTAAAGGGATTTAGCTCTACGTTTGACATTGATTACAGAACACCTATGGACAAAAAAAAAACTTAAAAAGTAATTTATTGTCGCGGTTCTGCCATGCCTATGTATTTATATAAGTAGAGACTAGCAGTACGATACAAATTTGACGCGTATTGTAACAATTATTAAACAATTCGTCAAGTGTAAATAATTCCTAGGCATCAATTATAGTCAATGCTATAGTGATTATTGATTTAAAACGAGAGAAGCTTATGGAAGAAATATATATAACTCATGCCAAGAGAAGCGCGGTTGGAGGCTTCCTGGGTGGCTTGTCTAGTATAGCTGCGCCTATGATTGGGGCAGAGGTAATTAAGGCGCTAGTGCAAGAAAGCAACATTCCAATCGATGCTTTTGACGAAGTAATATTAGGGCAGGTTCTTACTGGTGGTTCTGGGCAGAATCCAGCTAGGCAATCTGTGATTCATGCTGGCCTCCCAATTTCATTGCCAGCGATGACAATTAACAAAGTGTGTGGTTCTGGACTTAGCGCGGTTGCGCTTGCTGCTAATGCTATTGCGGCTGGTGAGGCTGATTTGGTGATAGCTGGCGGGCAGGAGAATATGTCACTTGCTATGCATGGGGCTTTTATGCGTTCGGGCGCTAAATTTGGCGATATAAAATTCACAGATTTTATGATGCATGATGGGCTAACGGATGCATTCTCGGGTAGAATGATGGGCGTTACGGCGGAAAACATCGCTACTGAATTTGATATTAGCAGAGAGGCTCAAGATGCTCTTGCGCTTAGCTCTCAGCTAAAGGCTGCCAAAGCGCAAAAAGCTGGTAAGTTTAAGGGCGAAATAGTTCCTATTGAAGTGCGCAGGAAAAAAGAGAAAATTATAATAGATCAGGATGAAGGCATAAGGGGTGACTCCACTATGGAGGGGTTAGCTAAATTACGCACAGTGTTTAAAGATGATGGCTCAGTAACAGCGGGTAATTCATCTACAATAAATGATGGGGCTGCTTGCCTGATTGTTGCTTCCACGTCGGCTTTAAAAAAATATAATCTACAACCAATTGCTCGAATTGCATCTTATGCTTCGCGGGGGGTTGACCCTGAACTTATGGGGACAGGCCCGGTGCCAGCGTCGAAAAAGGCTCTAGAAAAAGCAGGGTGGAACGTCGCTGATTTAGATATTATTGAAGCAAATGAAGCATTCGCAGTGCAAGCCGAATATGTTAATCGCCAGATGGGATGGGACCTAGGCAAGGTCAATATAAATGGCGGCGCAATCGCTCTTGGCCATCCGATTGGTGCAAGCGGCGCTAGGGTGTTAGTTACGTTATTGCATGAGATGAGGAGGTCTAAGTTGAAGAAGGGATTGGCTACGCTGTGCATTGGCGGAGGAATGGGAATTGCTATGTGTATTGAGGGCGTTTAGATGATAATAGGCGTTGGTACAGACATTGTTAATATGGAGAGGATCAAGGATATTTTATCCAAGCATGGGGATAGATTCATCCAGAAGAATTTTCATGAGTTAGAAAGGGAAAAATATATTGCCTTGCCAGAAGTTCAGCGAATCGGTTTTCTTGCTAAGCGCTTTGCAGGAAAAGAGGCGTTTCTCAAGGCGTTAGGTGTTGGTCTTGGCAAGAAAATAGCGTTAAAAGATATAGCAATTCTTAATGGAGAAAACGGCGCGCCAAAGCTTGTTATCTCTCTTGAAAAACTACCCGAAATTGTGGATTATGATATTCAGATTTCTCTCTCAGATGACGCCCCTTTTGCTGTTGCATTTGTGGTGGTTAGTAGCTATGGTTAAATGGTGTTATTAGAAACGGGAAGGTTTAAGTCACCAATATGCTATTACTTGAAATGAAAAGAAAAAAAGGCGCTCTTGATACAATCCATTTTGTAGGGATTGGCGGCATTGGGATGAGCGGAATTGCAGAGATAATGGATAATCTTGGCTATAAAGTACAAGGTTCAGATCTTTCGGTTAATAACAATACTAAAAGGCTAGAAGCAAGAGGGATTAAGGTGTTTGTTGGTCATGCGCCAGAAAATATTCAAAATGTTTCTTACGTAGTTATATCTACAGCAGTTAAGGCAGATAATATTGAAGTGATCGCCGCGAAAGAGCGTAAAATCCCAGTCATTAGGCGGGCAGAGATGCTTGCAGAGCTTATGCGCTTGAAGTGCTCAGTCGCTATTTCTGGCTCACATGGGAAGACTACCACAACGTCGCTAGTTGCCTGTTTGTTTGAGGCTGCTGGTCTTGATCCTACTGTTATTAATGGCGGAGTAATTAATAATCGTTCTACTAATGCGTATCTTGGTACTGGTGATTATTTGGTAGTAGAGGCTGATGAGTCCGATGCTACGTTTATTAAAATCCCGTCGACTATTGGTGTTATTACCAATATAGATCCAGAGCATATGGACTATTATAAAAATTTCGAGACTCTAATTGCAGCATTCAAGAGCTTCATTAGGAACCTGCCTTTCTATGGGTTCGGTGTTGCGTGCGTGGACCACCCAGTTGTAAGGGAGTTGGTTTTGGATGTAACAGAACGCAAAATTATAACATATGGCATAGATTCAGAAGATGCTCACATAAGAGCTTATAACATCAAGTCCGATACTTATTCTTCAACATTCGATATCAGAATGCAATTGCCAAACTCTACGGGCGCTACAGTGATTGAGAATGTAGCAATACCTACGCCAGGAAGGCATAACGTGCTTAATTCTTTAGCAGCTATCGCGATAGGTGTGGAGCTTGATTTTGGTATTAAAGTAATCCGCGATGGGTTTAAGAATTTCCAGGGCGTGAAGAGAAGATTCACTAAAGTTGGTGAGTATAAAGGCGCTGAAATTATAGATGATTACGCCCATCACCCGGTAGAAATTGATGTAACTCTTGCCACAGCTAAAATTATTGCAGATAAGCGCGGTGGTAGGGTGATTGCTATTTTTCAGCCTCATCGTTATTCAAGGCTTGAGAATTTATTCTCAGATTTCTCTAAATGCTTCAAGGACGCAGATCGTGCTTATATAACAGATGTATTTGCAGCAGGAGAGCAGCAGATAGAAGGATTTAATGGTAAGAGTCTTGCTGAGGCTGTGGATAAATCTGGAGTGGAGGCTATATATTTACCTAGCCATGAAGATATCGCAACCATAGTAATGTCAGAGGCTAAGGAGGGCGATATATTCGTTCTTATGGGTGCTGGAACTATTACTCTTTGGGCGAATCAATTGCCTACTCAGCTTGCGGATCTTGAAAAGATTAGCGACACAAAATCCTTGAATTAAGAGAATACCAGATGGAACTACCTTCGATTCGTGGTGAATACAAATATAATTATGATTTATCGCGCCTTACTTGGTTTAAAGTAGGCGGTGCGGCGGATGTGTTGTTTAAGCCAGCGGACTCAAGCGATTTAGCAGATTTCTTAAAGCAGAATAACGGCAAGCTACCTGTGATGGTTCTTGGCGCTGGCTCTAATATTATAGTGCGTGATGGCGGCATTGAAGGGGTTGTTGTTAAGCTTGGTAGGAATTTCACAGAGATAGAACCACTAGAGAATGGTGACTTCGCGGTACATGCTGGATGTTTGAATTTCAATTTGGCCAAATTTGCTGCTGCTAATAGCATTAAAGGCTTTGAGTTTTTAATAGGTATTCCTGGGACAATAGGCGGCGGCGTTGCTATGAATGCGGGTGCATATGGCTCTGAGTTTAAAGATATTATTCGCTCTGTTGTAGCGCTTGATAAAGAGGGCGTGCAGCATGAATTTAGTTGCGAAGAGGCTGGGTTCTCTTATAGGAAAAACAATCTGCCAGATGGTTTGATTTTTACTAAAGTTATCTTTAAAACTGAGCCAGGTGATAATGGCGAGATTAGTCAAAGAATGAAACAAATAATGAAGGGTAGGTCTGACACTCAGCCTATTACTGAAAAAACAGGCGGGAGTACATTTGCAAATCCTGAAGGAGCTAGAGCCTGGGAACTTGTAGATGCTGCAGGTTTGCGCGGGGCTAAGATTGGCGGGGCGTCAATGTCCCAGAAACATTGTAACTTCATGATTAATGACGGCTCTGCCACGGCGAGTGATATGGAAAAATTAGGTGAATTGGTTCGAGAAAAAGTCCTGGAGCATTCTGGGGTAGAACTAAAATGGGAAATAAAAAGAATCGGCAGGGAGAGGTAATTCATGGAAAAATTCAATACTATCTATATAGAAAACTCAAAAATAGTTGATTGTGCCGATAAGGGGTCTGATGCTTTGAATGAGTATGTTGCTAAAAATGCTTGCGCTATTGATGAGTTTAATGCTCGCGCCCAAAGCGGGGCTAAACATATTGCTGTTGTGGGCGCTGGGATGTCTGCGGAGCGCGAGGTATCGTTTATGTCCTCAAACGGTATAGTGGACTCATTATTAGAGCTTGGATATCATGTAACTTTTGTAGATATGGGTGCAGATATAGCGCGCGTATTAACAGCCATAAAACCCGATGCGGTATTTAATGCCCTTCATGGCACTTATGGCGAGGATGGTTGCTTGCCTGGGATGCTAAATATAATGCAAATACCATATACTGGCTGCGGTGTGATGGCCTCTTCTATTGCGTTTAATAAGAAAAAATCGCAAGAAATATTCAAGGCAAACGGCGTTAAGGTAGCAGAATCCATCATCGTTAGTAGGGCAGACAACATCAAGAGCGACCCCATCCCGCGCCCTTATGTTATTAAGCCGCTCACTCAAGGCTCCAGCGTGGGGATTGAAGTTGTGTTTGCCGAAGATGATTTTTCCTTTGCTGATTATGATTTCGCTTATGGTGATGAGATCATGGTTGAGCAATATGTAAAAGGACGCGAGCTTCAGGTAGCAGTGCTAAATGGCAAAGCTATTGGTGTGCTTGAGATTAAGCTGCTAAAAGGCAAGAGCTTTTACGATTATGAAACCAAATATACAGAAGGGTTCGCAGAGCATTTACTGCCAGCTCCAATCCCAGAAGATGCATATAATGCAGCATTGTCTATATCTGAACATGCGTGCAGGATTTTTGAGTGCGACATAGGAATGATTCGTGCTGAATTCATATATAACGAAGAAGAAAATCAATGCTATATGTTGGAAGTAAACACACATCCAGGAATGACTCCGCTCTCGATCTGCCCAGAAATTGCAACATTGCAAGATATCACCTATACTGATTTGGTAGATCAAATTATCAAAAGTGCAAAATTCGAGAAATGACAAAACGCAGGAGAATCAGCAAGACAAAAATTAACCGTAGCAACGTCTCAATTCGCAGGCGCTTATTGATATATTATCATCGCACGATGCTATTGCTAAAATTCTCTGCGTTAGTGCTTGTGTGCTTGTTTTTATTCACAGATTTGTTTAAATCATTCAAAGAGAGTCTATATTCGTCTTTTTATAACATAACTGCAGAATATGGCTTTGTGTTTCAGAAAGTTGAAGTAGATGGCCAGAAAAACATGCCGCTTAAAGATATAATAGAAGCTCTACAAGCGAATGAAGGCGATCCTATTTTTGCTATAGATATGGCGGCAGTTAAAGATAGGCTAGAGGGCCATATATGGGCAAAGAGCGCGATAATAGAGCGGCGCCTTCCATCTAAAATTTATATAGCAATTGTAGAGCGAGCTCCTGTAGCTATTTGGCAGTTTAAGAGTAAATTATATTTGGTGGATGCGGAAGGGAATAGGATTTCTAAATATGAAGGGTCTGGCTTTAATGACTTAATCCATGTTGTAGGCTCAGATGCAAACATATATGCCAGCAACTTACTGGATGATTTAAATCGTCATGATGCGCTCGCTACGCGCGTTAAATCTGCTGTTAGGTACGGGCAGAGGCGATGGAATCTAAACTTGGATCAAAAAATAACAGTAAAAATGCCAGAGGAGAATTTTGATAGTGCCTACGATTATTTACACTCTTTGAACAAGGCAAAAAAATTATTTGACCAAGACTATAAAATGCTGGACCTTAGAGACGAAGAGAAATATTATCTGGAGAAATATTGATTTTCAGAAGGTAATTCATGCAAGAAGAAATCTTAATTCTAGTTGATAAAAACGACCAGCCTCAAGGCACTATGCCAAAAATGCAAGTCCATATAGAAGGGCGGTTGCATAGAGCTTTTTCAGTTATGATTTATAATAAAAAAGGTGAACTGCTGATTCAAAAGCGCGCAGATGTGAAATATCATTCTGCTGGCCTGTGGGCAAATACTTGCTGCGGGCACCCACGTGTTGGTGAAGATAATATGCTAGCAGCCCAGCGGCGCCTGCATGAAGAGCTTGGATTCTCATGCGATCTAAAGAAGGTTGGAACAGTATGCTATGAATTGCCGCTAGAAAACGACCTGCATGAGAATGAATATACCCATGTGTTTTCTGGAGTGTGGGAAGGTGCGCTAGCACCAAACCCAGAAGAAGTATCCGAAACAGATTGGGTGACACCTAGCGAACTTCGCAAAAGAGCAGCCAAGAATCCCGGCGAATATGCTCGCTGGTTTGAGCTTTATCTGCGTGAGTATTATGACGAGGTGTTTTGATAAATATAACCCAATACAAGAAAGGCTAAATATAGACATAGCCATGCTTTATCTATGTTAGTTAGCTTTGTTTCTAGTGGAGGTGGGCCGTATTTATTATCCAGTTTGTCGCCAGATGAGCAGTAAACATAAATCAGAAAGAAGGTGCCGATAAGTGGTATAAAATTTATTAGTATGCTCCATCCGCTACGGCATAAATCATGCAATCTTCTTATGTATAGAGTAAGCCATGGAATTAAAGATAGTATGGCTAATATTGGCGCAAAGACTGTAAGGTCTAGAAAATATAGAGCGAACGCTCCTAATACTAATAAATGCAAATATATAAACAAAAAGCTAAAGTCTGCATCCGCGATGCTCTTCCTTCCGTAGAGCGGATATTTTTCAGTGCATCTATAAACAGAGATATAAAAGTGGATTTTAGCATATTCATTCCTTCTGCTCTTTAGTTTTTGTACTATATTTCCAAGTCAACATGAAGAATATGGACCCAAGTAGTGCCGCGCCTATGAAGAACATGAAGGCGCCATGCCAACCGAAATTATCAATCAATGCACCAACGCATACGCCGGATATTCCAGAGCCCACATAGCCCATTGTGCCAGCTAATCCATTTGCTGTACCTACAGCTTTTTTTGAGGCGAAATCTGCAGAGGCCACGCCTATTAGCACTTGTGGGCCATAAACAAAAAAACCAACTAATATCAAGGCTATAGTTGTAAAGCCGCTATAGGAATTTGGCATGTACCAAAATAATGCGAGAGAAAGAGCCAAGCAAAGCATAAAGAAGGCTCCGACAGGGCCGCGTTGCCCGTTCATTAATTTGTCTGAAATCCATCCAGCAGAGAACCCACCAAGCAAGCCAGTCACTTCATATGCGGCAACTTGCCAGCCCGCGTGCGATAATGAGAGTCCCTTTACTTCTTTTAAGAATAAAGGCGCCCAGAAAATAATGCCAATACGCACTATATATACGCACATATTTGCAAAGCATATAAGCCATAAATTCTTATTCACGAATACTTTTTTCATGATTTCGGTGGCTGTTAAATGGTCTTCGCTAGTGTCTTCTACAAAGTTCTTGTTTCCCTTATACGCCTCAACTGGCGGCAGGCCTAGTTCTTTGGGGGAATCACGAAGTCTGTTTAGTAGAATATACGCTACAAAAACAGCAATGATTGCTGGAATAAAAAATGCGTATCTCCAGCCATAATTAGTTACTAAATAGCCAGTAAATATTAAAGTTACAGCGCCTCCCACTTGGTGGGATGCTGCACCAAGTGCCCATTTTGTACCGAGTTCTTGTGGTGCAAACCAGTGCGTAAGCATCCTAGCTGCTGGCGGCCAACCCATAGACTGAAACCAGTTATTTATCGCCCAGAAAATACCTAGAAAGATAAGGCTTTCAGAAAACCCAAGAATGAATGTAATTACTGCAGATAATAATAGCCCAAGTGGCATGAAGTAGCGCGCGTTGGATTTGTCACTAATATAGCCATTGACGAACTTGCCAATGCCGTAAACTATAGAAGCTGTAGTTAGAATCCAGCCTAGTTGCATTTTGGAATAGCCGAACTCCTCCATAAAGGCTGGCATTATCATAGAGAAATTTTGCCTACAGAGATAGTATGTTCCGTATCCAAAAATAATAGAAATCAATATCCTAAGGCGCCATTTATTATATATTTTGCGCTCTTTCATGGTCATGAAGTCTGGATTTTTATCTAGGACTTTGCTCATACAAGATAGGGGTATATTTTAATTGAATCTTGGTGTAGATACTAATCAACTACTCCTGCAATAGCAAGTTATATGTATAAATTATAACTTGCTATAAGCGGGTGTCGCTTAGGAGTTAGTTTTTTTAGTTATTTTCGTATCACCACCCTTCGTTTTCAGCTTATCGAAAATAGTCATAGCCTGAGCAATGAAGCTACTTGGCTGTGCTAGATCTGCTGGTAGTATGATGGTGTTGGATGTTTTAGCTAATTTAGCAAAAGCGTCAACATATTGTTCTGCCACGCGCAGGGAAACAGCATCTGGCCCGCCTTCTTTTTTGATAGATTCTGCAACAACGTTGATTCCTTTAGCGGTTGCTTCTGCAACGAATAGAATCGCTTCACTTTCACCTTTTGCTCTGTTTACTTGGTCTGTATAAGCTGCTTCTGAGCTTAGTACAACTTGCGCTTTTTCACCTTCAGAGACATTAATTCTGGCTTGTCTTTGACCTTCTGACTCCAGAATTCTTGCTCTTTTTTGACGCTCTGCAGCAACCTGAAGCTCCATAGCCTCTAGAATAGTTTCTGGTGGTTGGATATCTTTGATCTCATAACGCATACATTGAATGCCCCAATTAGTCGCAGCATCGTTGATTGAAGTTACGATTGCATGGTTTAAGCTTTCTCTTTCTTCAAAAGTTTTATCCAGCTTTAATTTACCAATTTCAGAACGCATAGTTGTTTGTGCTAATTGGCTGATTGCATAATATGGGCTCTCAACGCCGTATGAAGCTGCAATTGGGTCAATTATTTTTACATATAATACGCCATCAATTTGCAGGGTTACATTATCGTTTGAGATTGCAGTCTGCGCATGAACATCCATGGCTTGTTCTTTTAACGTATGTTTGTAAGCAACGCGCTGTACGATTGGAATTATAATATTAAGCCCAGGCTGAAGTACTTTATCGAACTTGCCTAATTTCTCAAGCACCCATGCTTGTTGTTCTGGTACAATTTTGATCATGAAGATCAGTGAGATAATAGCTATTGCGCTAAAGATCAGTAGTAATATATCCATGCTTTGCTCCCTAAGGTTATTTTGATTCAAATCATTCTAACATGAAGCAGATTCTAATAGGAAGGGCAAAAATGAGATTCTGATAGAAAACCCAATTTGTTACCAAAATATCACTTGACTGCAACAAAAAATGGCCATATTCTCCATCTAAGGCCATAAAATCCCATATAGCCCCATATCGCACCATTTGTGTGTTAGAATATAAAACAACAAGGGAGTGGTTTTATTTAAGAGCGTATGAATATTTTTCTTTCGAAATATATAAATAAAATGGACAAGAAGGGTCGTGTGTCGATCCCAGCTAGCTATAGAACCGCGCTTGCGAGTGAGAATTTCAACGGAATTATTGTCTATCCTTCCTTTAAGAATAACTGCATCGAAGCATGCAGCATGTCTCGCCTTGAAGAGCTTAGCAAAATCATTCAAAATCTTGACCCATACTCAGATGAACGAGATGCATTTGAAACTGTAGTGCTTGGTGAAGCCGTTCAGTTGCAGTTCGATAATGAGGGCAGGGTGATATTACCAACTTACCTAACACAGCAAATGGGTATTAGTGCGCAGGCTTGCTTTGTGGGTAAAGGATTGGTGTTTGAGATATGGAATCCAGAGAATTTCGATAAGCATCTAAAAGCAGCAAGAGAGATTGCTCAAAATAATAGGCTTGTTCTTAAGAATAATAAAAATAGCGAGCAGGTGTAGTATGACTGATAATAAAGCTCCACATTGTTCTGTTCTATTAAATGAAGTATTAGAGAATTTATCCCTAAAAGGCGGTGGTAAATACTTGGATTGTACATTTGGTGCTGGTGGTTACAGCAAAGCAATATTGGCTGATACAGATTGCTACCTAACGGGCTTAGACCAAGACCCAACAGTTGAGAAGTTCGTTAAAGAAACAAAGTCTCAATTTGGTGATAGGTTTGATTTCGTTCAGGCTAATTTTGCCGATAGCAGCATTAAATTAGCGGATAAAAAATACGATGGCATAGTGCTTGATCTAGGCATTTCCTCTATGCAAGTAGATACCGCAGAAAGGGGCTTCTCTTTTATGAAGGATGGTCCGCTTGATATGCGCATGGGAAATGATGGGATGAGCGCGGCAGAGTTTATAGCAGGTGGCTCAGAGCAAGAAATAGCAGATGTAATCTATAAATATGGCGAAGAAGTTCAGTCTCGTCAAATTGCTAAAAGCATTGTTGATGCGCGCCTAGAAAAGCCTATAAAAACTACTTTAGAGCTAGCTGAAATAGTGCGCGAGGCCATGCATTTTCGTAAAGGTAAAATCGATCCAGCCACAAAAACTTTTCAGGCAATCAGGATTTATATCAATAAGGAGCTTGAGTCGCTAGAGAATTTTCTGGCTAATATGGAAAATATGCTAGTCCCTGGTGGTCGCATTGTTGTTGTGTCATTTCATTCGCTTGAAGACAGCATTGTGAAGGCTTTCTTTAAAGAACATTCACCTAAAAAGGTTTCTAGGTCTAAATATTCTAAAGAACCAGAGCCTGTTATAGAAGGCAAGTGGTTAAAAACAATTACCAAAAAGCCAATTGCTCCAGCGCGCGAAGAAGTGTTGCAAAATCCGAGATCTAGGTCAGCAAAATTACGCTGTGCTGAAAAAATAGGAGGTAACTATGCTTCTTAGAATGCCATTATACTTAGTGCTAACATTATGCTTGGTTACTGTTTATACTTTGTTTAACATAAAAGATAGAGTTATGAGTATACGCTCTGAGCTTATTGAAGTTAAAAAACAAGTGCAAAACGAGTCGGACACTATACATTTGTTGAAAGCTGAACTCGCTTACTTAGCATCACCAGAGCGTCTGAAGCGTTTGAATGATGGCTATTTAAATTTAAAAGATACAAAGGTCTCACAAATGGTAGTAGACCCATTAAAAAGGCGTGATACCAAGCGAATCGCTAGCGCTAAAATACTTAGAAAAAACGATGTAAAATGGCGCTACAAAAAAGGACCTAGCAAATATTTGACCATGGTTTCTCGCAAGAAGTAAATGTTCTGTTTTAAACTTTGGATGACAACCTTAAATCGGGTCGTTTTAATTCAAATAGACTTATACTAAAGGTACTATTCGCACAACAAAGATGCAATTTAATCTAAATTTATCTATATATTATTAAAATAATAGCAAACTCCTCAATATTTGTGCCATACTAATTATTATATATCAAATAAAATAAGGTAGTCGCAATGGGCCAAGATTCACACCAATTAGAGGATGTTAAAACGGCAGTGCTTGCTGTTGCAATAACTAGCAAAAAACCAGATAGCGAAAAATACGAGGAGTATAAACAAAATTTAGCTGCGCAGCTGGAGAAATCTGGAGACAAACTTGTTGGAGAGCCTAAGCCTTTTTATAAAGATGGCGATAAAAGCCCAGCTGGTTACGTGATAGAGACGGATAAAGAAGTTTTAGTATGTTACCATGGCACACAAGTGAAGAAAGTTTTCGGTGCTGGTGGCAAAGAAATAGTACATGATCTCCAAGCATATGGCGCTAAAATGAACTTCGGGGGAGAGGAGGTTAATGTCCATGCTGGTTTTAAGAAAGAGTTTGTGGCATCAAAAGATAGTATGTATCAGGCTTTATCTCAGACTAATGTTAAAGAAAAAGGAGTTCATGTGTCTGGGCATAGTCTTGGAGCTGCTGTTGCACAAATAGCAGCAATGGATCTCCCTTCTCATTTTGGGGTAAAAGTTAATAAGGTAACAACTTTTGGTGGACCAAGGGTTTTTCAAAAATCAGCAGCTGACTTATACAATAGCAAAGGCTTGGGAGATGTGACGCTTAGAGTTAAGCAAGATAAAGACCAATGGCACTAACTTAAGCTTAAAATCCATATTTCAAGCCACCTTCAGATGATAACAACTTCTAGGTTTTTGCATTTTAGGAAAAGATTTTGGTCTTCGTTTGACGACTCTAGGTTCGCTTCTCCTTGGTCTATT
>CAXMOU010000006.1:0-3240 GCA_964195465.1 uncultured Rickettsiaceae bacterium
GAGATTTATACTAAATATTTTGACCAATATGAAGGGAAAAAGAGAGTCTAGACCTATGCTCATGAAAATGATCGGATGGTCTCCAAATTATCTTCATAAGTTTATTGGATTATTAATGAAGCGTTCATGAGGTGACCGTGCTCCCCAAAACCATCTGGTTAAAAAATATCAATCATTTTAATATAATTAGTAGTTATCATTATGCCAAGAGGAAGAGGAAATATAAAAGCGCGTTTGCAAGCGAAGTTAAACAATGGTTTAGAAGATAAATTTAAATCAATATACGGAAATATTCTAATGAAGTCCAAAGCGCCAGGCGCTCTATTGCAAGACATTAGAGATATTACTAATGAGGCAGACGCGAATCTTATTGAAAAAGTAAATCCTAAATTGTTGCAATCGGTTTCTTTTGGTTACCTTGATCTTTTGCGGGATAACAGACAATTTGTAAATAAAGAAGATATAAAAGCTTTGTTGACTCATAGAGCAAATGAATGGAAAAACTTAGAGGGTTACTTAATAAAGTCAAGCAACCTTGTCGGTGATCTAAGAAGAGATGCTATTGAGTTGAATTTACCTTCTCACAACCGCAAGGCTTGCGAAGATTTGTTGATTACTATCGATAGTTTTTTTATTCCTCAAATCTCATTAGGTGAGCGTTGCGATGAATTGGTATATCTGGTGGGCAAAGAATTGCTAAAGGCGGCTAGTATTCAATATAAGAAATTAGAGCGTGATATCATAGAAAATGAACCAGTTACGCTAGGGCGAATTTTTGTTAATGCTTTCCTGGTAAGTTCTAAGAAAGGGAATGTAAAATACTTGGATAAAATTATACAGCTATTTGGTATTAATTTAGAAACTCTAACTATTAGCTATAAGGGCTCAACATTCACTCCAATGACTTTTCTTGTTACGCAAGAGCCGGCAATGAAAGCAAAATATATGGATTTGTTGTGCAATAAGCATGGTTTGCACCCTGATTATGATGTAAAAAGAGTGGATTTTAAGGGTCTTCAGAAGATTACGCCGTTAATGCTTGCTGGCTATAGAGAGGATTCTGATGCTATAGAATTGTTGCTTAAACATGGGGCGGATATAAACCTTGTAACTAGTTTGACTGGAAAGGGCGGCGTTACATTGTATCGTACAGCTTTTTCTGTGTCTCTTGGAACAAAAAACATAGATATAATTAATTTGCTTATAGATAATGGATCAGACCCAACAATAGCATCTAATTTATTTCGCGAGGCTTTAGAAGCTGGTCATGGTAAGTTGCCATCTAATGTACTGTTTATGCCAGTGATAACCCAAGATGGAAATCTAAACTCCCCTGCTAATTATAAATACTTAGCTAAAATTCAAGCCATAGTAGAGCGTCATCACGTAAAGAAAATATTGAGTTTGCTTGAAGATGAGGGAGTTGAGCGTAAGGAGGCGCATGTTGATGTTGCAGCTAAGCCTAAGGCTACGGAAGAAGAGTTGTTAGATAATTATGTTGGGTTTAAGGAGGACTCTTTGGCTCAAGAAATGGCGTTGTCACAAGATTCTAAAGTAAATATAGAAGGTCAATTTGACTTGATGCTGTTAAAATTTTGTCGCAATAGGTCCGAAGATGGGGCGCAAGAAATACATCAATATATTCAAGAAAACCCAGAATTAAACCTTTATGCACTAACAAGTATTTTAAATATTTCAGAACCAGAAGAGGTGGCTCATCAAGTTTTTGCAAGCAAGCCAAAATTGCTGCATAAATTCTTTACATTAAAAAAATCTATGACTGCCGCTGACCCTCAAGATGTAGCTGCAAATACTCTTAAAGATATGTATTCTGTGCAGTCTAATTTAAAAAATAATGTATATATTGCTGTGGCCCCTGAGCTAAAGTGTGAAGAAATTTATTCTACTATAGCAAAAAAAGTTTCGGCAATCTTAGAGTCGTGCAAATTTATTAAGTCTGATAGTCAGAAAATATCTGGCCTTAAGACTTATGGCGGCATAATAAAATTAAAAATTGGCGGAGAGGATTTGTCCCTTTATACAAATCAGAAATATCTAGAAACTACCACGGGTAATGTGTTTATTGTTTTGGATAGAATAGGTGATCATAAGCTTAAAAAAACAGCGGGCTTCGTAGAAACCATAGAAGTAGAGAGCTTTGCCGAAATGTGGCATGTAAACCATGAGGCGCACGAAGCATTTCATGGAGATGCTAGCGGTTTCTTTGCTGCCGATCCTTCTTATGAGGCCAAAGATGCTGAGCTTGTTGGCGATGCGGGTGATGTTGATGCTTAAGGGGTGAAATTTGGGTAGTTGGATTTAATATATCAGATGTGGTATATTAAAGATTAGGTAAATTTAAAAAACTAAAAATAGATTGGTGTTTATGCGTATGTATAAAATTAATATTCTCATTGCTTTATTTTGTTTGCTGATTAATAACACTGCATTTTCTGATAAAAACAAACAAAGTTGGGCTAACATAATGATTCCAATTTATGATTTTGTTGTTGTGACCCCTGTGCCATCAGATTGGCAACTTAGGCCAGCTCACGAGCAGGGAAACGATGGATTTTATCTAATTGAATTCCTTCCTAAGGGCCAAACTGTGCACGAATGGAGTGAGATGATTACAATATCTGGTCATAAAAACATTCCTATTACGCCAAGGCAGTATTTTACTGATATATATGTTATGACTCAAAAAATATGTGGAGAGAAAAATACGGCTGCAACAATTATGTTGGCAACCTCCACTGAGGTTGTTGCTAGTCTGATGTGTGGAGAGCCTAATAGTGATGCAGCTTTTGGTGGGTTAAAGAGGGGGCATGGAGAGACGACTCTTTATAGAATTTATAAAGAAGGTGATAGTTTGTATTCTATTTTTCATTCATGGCGCGGAAAGTCATATAGTGTACAGGATAAGAATAGTAACAACATGCCTGTATCTACTGAACAGATTAATAAATACATATCGGCGTCAAATTCTACTTTGATGTGTAGTAGAAAAAACCCTCAAGGTAAATGCGCTAAAATTCTATTAAGAAAGATAGAGTAACAAGGCAATCAATGTTTGCGTCATATTCCTACTGTGGTCGCGACGGTGCATTAAAGCTTCAAATGCGACACATAAGGATCTATATTATTAAAATAAGTAATTTATATAGAGAAGAATATGTCACATCATTTAAGCTCAGAAGAGCGAATCAGAATAGAAACATTACTGGATCTTGGTACAAG
>CAXMOU010000007.1:0-2783 GCA_964195465.1 uncultured Rickettsiaceae bacterium
AGGCTCTCCCGTACTTACTGGGGTGTAGTAATCAGTCTATATATGGGTTACAGTGGTGTAGATAAATATATAATCTACAATAATAGGCTGACCAGCGACAACTATAATTACCTATAAACGACAACTATAATTACCGAAAATAATAGTCAAAAAATGAGTATACTATTGGCATAAAAAGAACTCCAAAAAGTGGGGTTTTATAATCCAGTAAAATGAATATTTAAATGACGGTAACAAACCAACAGGTAATTATGTTAAAACAAATGACTCACAAAAATAATAAAGAACTTTCTGCGGCTAAAAGTGGTATGAGCGTAACTACCGCTAGAAAATATCTAGCTACTAACAAAGCCCCATCTGAATTAAAAAAGGAACGACACTGGAAAACAAGAGCTAATGTATTTGAGTCAGAGTGGCCTAAGATAGAAGTAATGTTAAGTAAAGCGCCTGGATTACAGGCAAAAACTATCCTGTCTCACTTAATCACCGAGAAACCTAACATATTTAATGATTGCCATGAAAGAACATTGCAAAGATTGTTACGTAAATGGCGTGCAAGCAACGGCTCGAATAACAACGTTATATTTAATCAAACCATCAGAGCGGGTAAACAAAGTCAATCTGACTACACGTCAATGAATGAACTCAACATAAATATACGAGGAGATAAATTTGAACATTTATTATTTCACTTTTTGTTACCGTACTCAAGATGGGAATTTGTAGAAATATGCTACAGCGAAAGTTTTGATTCCCTTAGTAAGGGTTATGAAAATGCTGTTTGGACGCTTGGATACGTAGCGCCAGAGCATAGAACGGATAATTTATCGGCAGCATCTAAACGATCTGGAAGCAAGCGAGTAGCGACTGATAATTGGCAAGAGTTTATGAAGCATCATGGTGTTGTAGCATCTCGTAACAATCCAGGAAAAAGCAACGAGAATGGCTCTATAGAGAAGAGCCATGATCTTCTAAAAAATGATATTAGACAACAGTTAATGTTAAGAGGGTCTTTAGATTTTTATAGCGTATCGGAGTACGAAGAATTTTTACGCAAAATTATTACACGTCGCAACAATACTCGTATCGATAAATTACTAGAAGAAATCAAGCTATTAAAAATCCTACCAGACAAAAAGTACTATGCACCAGAGATTCTTGAATTAACAGTGACTAAATCAAGTACCATTAGAATCAATCAAGTAACTTACTCAGTGCCTAGCAGGCTAATTGGTTACGGCTTAAGGGTGTATATTTATCAAGGTGAAATTAAGTTGTACTATGGCACTCAGCTTATTTGCAAGATGCCTAAAATTGATAAATCAGAGGCTAACGCTGTGATTAATTATAGGCACATAATTGCTAGTTTAGTGCGTAAACCAGGTGCTTTCGCAAACTATCATTATCGAGAATCTCTGTTTCCAACTTTGCATTTTCGCAATGCATATGACAAGCTAATCAAAACGCATCCAGCCAATGGTACAAAACAATATCTACAAATATTGCACTTTGCGGCCGTAAATAGTGAGAGCGAAGTTGAATCGGCTATAATAATATTATCAGAAAGCGGCATCACTCCTACTATAAAACAAGTTAGAGATTTATTAGATAGCAAATCTCAGCAGAAGGTCGTGGTTCATGTTGATCAACCAACGGTGAAGCAATACGACTCTCTATTAGAACTAGTAGCGTAGAGGCAAATCGAATGAATAATATTCTAACTGGAATGCTGGAAAGCATTAAATTACAAACAATCAGTCAAATTTATCCAGCACTTGCAATAGATGCAGAAAAAAGTGGCAAAAGTCATACTGAGTATTTACAGGAACTAGTATTTATTGAGATCCAAGAGCGTAGAAATCAAACGATTGCTAAATTCTTAAAACAAGCAAAGCTACCACGTAATAAATTACTACAGGAGTTTGACACAACAAGAATACCAAGCTTATCGCCAAGCTTGGTACAAAATCTTCAACAAGGAGACTTTATTGATAGATGCGATAACATTCTAATCTTTGGTAATCCTGGCACAGGAAAAAGCCATCTTGCAATGGCTTTGACAAGGGAGTGGTGCATGCAGGCAAGAAAATGTTTGTACTTAAGCGCAGCTAGCTTGGTGCAGCAACTACTAATCGCTAAGCGTAAGCTAGATCTAAATAATTTTATCAAACGTTTAGATAAGTACGAAGTATTGGTTATTGATGATATTTCTTATATCCCTTACGAAAAAGAAGAATCAGATCTATTATTTGTATTGCTGGCCGAACGTTACGAACAACGAAGTTTGGTGATTACGAGTAATTTAGTTTTTTCTAAATGGAATCAAATATTCCAAGATGAGATGACAACTACTGCTGCAATAGATCGATTAGTACACCATGCTACTATTCTTGAACTGAATACCGAAAGTTACAGAATGAATGCTGCAAAACTTGCAAAAAGTCATCCCAATAAAACACCAAAAACACGGGCAAGAAATATGGAGAAAAGTGATGTAAAATAATGTGATTTTTTTATGACTAAAATTAGATAATTATAGTTGTCGGCGACCGGTAATTATAGTTGTCGCTGGACACCTCTATTAGAGCTCTTATCCCATAGCAATATTTTTTATGAAATGCATATACAGTTTCTTTAGTATTAATATAATGAATTCTCACCCATTAATTACTACCCTTGATCCGAAATCACAAAAACGTATGCATTCCGGAATTAAAAAAATTATTGATAATAAAGAATTTAATTCTCTGATTCAGGAAAAAACTATTAAAACTGAAATAACG
>CAXMOU010000008.1:0-55707 GCA_964195465.1 uncultured Rickettsiaceae bacterium
AGACCTTCGTCATATTCGCCGCTGATTATATTTTTTTTGGCTTGAGAGATGTATTTTTTATTATAAAGAGGCGCGCGTTTACCGCCTTTGAAGCCTTTGCGATCAAAGATTTTATTATTTGCAGAGCGTTTTAGATATCCTTCTGGGCCAGTGACGCAAGAAGAAAGCAGAGATGCTAGAATAGTAAAAACTATAGCTTTAACAATAATGGTTCTTTTGGCCATGAGAATCACATTTAATTTATAATAAAAAAAATCTTCATTCAATTAATCGCACATAAAGCTATGGCTTGCAACTAAAGAGTTGAGGTGCAATCAAATAATACTAAATTATCTTTAAAACTGTGTCGGCTAGATTTTTTGCGCCGTTATTTTTGCGGTTTGCTAGGTTTTTTGAGGCGTTTTTTAACACGGTGCGATTGGCAATTAGTTCAGCTAATTTTTTAGACAAAGCCTCTGGCGATGCATCCTTCTGACGCATATACCAGCTTGCTTCATTGTCTGCAATTGCTTTGGCGTTAAAATACTGATGATCTTCGGCTGCGTGTGGATATGGTATGAAAATAGCAGGCAAGCCAATAGATGCAAGCTCTGCAATAGTGCTGGCCCCAGAGCGAGATATAACCAGTTGTGAATTATGATATATTTCGTGCATATTGTGGAAAAAATCGGACAGTTCGTGTTTGATGCCTAATTTAGTATAGCGCTCTGATAATTCTTCTTGTTGCTCTTTAGAGGCTTGCTGCGTGATGGATAATTGTATGTTTGGGTTCTTTTCTAGTAGCATCTCAATCGCTTCTGGAATTAGTGATGAGAAGATCTTGGCCCCTTGGCTTCCACCAAATACAAATAGGTTAAACACTTTAGAATCAAAGCTTTTCTTTTTTGGGAGTTTTTTGATAGAAGGCCTTACTATATCTCCTGTGATAGTAATTTTATTTTTAAGCTTATCGTCAATATTAGCGGTCTCTGGGTAGGCTAGGGCTATTAGCTTAGCGCCTGATGCAAAGAAACGATTGCTTTTGCCTAGGAAGCAATTTTGTTCTTGCAAGATAATGGGTATGTGCAGAGTCTTGGCGGCAAGCAGGCTAGGGAAGGTTGGGTATCCACCGAATCCTATAACTACATCTGGCTTTATACGCATCAGTAGGAATAATGTTTTAATGCAAGCGGTGATTAGCTGAAAAGCAGATTTTGCCTTGTTCATTAGGCCTGATGTTTTGATATGCAGATCGACTATATGATGCTCTAGTTTCATATTGCTATTTAAGTATTTCTCGCAGCGCTTATCGGTAATTAAATGTATGTTGCACTCGCTTTTTTTAAGCTCGGCAGCTAGTGCTATTGCTGGGAAAAAATGTCCGCCAGTTCCACCGGCTGAAAGTAAAATAGTTTTAGTCATTATGCCTATATATCAATATTTTGCGATCTATACCTAACAAGAGATGTCCCGCGTTTAGTTAAACCAAGTAACATGCCAAATGCTATGGCAATAGCCAGGGTTGAAGAGCCGCCATAGCTGATAAATGGTAATGTCATTCCTTTGGTCGGAAGTAAGTTTAGGGTTACACCCATATTGATACTAGCCTGCAGACCAAACTGAGTTATGATCCCAATGGAGGCTAATTGCACGAACTTATTTTCTCCGTCATTAATTCTAATCAGAGTTCGAATAACTATAAAAGCAAATAGAGCAACAATCATCACGCATATGATTGCTCCAAACTCCTCACCAGCTACGGCAAAAATGAAATCCGTATGTGAATCTGGGAGATGCTGTTTGATTGCTCCTTCACCTGGCCCGCGGCCATATAGCCCACCATGTTCAAAAGCTAGAATGGATTTGCTAACCTGGTAATTTTCATTAGCGCTAGGGTCTATGAAGTTGTTGATTCTAGTCGCTACGTGCGGGAGCATCAAATAAGCACAAACAGTGCCAAGTAACCCACTAATAGCCGAAACAACAATCCATACAGATGGCAGGCCAGCAACGAATAGCTGCGTAGCAAAAACTGCAGTAGTTAATACAAGCATGCCAAAATCCGGCTGTATGATTAGTAATGTAGCAACCAGCGCGTATAATACGATTGCAACGCTAAAGCTTGGGAATTCCTCTTCGTAACGCATAGATAAAATCCAGCCAATTACGACAGAGAAAAATGGCTTCATAAATTCAGATGGTTGATAGGAAAATCCAGCGATGCGAATCCAGCGCGTGGCGCCTTTTACTTCGTAGCCATATAATTTTACTAGCACTAGCATTACTATGCTAAATAAAAACCCGCATATGGCAATGCGCTTGATCCATTTTATGTTAAATGAGGAGAATAGCACAACCAAAGCAACTGCGATGGCTAGGTAAATAACCTGGCGAGAGGAAAAATAATTATCCGTAAGCCCAATCTTACTCGCCACCGATGCGCTACTGGTTGTAACTAGCATCAGGCTAAAGGCAATCAACACCAGCATGGATATGATAATTTGCTGATCCACCGCGCGCCACCAGTTTTTTATAGGGTTATTTTTGCCGAAATCTTTCATTGTTTATTTTAGTAGTTAGGTCATAAGTAGATTGATCATATGCAAATTTATTTCGTTAGTACACAATAAATTACGCAATAGCACTATAGATTAAAGAAAAAACGTTGTTTGACACATTAATAATTTTATGTTATCTCAAGCCTCCATTTTTTAATAAAAGTTAAATGAATAGTTATGAAAAGCAAATTAGATATAAAGTATACATTAGATATAAGCGCTGAAAATAATGGCGGAACCATGATTAGTTTTGAATTCAACAATAAAGAAGAAACTGTGAATTTATACTTTAAAGCTAATTCTACTTATAAGCCTAAAGAGCAAGGCCCGGATCATTACTTTGTTATTGAACAAGTTTTAGAACATGCGTGCGCAGAAGCTGGAAGCTTCGTGGGCGCTTTGGTAAAGCTAAATGCTAGAGAAATATTCTCAGCATGGGGCAATATAACAAATTCAGAAGGCCAGCTATTTGACTTTAACGAAGATGCAGTAAATGCTTTTTATGAAATTCTAGAGCAAAATGTGTTTTCAGCATTAGAACTACCAGCGGAAGAGAAGGAAGATGGTCATATCCTAGCGTTTATACATGATGTTAATGAAGCAGGCGCGCTTGCAGGAGCATTAGATGGCATAAATATAGACGATGCCGGCATACAAGTAATAGGCGCACCAGGCGGAGCTGAGCTTGATTAAATAGTTTGCAGACCACTCATGGCAAGCGAAGCTCTGCTATGCAAGTGGTGACTGGCTAGAGGATTCGGCTTAAGCACTGACTTTAAATCAACTCAAACGGGCTATTAACGGTTAATTTATTGCCGTTGATAGCTCCAGTGCCGCCTATGGCTAGTGGGCGATTGATCCTGCCGTGACCTAGGCCGTTTGTTTTATAGGTTGCGGTATTTGATAGAGACTCTTTTGCAAAGCTGTGTATGCTATTCTCCATATGAATATCAGACTCTGTGAAGTCACCGAAAATTACTGCGCTAGCGCCTTTAAATAGGCAAGCATTATGCATGTGCATTAGGTTTCGGTGAATGTTGTAGCCTTTTTCGTTTATATCTTCTAGGAAAATTATTTTACCAGTAAAGTCTGGATGCAGCTTTGTGCCTATCATATTGCAGATTATAGACAGATTACCGCCGGCCATTTGGGCTGATATTTCTTTATCATCTATATTTACCGGCGTTAAAGCAAAGCTCGCTTCAGAGCCACTTAGCAATTCCATCATTTTAGGGATCATATTTTGATAGGACTCAGAAAATAATCCGTGAATGGATGGAAAGCCATAATGTTGATTGAATAGGAAATGTAGGGTCGTGATATCGCTGAATCCTATTAGTATTTTGGGTCCTGATGGTTTTATTTTCATTAGGTCGAATGCTATTTCAGCGCATCCATAGCCACCGCGCAGGGCGGAGATTATTTTTACTTCTGGATCTTCAAGCGCTTCCTTTGCTTGCTTTAGTCTTTCTGCTTTAGGGCTTGAGAAAAAGGGTAGGTTGGGCTTGGTGAATATATTTTTGTCGTAACTGGTGATAAATCCATTTTCTTCAAACAGGGCGATTGTTGCTTTTAGGCGCTGATTGCTTTTTGAAATATCTAGCGCGCCGCTTGCATCATTGCACCCAGAGGCTGGGGCAATGATTGCTACTTTGTCTGTTTTCCTATTGAATTTAATCATCCCCAATCTTTAGTGCTGCGATGAAGGCGGATTGTGGGATTTCTACGTTCCCCACACTGCGCATTCTCTTTTTACCAGCTTTTTGTTTATCAAGTAGCTTACGTTTTCTTGATACATCACCACCGTAGCATTTGGCAAGAACATCTTTGCGCATGGCTTTCACATTTTCCCTAGCGATGATTTTTCCGCCGATTGCTGCTTGCACTGCAATTTGGAATAATTGCCTTGGGATCAGGTCTTTTAAGCGTTTGCAAAGTTCGCGTCCTCTGAATTCTGCGCGTGATTTATGTACTATGGTTGAGAGCGCATCTACTGGCTCACTATTTACTAGAATGCTTAGCTTCACTAGAGTGCTTTCTTCGTACCCGTCCATTTCCCAGTCAAAGCTTGCATAGCCTTTGGTGCAGCTTTTTAGGCGGTCATAGAAGTCAAATACGATTTCGTTTAGTGGCAATCTGTAAATTAGCATTATTCTTCCAGAAACATAGCGCATATCCACCTGAACACCGCGCTTGTCTGTGCATAGTGCCAGAACGGAGCCTAGATATTCTTCTGGTACCATGATTGTTGCTTTGATCCATGGTTCCGCTATGGACTCTATAGTTTGCACATCAGGAAAATCTGCTGGGTTATGGACTTCTTTTTTTTCGCCATTCCGAAGATTTACTTGATAAATAACACTTGGAGCAGTGGTGATAAGGTCCAAGTCAAATTCACGATCAAGGCGTTCTTGTACGATCTCCAGATGTAGAAGCCCAAGGAATCCACAGCGAAAGCCGAAGCCAAGTGCGCTTGAACTTTCTGTTTCGAACTCTAAGCTTGCATCATTTAGATGTAGCTTTTCCAGAGAATCTTTCAGCGCTTCAAATTCAGATGCATCAGAAGGGTATAGGCCGCAGAACACAACTGGTAAATTTGGTTTAAAACCAGGTAGTATAGTTATATCTTGCTTGGCGTCGTTTGTAACTGTATCGCCCACTTTGCAGTCTGATACTTTCTTAATTGAAGCGGTAAAAAAGCCTATCTCGCCTTCTTCTAGGCAATC
Source organism: uncultured Rickettsiaceae bacterium (assembly GCA_964195465.1). Lineage (GTDB taxonomy): Bacteria > Pseudomonadota > Alphaproteobacteria > Rickettsiales > Rickettsiaceae > Megaera_A. Next base: position 5,264 of record CAXMOU010000008.1, read on the forward strand.
ACACATTACTTTCTTGGGTGTGAAATAACCAACATTATCAACATTATATGATTTTCCAGTAGAAAGCATTTTTACTTTTGCTCCCTTCTTTAAACTTCCTTGGAATATACGAACCAGAATAACAACACCTAGATATTGGTCATACCAGCTATCTACTAACAATGCTTTTAGGGTATCTGGTTGATCTTTTTCAACAAAATCATTTTTCGGCGCCGGCAACCTTGTAACTATTGCTTCTAGAACATCTTCAATACCTATGCCACTTTTTGCAGAAATCATCAGAGCGTCACTAGCATCAATGCCAATTACGTCTTCTATCTGCTCTTTAACCATTTCTGGTTCAGCAGCTGGCAGGTCAATTTTATTAAGTACTGGAATGATGTCGTGATTGTTTTCTATTGCTTTATACACGTTTGCGAGTGTTTGCGCTTCTACGCCTTGGCTAGCATCAACAATCAGCAGAGACCCTTCGCATGCAGCAAGGCAGCGGCTAACTTCATAGGAGAAATCAACGTGACCTGGGGTGTCCATGAGATTCAAATGATATGTGTGGCCATCTTTGGCTTTATATTCAAGGCGCACGGTTTGGGCTTTAATAGTTATGCCCCGCTCGCGTTCAATATCCATTGAATCTAGGACTTGCTGGCTCATTTCGCGCATCTCTAGGGCGCCGCAAAATTCAATTAAACGATCTGCAAGAGTTGATTTACCATGGTCAATATGGGCGATGATAGAAAAATTACGTATAAATTCTTTGTTAGTCATTATGCTTAAAAAATTACTATAAATTCTTGGAAATACAAGGTAGTATATAGCAAATTAGATCCTAATGGTAGAAAAAATGCGAGCAGAATTAGAAAACTTAAAAAAGCAAATAGAGCAGTCGTTAGTATTGCTCAAGAGGTCCCTTTGACCCAGATACCAGCAAAGAGCGCATAGCAGAGCTAGAGGCGGACTCTCTTGATCCCAATTTTTGGGATGATCAGAAAAAAGCTAGCAGCACTTTGAAGGAAAAAAGCTTGCTTGAGAAAATTATGGGCTCGTACGATTATATCAACGATGGCCTGAAGGACAATATAGAGCTAGCCATGATGGCTGAAGATGAGGATGATAAGGAGACTCTAGATGATGTCCAGAAAGAGATGCAGAGCATATCCGTTGTTGCTGGTAAGCTTGAAACTGAATGCTTGTTTAGCGGCGAGGCGGACCCTAATAATTGCTTCCTTGAAATAAATGCAGGCGCAGGCGGAACGGAGAGCCACGACTGGGCCTCTATGATGATGCGTATGTATTTGCGCTTTGGTGAGCGTTTGGGCTTTAAAACAGAAATCATCAATATAGTAAACGGCGAGGAAGCTGGAATCAAATCATGCTGCATCAAATTCAAAGGTGAGCTGGCTTATGGCTGGCTTAAGACGGAATCTGGCGTGCATAGATTAGTTCGCATCTCTCCGTTTAATGCAGCGGGCAAACGCATGACTAGCTTTGCTTCTTGCTGGGTGTATCCTGAAGTGGACGAAAATATCGATATCGTAATTGAGGATAAAGATTTGCGCATTGATACTTACCGCGCATCTGGGGCAGGGGGGCAGCACGTTAATACAACAGATTCAGCAGTGCGGATAACTCACATGCCAACGAATATTGTCGTGCAGTGTCAGAATGATCGCTCGCAGCATCGCAACAAGGCAGAAGCCATGCAAATGCTGAAGGCACGTCTGTTTGAGCTTGAGCTTAGTAAAAAGAACGAAGAGACAAACAAGGCAAATGCAGCAAAAACGGATAATGGCTGGGGGCACCAGATTCGTTCATATGTGCTGCAGCCATATCAAATGGTAAAGGATTTGCGAACTAGCCATGAAACGAGCGACTCTTCAGGAGTTCTTGATGGAGATTTGGAGGGGTTTGTTTCTGCAAGCCTTGCAATGAATGCTGGTAAGAAAAATGACGAATAACAAGCGGAAAATCGGTATATTTGGCCTTGGGGTTACGGGTAATTCTATTCTTCAGGAATTGCAGCGCGCAGAGCATGAGATTATCTGCTGGGATGATTCTTCAGATAATCGCGTTAAGTTTGATGCATCTTTACTGGCTCCAATATCTTCTGATAGATGGGCTGAGTTAGATGCTATTTATGTTAGCCCTGGCGTGCCAAGATCACATGAGATATTTGTGCTAGCTTTGAAGTATAACATACTGATTTTATCTGATATTGCGTTATTTTTAGACTCCGTTCCAAATTCGAAAATCGTTGCAATAACTGGAACAAATGGCAAGAGCACTAGTGTCGCTTTGATTGGTCATATTTTAAAGGAAGCAGGGCGTGATTATCATATTGGCGGGAATATTGGCCTGCCAGTTCTTGATCTTCCTAAAGATGCTGAAGGTTATATTCTTGAGCTGTCTTCTTTTCAATTAGATTTGCTGAATGATTTTGAGCCTGATATTTCTGTGCTGCTAAACATAACTCCAGACCACATCGCGCATCATGGTGGTTTTGCAAATTATTGCGCTGCTAAGGAGAAGATCCTGCAGAATGATGGGATTAAGATTGTTGGTGTGGGTAATGCTGAGTCTAGGAAATTATACGATAAGCTAAAAAAGGCTGGCGATAGAAGGATCATTGCGATTAGTTCAAAGGATTCTAAAACTGATATATCATGTTTGACAAGTTCTATAGAAGATAAATTCTTCAATGCTAAATCCTATGGTTTGCTGAATATGCCTCATTTGCAGGGGAATCATAATCAAGAAAATATAGCAGCTGCTTTTGCGGTTTGTAGGAGCCTTGGTGTGCCTGCTAAAGAGATAGTTAAGCATCTGCAAAGCTTCAAAGGCCTAGCTCATCGTATGCAATATGTAGGAAATTCAGGTAATATGTATTTTTATAATGATAGCAAAGCAACCAATGCAAACGCTGCCTATTGCTCACTTGCTGCGCTTAAAAACATATATTGGCTTGCAGGTGGGATTTTCAAGGAAGAAAGTTTGGCTCCAATAGATGCAGCTCTGCCCAATATTAAAAAAGCCTATTTATTTGGTGAAAGCAAAATGGTATTTGCAGATTATCTCAAAGGAAAAGTAGAGTATGAGCTGTGTGATACCATGGCAGAAGCAGTCAAGCTAGCAAAAGCAGATGCCTTGCTAGATTTATCAAAAGCAAATATTCTATTAGCCCCAGCCTGCGCTTCCTTTGACCAATTTAAGAATTTCGAAGAGCGTGGCCAGCGCTTTGTTGAGTTGGTAACATAAGAACAGGAGCGATGCCGCCACCCGAAATCATTCCCGCGGAGGCGGGAATCTCAGGAGGCTATACCGCTGGATTCCCGCCTCCGCGGGAATGACATAGGGGGTACGGGAACTGCCTTTGGGGGGTAGAACGACGACGGAATTGTTGGAATAGTAAAGGCAAGACTAGAAGGCGTTGGAACGAGGACAGAAGAAGTAAAAACTAATATTTAAAACATAAATTATTCATTTTATTGAAGTATAAGCCGTGCAAATAGAAGAATTTAAAGCAAAATACAAGTATCAAGACGCGACTCCGGTCATGCGTCAATATCTGGATATTAAATTCGCTCATTTTGATTGTTTGTTATTGTTTCGTATGGGTGATTTTTATGAGTTGTTTTATGAGGATGCAATCACAGCTAGCCGCACGCTTGGTATAGCGCTTACTAAGCGCAGCAAGAGTGGGGCAGATGAGATTTGTATGTGCGGTGTGCCGCACCATGCGCTGGAGAATTACTTAAACAAATTGCTAGATGAAGGTTTTAAGGTAGCGATTTGTGATCAGGTAGAAACCCCAGAACAAGCCAAAAAGCAGCGAGGATACAAGGCAATTGTGAACCGCTTGGTTACTCGCATTATTACTCCTGGCACAATTATTGAGGAGTCGCTTTTAGAGGCGGGAGAGCCTAGCTATCTTGTTAGTATTGCTATGGAGAAAGGGAATGCTGCTATTGCTGCAGTTGACTTATCTACTTCAGAGATATCAGTAATTTCTGTGCCTGAAGCGGAGATAATTAATGAGCTGGCAAGGTTGCGTCCTAAAGAAATTCTGCTCAGCGATAAATATCGCTCCAATGAGATTGCTAGCATAATCAGTGATCAGTTAGATATGCGAATATCCTTTCAAGTTGATAGCAATTATGCGCCTAAGAAATGCGAGAAAAACTTGCTTGAGTTTTATCATATATCCGCTCTAGATGCTATTGGCAGGCTGCAGAAAGCAGAGATATCCGCGCTTGGGAGTATTATAGAATATATATCTCTGACGCAAAAAGAGAATCTCCCCAAGCTCCCTAAGCCAAAGATTCTGAATTATCAGAAATTCATGGGCATAGATGCTTCAACTAGGCGGAATTTGGAGATTGTAGCTTCTTCATCTGGCGGGGTTCGTGGCAGTTTGTTTGCAACGATTGATAGCACTGTGAGCAAGGCAGGAAGCCGCTTGCTGTATAATTACCTTTCTGCTCCGCTTGTTGAGATTGACAAAATAAAAGCACGCCTTGATGTCACTAAGTTTTTCTACGAAAACATATCACTCGCCGAATCAGTGCGCAAATCCCTGAAGAAAACGGGTGATTTAGAGCGCTGTATTACGCGCCTGAATATGGGGCGTAGTACTCCGAAAGACTTGCTCAGCATTAAATATACAATCGAAATTGCGGAGAAGATACGTGCCGATTTTGTTAATTCTGTTGGCATGGATTTGCCATCACATATCGAACCTATCATAAAGCCATTGCTTGGCCAAGGTGAGATATATGAATTGATTTCATCCTCCATCAGAGATGAAGCCACAAATTCCATAGCTGATGGCGGCGTGATTAAGCGCCAGTATCACCCCAAAATCGCTGAGCTTTATAATTTAATTGAAAATGGCCAAGCAGCGATTGAGAAGTTGCGCAATCAATATCGCAAGGAAACTGGAATCGATACCCTGAAGATCAGCAATAACAACGTGATTGGTTTGTTTATAGACATCACAGCCAGGCATGCTGGCAAAATTGTAGACGATAAATTCATTCACAGACAGACCACAGCAAATTCAGTTCGATATACCACAACGGAATTACAAGAGCTTGAGAGCAATATGGTAAATGCCAAGCTGATGGTTGTTGGTTTAGAGCAAGATATTTATCACAAGATATGCGCGCAAGCTATTGATAAGCAGCAGAGTTTGCTAGATTTGGCGAGTTCGCTTAGCCTTCTTGATGTTTATTGTAATTTCGCGTTGATTGCGGATGAGAATAATTATTCTATGCCTATCCTATCAGATGATATTGGCTTTGAGATCATAGGCGGGCGGCACCCTGTTGTTGAGCAATCGTTGAAAAAATCGAATGATAGCTTTATTCAAAATGATTGCAAACTTTCCATGGATGAGCGCGTTTGGCTTATAACAGGCCCGAACATGGCGGGTAAGAGTACGTATCTGAGACAAAATGCGATTATCACTATATTGGCTCATATTGGGTCTTATGTGCCTGCGGAGTCTGCTAAGATCGGCGTGGTTGATAAAATATTCAGCAGAATAGGCGCGGGTGATGACCTTAACAAGGGGCAGTCTACATTTATGCTAGAGATGCTTGAGACATCTTCTATTCTGGCCCAAAGCTCTCATAAATCTCTGATTATATTAGATGAGGTAGGGCGCGGAACATCCACATATGATGGGGTTGCGATTGCCTGGTCTGTGCTTGAACATATTCACGATAAAATAAGGGCTCGCTGTTTGTTCGCGACCCATTATCATGAGCTCACAGCTCTTGAGGATATATTACCAGCCCTAGAAAATTACACAGTAGATGTGGATGATTCTGGCGCGCGTATATTATTCCTGCATAAAATCAAAAAAGGTTTCGCCAGCAAATCTTACGGCGTGCATGTAGCAGAGCTAGCAGGCCTGCCAAAGCCTGTGATTAGAAAGGCTACAGAGCTCTTGAAGAAATTCGAAAAAGATTCTGGCAAAACCAATAAAGAGATCATGAAAAACGAGTCACATAATATGAGCCTGTTTGAAGTGAGCACCGATCCAGAATCCAAAAAACACAAACAATTATTCAATAACCTAACCAACATAGACCCAGACACCCTAAGCCCAAAAGAGGCCCTGGATGCTTTGTATAAATTGAAAGAGCAAATTTAAGATAAAAAAATCCTATTCACCTATTTAAATTTTGAATCTAGCAACTATATAAAACAGGAAGCAAATTTATTGAAAAAAAATAGGTAAATAGTATGAGTGAAGAAAAGCAAAAATTTGATGCCGAAATTGGCAAGGTCCTGCACCTAATGATCCATTCTCTTTATACTAATAAAGAGATATTCCTGCGGGAGCTGATTTCTAATAGCTCTGATGCATGCGATAAGCTGCGTTATTTAAGCCAGTCCGATGGCAGCCTGATTAAGGGCGATTCCGAGTTTAAAATCATAGTTCATGTAGATAAGGAGGCCAAAACCATCACCGTGCGTGATAATGGGATTGGAATGAATCGCAAGGATTTACATGATAATCTTGGTACAATCGCAAAGTCTGGCACGCAAAGCTTTGTAGATAGGCTTTCTGGTGATAATAAAAAGGACAGCCAGTTAATTGGTCAATTTGGCGTTGGGTTCTATTCTTCATTTATGGTGGCGGACAATATCACTGTTACATCTAGAAAAGCTGGTGAAGACAAAGTATATAAATGGTATTCAGATGGCCAGGGCGAATATAGTATATCAGATACTGACCGTGAGTTCAGCCGTGGCACAGAGATTGTCCTACATATTAAAGATGATGAAGAAAGCTTTGTTGACCATTTTCGCCTAAAGCACATTATTAAGAGCTATTCAGACCATATAGCTGTGCCGATTTTGTTTAAAGATGATAGTGGCAATGAGAATCAGGTGAATTCTTCCTCTGCATTATGGAGAAGGTCTAAATCTGATATCTCTGATGAGCAATATATTGAGTTCTATAAAAGCGTATCCCATGCTACAGACGAGCCATGGCTAACTATGCACAACAAGAACGAGGGTGTTGTAGAATTTACTAACCTACTTTTTGTGCCTTCAACCAAGACATTTGATTTATTTCATCCAGATAGAAAATGCCGCGTGAAGCTTTACATCAAAAAAGTATTTATCGCTGATGAGAATGTAGATATCGTTCCGCAATATTTGCGCTTCCTGCGCGGGGTTGTGGACTCTGAAGATCTTCCGCTTAATATCAGCAGAGAAACATTGCAGCACAATGCAACGCTTGAGAAGATTAAAAAATCAATTACCAAACGTGCGCTTTCTGAGTTTAAGAAGAAAAAGGAAAGTAACTTTGAAGAATATTTATTATTCTGGGAGAATTTCGGTGGAGCCTTGAAAGAGGGCTTATGCGAAATGAGCACTGACCATGAAAAGCTCATGGAAGTGTGTATATTTAGAAGTGCCCTGCATAATAAGATGATAAGCCTTGATGATTATATAGCGAATTGCAAAGAAGAAGATAAAACCATCTATTATTTAAGCGGTGATGATCCAGAAAAACTGCGCAATAATCCACAGATTGAAGGCTTTTTGAGCAAGGGAATTGATGTTCTTCTATTTACAGACACTGTGGATGATTTCTGGGTGAACGTAAATGGTCGCTATAAAGAGGTGGATATGAAATCTGTCACTAGAAGCGATATTGATTTAGGTGATAAGCCATCTGATTCAGATAAAAAAGAAGAATCTTCAAAAGAGTCTGAGGATAATCAGCAAGCGATCATTTCTTATTTCAAGGCGGCTCTTGGTGATTTAGTGAAGGATGTAAAAATCTCTAAGAAACTAACTTCGAGTCCCGCTTGCCTAGCCGTTGGGGACGGGGCAATGGATATCCGCATGGAGAGATTCCTGATAGAGCAAAAACAACTTGCGGGCGTTACTGCTAAGATTCTAGAAATTAACATAAACCACAAAATTGTGATAAAAATTAGTAATGAAATTGGTAATAAGGGCAAGGATTCTGAGAACAAACAACTTGTCTGCTTGTTATACGACCAGGCCTGCATCATTGAAGGTGAGCCGGTTTCGGACGCTGGAGAGTTCTCTAAACGCTTAAATGCTCTGCTTGAAAAAGTTACTAATTGATTAAAAAGATATCTCGCTATTGCAATTTAAGTTTGCTATCCTACTTAAGTTATTCAACTGCAACCACCTAAATATCGGGTAGTTACAGTTGAATAACTTCATTAATTTAGGAAAGGTATTTTTATGGCTAAAGTAAAATCACTATCTCTAATAGATCTGATAAAACAAGAAAAGACAAAATTTGGATTGTTTCAAGAGGCGATTTTTAAGACTGATATAAAAGATATAGCGTCAAAAGAAAATTCGAATTTTTGGTTCGAATTTTTAAATAAGTTTAATTCACCAAGGTTAATAGCAAAAATCTCAACTACTATACTTGATAAATTAAAGACGCATATAAACTTAAACCACAATAAGGAAATAACTAACGACTTGATTTATGCACTCAAAGCAGAAACTTTGTTGATAAAAGGACAAAATATCCTGAAGAATATTAAAGCAAATCCTGAGCCAATAAATGCTTTAAACAATGCTCAGATAGCCGTGGCAAACATAGAAAAATCCTACTTTGTGTATCAGTCTATATTTAATATAAATAAGAAACTAGTCTATAAGCAGACTTTGGATGCTCAAATCAAACAAACTCATAAAACGCTTAACGACACTATTGCCTCCATTGCAAACGTGCAAGAGCAATTTAACCTTTATGAATTAGCTCTTGGTAAGAGAAAAGCTAATTTTAAAGAAGGGCAAGATGATTATTTGGTAGATTTGTTTATTAAACTAGGTGCTTATGGCGTAAAGCTTCCAAGCCTCGAAGTAAAATTAGCTGCTATGAAATATAACGAAGAGGCTTACAACATTGTCTGCAAGCATAATATAGATAAGAATTCAGCTCCTGTATTATTTAAAATCTTGAAAAATATGAAAGAGCTAGCAAAAGAGTTTGGTGATAATGGAAAAGCGAAGCTAATTTTAAATCAAATTGAGTATATTGAGTCCGATCTAATGTTGCAAGAAGAAGGGAAAAATAATAATGAGAATAATAGAATTTATATTCCTATTCTAGAGCAAGGATCTAGTACAGAGACAATTTTGAACATCAAAATGCAAATTCAGCACGCAGTTTTAGATGAAGTTCAAGCAGCTTCTGCTATAGGTAAATGGATTAAAAAGATCGCCATTATGAATTATGGTGTTTTGGGCTATTTGGACGAGGATTATCTTGCCCGAGAGCTTGGTGCGTTGAATAGCGAAGAAAACATTAAGATAGCTCGAAAGCTATGTTTTGAGGCAATTAATATTGGGATAATGAATTCTGAAAATTACAACCCTTTATGCGCAGCAATTTTTGCCAAAGAATATCCTGATTTAATTAAGGAGATATTAAAAGACAATCCAGAATATTTTGTTGATGGCGCTATATTGAGAGTTTCATTACTAGATGCAGATACTCATAGTAAGCGTTTAACTGGCAAAGTGCTAAACGAAAATGATTCTGGTTATAATAGATATTTTGAAAAAGAAATGGAAGAGATTATTGTAGAGCGTACGAAGGATACAATCTTATTGCCAATTAAAGAAATTATTACAAAAAAAGAATGGTCGCCATTTGTTGAGCAGGAGTTAACTTATAGGCTGAGTGATGAGTGTATAAGTCAAACAGTGGGCAATAATTTACCTCAAATTCCAGATATGTTTAATATAGTGCGTATATTGGCATTAAGGGAAATAACTCAAGAGCTTGAAGCTTCTGGCTCTATGATATTTGCTCCTGTACAATTATTTACAAGATTATATCCTGAATTAGTGAAAAGAGTTCAAGAAAATCATGCAGATTTTGTAGATAATGAAACAGTAACAAAATGTATAAAGCGTGAGTTTGAGCGTCAAGAAACAGAAGCTGCAGAAGAGTTGCTTCGTAAAGAAAAGGTTTTGGCTGAAGAGCAGCAGAAAAAAGAGCTTGAAGAGCAGCAGAAAAAAGAGGCTGAAGAAGAAGAGGCTAATGCTCTAAAGGATCCTGTGCTTATTATAAAAGAAGGTGATGAAGATCTTCAAATTATAGGGGAGGCAGAAGCATCTGAATAAACCATCACTTAATTTATATCGATCTATAACTTAATTACCAAAACAGAATCGCAATTTCTATTCATACTAGAAATTGCGATTTTTTTTAAAAGCTTTTCTTCAATAGAAGATTATATCTTAAACTAGCGGCCAAACCTGTCCAACAAATGGGGCACCTTAATATGGTGGGGCTAATGTGTGAAAAACAAAAAATAATCATTGACACTAGGTACGCCTATAAAGTATTCTGCTCTACTTGCCTTTTTTTTAAGCAAGAATTAAGGTTACTAAAAATGACAGAAAATATTACAACTCTTATAGAGAAATTATATCAAACTAATAATAGTATTGACGAATCATTTCTTAGAGTACTATTTAAACGCAAAAAATCAAACCTTGAATTACGGACAAAAATTGATTACTTGAGTGAAATAGGCAATATTGGTAGGCCTCAAGATATAAAATATATCTTCTCTTTTTGCTTTAATACAAATATTGTCATCGCAGATGCAGCAGCAGCAGCAGTAAGAAGCATCGTTGAAAATAATCTTGATGATACGCAGTATAGCAAAGTATTTCAAAAGTTGCATTATTTCAAGGAGCATAAGTATTCCTCCTTAATGCAGGACCAATATGTTTCAGATGGATTTTATGGACATTTTACCATACCTCCTAATCAGTTTCCTAAAATATATAAGTTAAAGGCCGAGAATCAAAGATACGTCATTGCCCTTCTTTCTATCAGTTTTAATGGTTATTGCAGGGAAGAGGCTATCAAATATATGGATAAAGAGTGGTGTAATGAATTCTTGCCGTTTCTGATATTGCGTCTCGAGGATTGTGTAAGCCAAGTTCAAGGAAGGGCTTATAATCTATATGCAAAGATTTTTAGTTCTTTGAATGTAGAAATACTTCTTAAGCATCTAAGTCTCGCTATAGATCTCGATAAGAAACTTAGATTTCAAAAAATGGGTATTTTATCGAGTATTGGAGAAAAAATATCCTGTTCGGACTCGGTATCTAGTATTTTGAACTGTGTACAGGGTAAGAGCATAAAGGTTAGACAATTCTGCATTAATTCATTGCTTAAAAATGAAAAGCATCTGGATCAAGTAATAGAAATGGCCATAGTGGATGCTGATCCTCAGATACGTGCATGGGCAGCGACTAATTTACCTGAGAACAAACATTATCAGAAAAGAGTTAGAACATTATATTCAGATAGCGCCGCCAGAGTTAGGTACGCTTTACTTAAGTCACTAACAAAGGAGCAACTTGCTAGTGATTTTATTGACCTAAAAATAGCAATGTTTGACAACAGCTACGCAATTAGAGATTTTGCTAGATATTACTATAAGGTTCTTATAGCCAAGCATGACAAACTTTCAGCTTACGAGTTTGATTTTTCAGGGATATATGTTGAGCAGTTAAAACAATATGGGAAAAAGAGTTCATTTGGGATGATCATGGGTTTTGCGGAAACTTGTAGTAAGCGTGATGCAAAGATGCTGGAGCCTTATTTGGATCATTCGAATGGAAGAATTAGAGCTGCTATAATAGATGCTTGCCTAAATTTAGTAGATAATCCTAAAAAGGAATTACTTGTTTCTAAGTTGCAAGATAGAAGTAACAGAGTAACAAGAGTAATTCGTGATTATCTTGTAAAAAGCAGTTATCCTATTCAAGATGATTTGTTGAACATTCTGCAAGATCGTCAATATGCTCAAAGGAAGGATGCAATTTTAGTGGTATTAAACTCCCTAGCCGAAAGGTCATTAGAGCAATTATATCCTATTTTAATAGCCTTAAATATAGATGACGCCAAACTACAAAAAGTGGCGTTATCGCATCTATTAATATGGGATAGAAATTATAATTATCGCTTCAGTGCCAATGAACCTGAGCTTGAATTAATTAATAAGCAAATTAAAGAGATTATGCGAAATAAGAAGCTCAGAAAAATATCTGATAATGTCTTTTTTCAGGAGATGGCTCGTAGAATTAGTGAGTTAAATGAGAGGAAGAAATGCAAAACATAAGCAAAAAGGATCAAAAATTTACTTTTGAAGGCGCATGGTCAGGAAATTACTATGAATTATATATCCGAATTAATTCCACCGATGAAACAGTTCTAGAAGATGCGTTAAAAAGATTGTGGTCACATCCAACATTATCAGGCTGCTATTTAATGCGTGATATAGAGCCGATTTTGCAAAAAAAGTTTTCGGTTAATAGTATAGAGTTAGCTAGAGAGCGTGTTTTTGGGGTTGCTACATTGCCAAATGGCAAGCAAGTTGCATGTTCAACATATCCAATTATAATGGATTCTGAATATTTATCTGTTAACTTTATGATTCCTTTCGGTTCTCTTTGTAGAGGATACGAAATTGGACGCTATCCATTTCATGATAATTTGCCGTTAGATTGGCAACAGCCGATAGATGATTGGTTATGTGATTTGAGTAAATATATATTCAAGAAAGTGCGATTTAATATCGGCGCTTTTGGGTTTATTGATTGCGAAAATTTAGAAGACTTACAAATCTCTGATAAAAGATATTTTGGTCTTCTTAAGAGAGAACTTGGGCAATTAAAGATCTATCATCCAACAATATATGACTACCCATTTAATATTCAATAATCTAATGAACGTAGAATAAAAGCAACTTGCGGGTGCAACTGCTGAAATTCTGAAAATAAACCCAAATTACAAAGATGTGATAAAAATTATCAATGAAATTGATAAAAATGCCAATGGTTTTGAGAGCAAAGAACTTGTCTGCTTGCTATGCGATTAGCCCTGTATCATTGAAGGTGAAGCGGTTTTGGACGCTAGAGAATTCTCTAAACGCCTAAATGCTCTGTTTAGAAAAGTTACGAATTGATTAAAAAGATATCTAGCTATTGCAACTTAAGTTCGTTATCCTACTTGAGTTATTCAACCGTAACTACCTAACTATTGGATAGTTACGGTTGAATAACTTCATTAATTTAGGAAAGGTATTTTTATGGCTAAAGCGAAAAAAGCATCTCTAAATCTAATAGATGTGATAAATAAGAAAAACGTAACATTCGGAATTTTGCAAGACGTGATTTTTCGTGCTGATGTAAAAGATATAGCATCAAAAGAAAATTTAAATTTTTGGTCCGAATTTCTAAAGAAATTTGATTCACTAGGGTTAATAACAAAAATCTCAAATAATATACTTGATAAATTAAATACGCATATAAAATTAAAGCACAATAAGGAAATAACTAACGACTTGATTCATGCGCTCAAAGCAGAAACTTTGTTGGTAAAAGCACAAAACATCCAGTATTGAGGCAAATCTCGAGCCAGTAAATGCTTTAATAGATGCTAAGCAAGCAGTAGGAATCATAGAAGAATCCTACTGGGTGTATCAGTCTATATTTAATATAAATCAACAAAAAGAGCATGAGAACCCTCTGCTGATTAAAATCAGCCAAACTCATAAAGTGCTTAACGAGACCATTGACTCCATTGCAGACGTGCAAGAGCAATTTAACCTTTATGAATTAGCTCTTGGCAAGAGAAAAGCTAATATAAAAGAAGGGCAAGATGATTATTTGGTAGATTTGCTTATTCAGCTAGGCGGTTATGGAATAAAGCTTCCAAGCCTAGAAGTAAAATTAGCTGCTATGAAATATAGCGAAGAGGCTTATAACATTGCTTGCAAACATAATATAGATAAGAGTTCAGCTACTGTATTATTTGCAATCTTGAACAACATGAAAGATTTAGCAAAAGAATTTGGCGACATGGGCAAAGTAAAGCTAATCTCAAATCAAATTGAGCATCTTGAGTTTAAGTTAGGTATAGGAGAAGAGAAAAAAAATGATGATGACGCTAGGGAGTATATTCCTATTTTAAAGCAAGGCTCTAGTACAGAGACAATTTTGAACATCAAAAAACAAATCCAGGCAACTGTTCTAGATCAAGTCCAAGAAGCTGCCGCTATAGGCAAATGGTTTAATTATGGTATTGTTGCAAATTATGGTGTTGCGGGTTATTTGAACGAGGCTTGGCTTGGTGGAAAGCTTGGTGCGTTTAATAGCGAGGAAAACCTTAATGCAGCTCTAAAGCTATGCTTTGAGGCAATTAATATTGGCATAATGAATTCTGAAAATCATAACCCTTTATGCGCAGCAATTTTTGCTAAAGAATACCCTGATTTAATTAATGAGATATTGGAAAATAATCCAGAATATTTTGTCGATGGAGCTATATTGAGAGTTTCATTGATAGATGCAGATGATTCTAGCTATCGTTTAACTGGCAAAGCGTTAAAGGAAAATGATTCAGGTTATAATAGATATTTCGAAGAGGAAATGAAAGTAATCATTGCAGAGCGTACGCAGGATGCAATTTTATCTCCTATTAAGGAAATTATTACAAAACAAGAATGGTCGGGACTTATTGGGGCTAAGCTTACTGCCATGCTGAGTGATGAATTTATAAGTCAAACCGTGGGCAAGAACTTACCTCAAATTCCAGATATGTTTAATATAGTGCGCATATTAGCATTAAAGGAAATAACCCAACAGCTAAAAGATTCTAAATCTGTGATCTTTTCTCCTGTACAGTTATTTACAAAATTATATCCTGAATTAGTGAAAAGAGTTCAAGAGAATCATCCGGATTTTGTAGATGATGAGACGGTAACAAGATGTATAGAGCTTGAATTTGATCGTCAAGAAGCGGAAGCGGTTGCTATTATGGAGGCTGAAGAAGCTGCTCGTATAGAAGCCGCTTTGGCTGCTGAGCTTAAGCAAAAAGAGGCGGAAGAAGCTGCTGAAAAAGATGAAGGTGCAAACGAGCCTGAGCTTCTTATGCAAGAGGTTCAAGTTATGGGCGATGCAGAAGATCAAGCTGTGTAAATTAGTAGTTGATTTACACCTTCTACAACTCAACCATCAAAACAAAATCGCAATTTCTATTCATACTAGAAATTGCGATTTTTTTAAAAAAGCTTTTATTTAATTGTAATAAGTAACTATACTTAGATTTGAAGTTGCTTATTAATCGCCAACTTCAATTGCTAATTAAAGTGGGAAAGGCTTATGAAAGGTAAAATTGTATATGTAGATACAGAAATTCCTTCTGACTACAGGATCAATCCAGGGGAGCATATTTATTTTATGGAAGGCGCGAAGTTTGAAGGCCGCAACGTTGCCGGGCAGTCGATATATAATGATGAATATATAGTAAAACAATTTTGGTATGATGGCCAAAATCGAATAATACTTATTGATGCTCCGGAGAGAGAAGAGGAAGTGAAGCGACCTGAGCCGTTGCAAGAGACAGTGCTGGATGAGGGTGAGGGATATACAAGCTTCAACAAAATACCAGGTTCTATTTGTTTGGGAGAGCAAGAGCAGCCAGATGAAGTGCCAGTAATGGGGGGCGATGATTCTGCAAAAGATGACGGAATTTGTGTTCTTTTGTAGCTGATTCGTGGGGTGTAGGAGCGTGCAAACCTGCCGCTATAACTAACCACATACCGTCATTGCGAGCGGGCTTCTCGTAATAAACCAAACACCCCCCGTCATTGCGAGCGTAGCGCGGCAATCCAGGAAGCGGCGGTGCGCGTGGTGCGTTTAAATGGATTGCCGCGTCGCGTAGCTTCTCGCAATGACGGTGGTGTTACCGCTACGACTGGCGTGCTTTTCGTTCGACGATTGCGCGCGGGCTTCTCGCTATCAGGAATTGCGTTATAACAAGCATTCCTGACTCAGTTTAAATTGAATTCTTACACAAGCCGAGACAAAATCTCTTCTCTGCTTAGCAGTGGAAGCAGGCTCTTCAGCTCTGGCCCGCTATTTTGGCCGGTTAGGGCTAGGCGCAGGGGCATGAATAGTTGCTTGCCTTTTTTGCCGCTGCTAGCGGCTATTGCTTTGGTCCATTCCTTCCAGGTTGCGTCTGTGATTGTTTCTGGCAGATGTTCCGCTGCGATTTTTAGTAGCTCTGCATCTTCAACTTTTGCTTTTGTTGGTTCGTGGCATATCTTCCACCAATCTTTGATGTCCGACACTTTTTGTAAGTTAGCGCGCACGGCCAGCCAGAATTTCTCATCTATCTGACTTAGCCCATGCGAAGCTAGATAATCAGCCACATCTGCAAACTCGTAATTAATCACTAGCTTATGGTTCAGAAGTTCTAATTCCTCTGGCATGTATGTAGTAGGGCTTTTGGAATATGTGCTGATGTTAAATTGATCTATCAGCTTTTGCATATCAGAATAAGGAGTCACAGGGTGAGATGAGCCGATAAGGGCCAGGAAGCTGCTAATTGCCATGGCTTCGATATTTTCTTCTTCTCGCAGATCCTCAATAGCAAACCCACCAGTGCGTTTGGATATTTTGTCGTCCTTAGATTTCACCAAGCTTAAATGCCCAAACACAGGAGGTCTTGCTCCCATCGCTTCAAACATTTGAATCTGGATAGCTGTGTTGCTAACATGGTCTTCTCCGCGGATCACGTGCGAGATTTCGAACTCGATATCGTCCACAGTGGAGCACAGCATATACGTCATGCTGCCATCTGCGCGGATGATTACGGGGTCACCCAAATGCGCGCCTTGATATTTGATTTTCCCTTTGACCATATCGTCCCAGCTGATCTCTGCATCTTTGATCAAGAAGCGATAATGCGGTTTGCGGCCTTGCTTTTCATATTCCGCTATTTGCTCTGCTGTTAGCTTTAGGGCGCCGCGGTCATATATTGGTGGTCTACTGCGTGATAATTGCAATTTGCGCTTAACATCTAGCTCTTCTGGCGTTTCATAGCACGCATAAAGCCTGCCAGCATCAAGCATTCGCTGCTTCGCTTGTTGATATTTCTCCATGCGCGCTAGTTGGTTAAAGCTGCTATCCCAGTCCAGCCCCATCCATTTAAGGTCACGCAATATGGCTTCTTTATATTCATCTTTGCTGCGCACCAAATCGGTATCGTCCATACGCAGAATAAATTCGCCGCCATGTTTCTTAGCATAGAGCCAGTTTATAAGCGCAGTGCGGATATTCCCTATATGAAGCTTCCCAGTAGGCGAGGGCGCGAATCTTGTGATTATTTTAGTCATAATTATGTATATATGATTCTTTGTTATTTGTTAGCTTGTCATCCAGAGCGCAAGCGAAGGATCTAGTTTACGATGCCAGTCATAAGACACCACGATTAACTAGATAGCCTTGATAAAAATCACATTATCATATATAGTCAGAGCCAGCAAGAGCTTAGGCAAAAAACACTGGAGAATAAAAAAATAAAACAAAAAATATTTTTTTGGCACGGTTTATGCACCTATAGCTTCATCATTACGATTTAAAGCAATAAAAAACGATAATTTAATAAGGTAAAAATAATATGTCTAAAGTACAAATGTTCAGTGATGCTAATAGGACTTTCGCATCAAATATCGGTGCAGAAAAAGTTACTGGTTATAAAAAGCAAGAAACATTCTATGTAAACTCTTCTATTAAAACTGGCGCAGGTAGTGTGTCTTATGTTAATAGCACAACCAGATCTACAAACTCTGTTCAAGGTTCGATCCGCAGCACTGGCGTTGCAACAAATGTAGCTGTAGACGGAAACGGTTTCATAATAGTGTCCGACCCTACAACAGGTGAAAGCAAGCTAACAAGAAGAGGTGACTTCGTATTCGATGATCGCGGCTTCCTAAAAAATGCAGCAGGGATGTTGCTGCAAGCCTGGAAATACGAAGGTGACGGTAAAACATTGCCGGGGAATCGCTCACTACTAGATAGCTTAGTGACTGTAAACCTTTCAAATCTGCAAGGTACTCCAAAAAAGACGACTGTTATTTCTATGTCTGCTAATTTGAGTGCTGAACAGGATACACTTAGAGGCCCTGGTGTTACTACTGAGCTTAACCGTTTAGGCTTCAATAGAAACACTAAAGCAGATGAAATATTAGTACCAGAAGTAGTTACCAATACTGGGAAATTAACTTTAGGCGATACTTTTAAGTTTGAAGCTGGTGGTAGCGATCTAAAGTCTGTAACATTTGGTGGTCTTGTTGTTGGTAATAAAATAATAAATTCACCGATATATGGTAAAACTGATCCAAGCCAAGATTTTAATTTTTCAGCTCTACAATCACCAACTACACTTAAAGTTAATGACCAATTAAAGATCAAAATTACTGGCGGGCAAGAATATACATTTACTGCCGTTAATGCTGGTGCAAATGCTGCTGCGAAGAGTTTCAGTAGTTTGAATAATTTAGCGTTGGCAATCAATAACATCAGTACTTTGAGTGCAAGAGTTGTAGATGGTAGATTATATGTTGCGCCTCAAGATGCTAGTAAAGGACTAGAATTTGCAGGTGGTAATGGTGGTACTATACACTCAGCTTTAGGTCTTGCAAATTTAGAAGCAGAAACACCAGGTCGGGCGCGTTTTAATAGCTTGAAATCTTTGGAAGCAAGAGTAAAAGGTTTTGACCAAAATTTAAATGCAACTATAGAAGCTGATGGTAATATTAAAATCACTTCTAAACTTGCAGAGTCTAGATTTACTATAACTGGTGAGTCTTTCGGTATTAGAAAAATTACATCTGCAACACTTGGAGATGGGAGTGAAAAATTGCGTGCAACTGTTACAATTCATGCTCCAGCGAATCAGTTAAGTAAAGGTAATTATGTAAGAATTAATGATTTAGGTGGCGCTACTATGCCAGCCGGTATTTACATGGTTAGTAGAGCTGGTGATAATTCATTTGATGTTCATTTAGTAAAAGATACCCAAGCTACAGCTGCGGGGATACCACTAGCTGTAGCTGCTGCTCCAGTTGCTCTTGGTGCTGTCCCTACATGGCAAAAAGTAGCAGGAAAAGAATATGCTGAGGTGCAAGGGGCAATTACAGCTACTGGTGCTCAGGGTGGCCCTAGTACTGCTGATATTACACTTCTTCCAGGGCATGGAATACTGCTGAATGATGTTGTTTATTTGAGTGGTGGTGCTTTGCATTTAGCAGGTGCTGATGTCTCAATGCCAGCTGGTTACTATAGAGTAACAGTAGTTGCTGGCCAAGTTATAACTGTTGCTGTTAATACTGTTGCTGCTGCTGTATTGAATGCTGAAAATGGTGCCGCTCTTCAGGTGCGTAAAATTGGTACAACGCTTGGGTTAGCTGGTCAGACCCTTGGCCAACCGCCAGTTGGCACATTCGATACGGCCTTATTTGATGAAATAGATGTTCCTGGTAAGGGACGTGTAGCGAGGTTCTATGCGGGCACAGGCCATACGTATACTGATGGTGACGTCATTTCATTTAACAATTTACCTGGTGGGCTTTTAGCTGTTGGTAATTTTAATACACCAGATACTTCTTTGAAAAATGATATTAAATATGTTGTTGTAGGCGATAATACAGGCAATGGTTATGTTGATTTTAAAGTTATAAATAGTGCCACTGGAGTTGTTGTTGAGCCTGGTGCAGCTGTAGCACCTCTTGTTGTAGGCGCGTTGTCTGCAGTGCAATTAAGTGCACTTGGGGCAAATTTATTCCAAGCAAATAACTTCTCGCGTATGCTTGAATATTTTAATTTAAACAACGTTGCTAAGGATGCTGATTCAACTATTGATAAATCTTACGATCCTCAAATTGCTGAGAAGAATTTAAGTGGCCCAGCTTTTGATTCAAGTCAAATATTTGATCATTCTCTTACAGTTATTGATTCTGTTGGTATTTCGCGTACAATAATTTTGAAATTTGCTAAATTAAGTGATGCCAAATGGGCTGTTGAGGTAACTTCTTTAAAAGATGAAAAGGGCAATTATAATCTAACTGCTGGAAATCCCGGTAATAATGGTGTAGTTCACTCTGGTACTATTGACTTTAATACAGATGGTACATTCAAGCAAGCAAATGGCGCCATTGATAATCCAATGGAAATTAAATTTGAAGGTAATCCTGAGGCTAATATGCTTGAGATTGATTGGAAAAACGAACTTAGCCCAATCAAATCAGGCTCTTTCACTCAATACGGTAACGCAAGTAACGTAGGATTAGTGCAAAATAATGGCCAACAAGCTGGTACTTTGACTAAGACGGAAGTATCTCCAGAAGGTGATGTTGTGGGTACGTTTAGTACTGGTGAGAGTCGTAAGTTATTTAAGATTGCTATGGGTACGGTTGCTAACTATGAAGGTTTGATTGCTGGCGCTAACGATACTTATGAAGTTAGCCGTGAGTCTGGTGAGCTATTGCTTAAAGGTGCAGGCGTTGGTGGCGCTGGCCAGTTTGTTGGTGCGGCGGTAGAGGATTCTAACGTTGATCTAACATCAGAGCTTATCGGAATGCAAGAAAACACTAACGCAATCACAGTGAATGCAAGAGCAGAGTCCACCAAGCACTCTAATCTTAAAAACGTATTATCGGAGCTTCGCGGCTAAGATAATTTAGTTTATTCCAAATAAAAAAGCAGCCAACATTCATGTGGCTGCTTTTTTTGTGTAGAAGTGTTTTTTACACATATCAAAAGAATCCCGTGCAATTGCTGAGCACCATCTTCCGCATCGCAATGACGGGAGGGGTGCTCAGCTCGCAATGACGGGAGTTATCGCTCAATTGTATTGAACGTTATCTCGTTTATTGGCGTTATTTGTTGATTATGATAGCGCTTATAAATAGTGGGCAGTAGCTGCGCCTACCCACGCGTAAGCCTTGCTACGCTTTCGTCCTTGCCTAATATCGCTATCATCTCGAACACGCTGGGCGAGGCGGTGCGGCCGGCTATGTGGGCTCTGGCGGGTTTCATTAGGGCGCCTAGTTTTAGGTCGTTTGCTTTGGCTAGTTCTTTTAAGTTCGCTTGGATATTCTCCTTATTGAACTCTTCCTGCTTGATGCTTGTTATAGCTTCCGCTATTTGAGCTATCAGCTTTTTATCAGACTCTTTTATTATCAGCTCGGCTTCCTCTGTTGCTTCTAATGGCTTATCTACAGAGTACATCGCCGCTAAATCATATAAATCTGTCACCAATTCTGCGCGCTGTTTTATGGAGTCCATAGCTTGCTTGATGTTCTGCGCTGAGCGGTCGCTGAGATCATATGCAAACCCGCTTTGAATTATCGCAAGCAGGGCGTCATTTTCCATAGCGCGTAAATAGGTGGCATTCATGTGCTTCATTTTGTCGAAATCAATACGAGAAGGGGACTTGCCCAAACCGCTGATTCCGAACCATTCTATAGCCTCCGCGCGCGTGATTATCTCATCATCCCCGTGGGACCAACCAAGGCGCAGCAGGTAATTATTCAGCGCCTCTGGTAAATATCCTAGCTCCTTATAGGCATCCGCCCCAAGTGCGCCGTGCCTTTTGGAAAGCTTAGCCCCATCTGGGCCGTGGATCAGCGGAATATGCACCATTTGAGGTACGTCCCATCCCATAGCCTGGTAAATTAGCTGCTGGCGTGGGGCGTTGCTTAAATGGTCGTCGCCTCTGATTATGTGCGTGATCTCCATGTCATGATCGTCCACAACAACAGCTAGCATATAGGTTGGTGTGCCATCGCTGCGCAGTAGAACCATGTCGTCTAGGTGCGAATTTTGTACGCTTACATCACCCTGGAGCAAATCTTTTACGGTTGTTTCGCCGTCCCTTGGGGCTTTAAGGCGAACAACTGGCTTTTGGTCTTTTGGAAAATCATCCGAATTTGCATCGCGCCATGGTGAATGGAAAATGAAATGTTTGCTATTTGCTCTTGCTTCGTCGCGCATTTTTGCGATATCAGCTTGCGGGGTGAAGCAATAATAGGCCTTGCCAGATGCCACAAGCTCAGCTGCGACTTCCGCGTGGCGGGCAGCTCTGCTAGATTGATAAACTATCTCGCCATCGGGCATTATGCCCAGCCACTCAAGCGATGTTAAAATCGCCTTCTTGGCGTCATCAGTAGAGCGTGCTTGGTCTGTATCCTCAATCCGCAGCAAAAACTCGCCGCCATTTGCCTTGGCAAATAAGTAATTAAACAAAGCAGTTCTAGCCCCGCCTATATGTAAATATCCAGTAGGAGAGGGGGCGAATCTAGTTTTGATAGTCATATTAGCATCCGTATATTTGTTTGATGTGTGATAATACTAATATGAGGCGGAAGAGTCAATGCTGCTTTCAAGACTATGCTCCTGAGTTTAGTTGGGTTACCCAGTATTGCCCATTAATGACAAAACAGCTTCATAATGATTTAGTGGATCATATTCAATGCACTCTTCTATTCCAAAATTCTTCTCGTATTGTGCATTATAATAGTCTACTTCGGCGCACGTTGTTGCTGCCCCAGCATTTATTAATGCATGAATAATTTTAGGATTAAACTCTGCTGACTTTAAAGCCAATTGAAGTGGTAAAATAGGATGGTTGGTTGCTAGGTTTGGATTCGCTTTATGCTCTAACAACAAGTCTACTAGTGTGCTGCTATTTTTTGTAACAGCAACAAATAGCGGAGTTATTCCGTCTAGCCTTTGAATATTAGGACCGATTCCTTTTTTAATAAATTGTTTAATGTTTTGGTACTCTCTATGCCTGATCGCGGCATAAATATCATCTTTGTACGATTCGTAATAAATACTTCCCTTAATAATATGCCTCATAGATTAATCTGTTGCCATATTACTATGATAAACTAATTGTCGTTTAACAAACAAGAGTTTTTTTTTAAGAATTTTGGTCGCATATGTGTTATAGGCGGTGCAGTAAAGCTGCGTAGAGTGTAGGTTCTGGGTAGTTATAGTTTACTTAAGGTAATATGCTATAATGCCGAGTGCGCAGTGTATGGATTTTGACATAGTAGAGTTTAGTTTTTCGATGGTTTTTTTGGGGAAAAGCTGTGTTCGCGCGATCGGTATATTTGTTACTTATGTGACCAGTACATACTAAAAAAAATGGTGCCGGATGTCGGATTCGAACTGACGACCGACCGCTTACAAGGCGGTTGCTCTACCACTGAGCTAATCCGGCAATATAGAAGTATATATACATAGAATTGCAGATGAATCTATAAAAATATTCGTTATAGGAATATTTGCTACTTAAATATTCAGATATCGTCTACTTAATAATATACTAGTTGTATTTGAAAGCTGTGTAAGTATTTTTAACAAAAACTAAGCAAAGCTTTCTGCAGCGGTTTCAGCATATATTTGGTATATGCTTTTTCGCTGCGAGTCTTAATCTGTCAGCTAATTAAATTAGCTAGCAGCTTTTTCTTTTTGTTCTTTCTTTGAAGGCTTAGTAGTTTGTGCCTTTGCTTTTGTATCCATTTTTTTCAAGATTGCATCAGGTAATTTAATACCAGCAGCCTTGATGAATTTTGCAACACGATCAGTTGGTTGTGCACCTAGTGCTAACCAATGCTCAATACGATCAGCTTTGAAAGTAACGCGGCTGCCATCTTCTTTATTAAGTAATGGATCATAAGTACCAACTTTTTCGATGAAGCTGCCATCTCTTGGCGCGCGAGCATCTGCTATTACTACTTTGTAATAAGGGCGTTTTTTGGCGCCACCTCTTGTTAAACGTATCTTAACTGACATATGTACAAAACTCTATTTAATTTTTTCTTCTTTGAACTCAACATGCTTACGCACTCTAGGGTCATACTTATTGAATGACAATTTTTCTGTTAGAGTTTTTGGATTGCGCTTCTTTACAAGATAGTAACCAGTACCAGCTGTGCTGACTAGTTTCACTAGTAAATTTTTACTTTTTTTCTTAGACACGGTCTCTTAACCTTCCTGAATAAAATAATCTTAGGTAAAATATAGCCTAGCTCGCAAATAGTCAAGCCAAAATTTGCAAAAAACTAACTTAATTTGCTAATTATTCTTTTTTTAGCAAGGTTTTGTGCATTTTCATTAGAAGAGAGCACAAAATAAATGCAATTACAGCAACTATAATAGTGCCTATTATGGATGAGATTTTAATGAGGAAACTATCATCATAGAATAAATGGCTGTAATAATGCTTGCAAGCTATAATAAAGGCGGCCATGAAGCAAGAGCTTACGATGATTTTGAAGGAGAAAAATAGGCTATCTCTAGTGATTTTAAATTCACCATATTGTTTGGCGTATTTGTTTAGCAGCCACACATTGAACCAAGCTGCGATGGATGATCCCAAAGCTATGCCCACATGCCCAAATGGAATCATCAGCAGGATGTTTAGCACTATATTTGTCAGCAGGGAATATATGGTTATTTTGAACGGAGTTTTGGTGTCTAGATTTGCATAGAAAATAGGGGTTAGGATTTTCGCAAGCACAAAGGCGGGCAGGCCAAGGGAGAATGCCATCAGGGCATTTGCAGTCATTGCGGTGTCATTAGCGCTGAATTCACCACGCTCATAAATAAGCCCAATGATGGGGCGCGCTAATAAAAATAGACCAAACATAGATGGGATAGAAATGGTTAGAGCTATTTTTACAGCTTTGTTTTGCAGGATGTTCGCGCGCGCATACTCTTTCTTTTTATATATTTTCGATAATTCCGGTAGCAAAATAGTCCCAAAAGTAATGCCAATTAGTGACATAGGCAGCTGGTATAGACGGTCTGCGTAGGATAATATAGAAACAGCCCCTGGCAAGAAGCTGGCGATTGATTGAGAGATAAACAGGCTTATCTGCTGCGCCCCAGAGCTCATGGTTGCTGGGCCCATTTTTCTTAGAAGCTTGCGGACTTCTTTGTCTTTAGGACGGAACAGGATAGGGAATATAAGGCCAGCGCGGCGCAGGCAAAAATACATAAAAATTACTTGCAGAACTCCCGCTATCAATAACGCATATCCGATGCTAAAATGCGCGGTATATTGTGAGCTTAGCATTGGCGTTATGGTAATGATGCAGATATTCATGATAATAGGAACGAATGCAAATGCAGCGAATTTGCGCACGGAGTTCAGCATGCCTCCAAGTAGCGCTGTGATCGATACGAAGATTACGTATGGCATGGTGATGCGGCATAGGGTGACTGCTAAGTCAAATTTGTCGGTTGCGATAAAGCCGGGCGCTATGAGTATCATCAGCCATGGCATGGCGAGTTGCATGATTATGGTCAGGATTATCAGGGTGAGTAAGAGTAGGGTGAAGATTTTTCCGCTGAATATTTTTTCATCTTCTTTGGGGCTGACGAGTTTCTCACTAAACATAGGAATGAAAACTGCAGAGAGCGCTCCCTCGCCGAATATACGTCTGAATAGGTTTGGTAATTTGAACGCAACATTTACGCAGTCAGCAATTGCTGTGGTTCCAAATGTTGCTGCAATGAAAAGCTCGCGCGCTAGGCCAAAAAACCTGGATAGCAACGTGAAGAATGCAACAATAATACCCGATCTTAAAAGCATGTATATTACTTATTTGAAGAGTTGATTAATCTGCTAATAGCGATGCATAAAGATATCCCAACCCAGTTTAATATGCCAGACCAATTGGTGATAAAGCTCATAGTAACGCTAAATGGGAATAATATTAGCACAAGCCCGCCAAGTAGGCAAATGCTGCCCACGAACCCGCCTGTGTTTTTATTGTAAGTAGCTGCGGATGATTGCCATATTTGATACAGGCATAGCATTACGAAGACAGAAAATATCACCAAGCCGATTAGGCCGCTTTCGGACAAGATCTCCAGATATATGTTATGTGAATGTAGGTCACAATAGGTTACTTGGTCGCTGGCTTGGAAGGTGGGGCATACATCCCTGAATTGCCTCAAGCCAACGCCTGTGAAGAATCCATGCTCCTTCCATGTTAGGAGGGAGGCTTTGAATAATTGCCCGTAGAGGCTATCTGGGAAATTGCCGATATCGCTAGCGAAATTTATTACTCGGCTATAAAGGAATTCTGACTTATATATTAGTGCTGAAAATAGCCCGAAAATACCAGTGATTCCAAGCAAAACATAGGTGCGTAGATTTTTGTTGCTAACACCTATGATGAATAATATCCCGCCAATAGAAGCAAGGCAAAGCGCTGTTGCTGTTCGTTCGCCAGTTAGTAGGACTATACTAATTACAGCGAATAATAATGAGAAACTTAAAAATACTCCCTTCTTGCTTTCGCGGCTAGATGATTGCCATAGCCAAAAGGAAGCTAATGGGAAGATGAGTTTAGCTAGGTAGATTCCTATGTCTGGGCGCCTTAGGAAGCTTGTGAGCCTTCCTTCCATCTGTGGTTTGCCAGTGATGGATGAGCCAGTCGCGAATTGTAGCAATGTATCTAAAGCGGCGATTATAACTGTTATGGTTATAATTTTTATAGCGAATTTTAGTGCTTTTGTTTCGGTGAAGAGCCAGTTTGTACAGGCGAAAAAGAACAAAATATAACGTACGAATACAAAACTTACAGAGAGAGCCTTGCTAACGCTTGTGAAGGCAGATAGTGAGCTGACCAAGAACCATGCCCACAGCAATAATAATGCGACATTTATTGGTTGCTTTAGGAAGCTATAATATTTTGCCCTGAAGCAATAAGTGGCAAATAAGAGGCCAATTGCTATCATTGCGACATCTGCTATTGCTCTAGAAAATAGCAAAAACAATGGTAGTAGAGAGGTTAATACTAGCGCAATTTTTCGCAAAGTATTCGCTCTATCCTCTTGATATACATCTGTATTAATTAATTTTTCTAACATTCTCTAAGCTATCAATAAATTCTTTGTGTTTATTTAGCGCCTTAAGGTTTGGCTGCATTCCTAGTGTTTTTACTCTTAAATAAAAGAGAAAGAAACTTATTTTTTGCAAAAGATTACTATTTTTCTTTTTCGCTTTCCAGATTGTTGAAATCGCTTGTTTGTATAGCTCTGTTCTTTGCGTGGTAGTTGCGTTTGTGAAGTCGGATAGTGCAAAATAATAAGCATAGAAGCGGTCGTGCCATTGTTGTGCTTTATTGTTAGATAGGCTTTGTTCTGCTTTAGGCGCGTATATGGCTGGAGTGCTTAGGGATATCAGCTTATTTGCGTGGTAGGCTAAGCGCAATGGGAGGGATTCATCCTGGATGAAGATACGCTCATCGCATCCGCCTGATTTTTCGTAGAGCTCTCTGCTAACTAAGTAAGCCATGCGGACATATTTGCCGCTTAGCACGGTATCTAGCGGTGCGTTGCTTGTTTGATAGCCTTCTTCTGCATCCAGCTTGATGTTTAGTAGCTCTTCCTGCGTTTTGTTGGTTTTTTGTTGGAAACCAAATAGGAAATCTGAGCCTTCTTTTTTGAGGGCGTTTAGCATTATCTCAAGCGCTCCGTCTGCCATGATATCGTCTGAATCTATTAGGCATAGATAGTCGCCTTTTGCTATAGCGCAGCCTTGATTTAGGCGGATAGCTGGTCC
The DNA here is from genome assembly GCA_964195465.1 of uncultured Rickettsiaceae bacterium. Classification (GTDB taxonomy): domain Bacteria; phylum Pseudomonadota; class Alphaproteobacteria; order Rickettsiales; family Rickettsiaceae; genus Megaera_A. The sequence continues at coordinate 32,739 of CAXMOU010000008.1, forward strand.
AGCATTTTGTTTGTTCTTTATGATGGTGCAATGCTCCTCTGCGCTAAAAGATTCTTCTATCACGCGCACTGAGGCGTCTTTGGATAGATCGTCTATAAATATATATTCACAAGAAATGCCAGTAGTTTGGCGCTTTATGCTCTTGATTGTAGCAGGTAGTTCGCTTTCTTTATTGAATACCGTAATGACAAAGCTGATATCTATATGCATTTTTATGGACTTTAAATTGATTGGTCATATCAGATGATATTCTATAGTAGCCTCGGCTTCTATATTTTTTTGTAAAAACTTGTTGATGGATAGGAAAAATACATTTACTTTATCTTATGTAATGCAATTAATATAAAGGTAAACTTATGGCTAAACAAAATCTAAAGGGCGTTCAGTTTTGTATTCATGACGTTGAATCTGGTAAGTATTTTGTGCGTACTCAAAGAGGGCAAGATTCTCCGCTCTCTCCTGGCACTACTTATGCTGAAGTTCACAGAGTGCCAGAGGGAATGCTGGTTATTAGGCAGGCAGTGCCTATGTTTTATACTAAAACAATGAAAGATTATCGCGCTGCTCATCAAGAAGCGAATTTGTTGTTGGCCATGGATGAGCTTGAGCTTGATGCAGATGAAAGTAAGCTAGGCGGTGATGATGCTGAGTTTAATGTGCATATGTAGTTGGTGACTAGATTACAAGATTCCGTATAAGTAAAAGGGGTATTCCTGGTTTATTTTGAATACCCACTTGTAAATGCTGATTATTACCATTAGTATCTCTACTTAAGTTATTTGATTTTAAGTTAGTTTAAGTTTGTTTATGTCTAGAGATATTAATGAAGTCAAAAATTCTCGTCCTACTTCCCCGCATTTAAGCATCTATAAACCACAGATTAGCTCTATGCTGTCTATTGGGCACCGCATGAGTGGTATTGGTTTGTTCTTTGCGCTTGCTATGCTTTGCTGGTGGTTTGTGTTTTGGGTATTTAGTAAATTTGAACCATGTTATTTGAATTTTTTCGACCATAGCGCAGTGAAGCTTCTGCTTGTTGTTGCTAGCTATGGTTTTTTCTATCATTTATGTACGGGTATTCGTCATTTAGTGTGGGATACTGGCAGGTGGTTTTCTATTCCTGAAATTAATTATACTGGATGGCTTGCAATAGTTGTTTCGGTGGCGCTAACGGCGCTTTACTGGTTATATATGTGAGGTGGATTATATGAATAATAAATTTAGATCAGATTTATCTATAGCAAAAAATCTAGGCTCATCTGGGTCTGGCGGCCATCATTGGTGGCATCAGAGATTCACAGCTATTTTGCTGACATTATTAGCCCTGTGGGTGTTTTGCTTTTCTTGGGAATTAAGCGGCGAAGAACTTAGCGGCATGTTAGAGGTTGTGAAAAAGCCATATCATGTGATTATGCTAAGCTTATTTGTTGTAGCTGGTTTTTACCATGCAGCACTTGGCATGCAGGTAGTTATAGAAGATTATGTTAACTGCAGAATAGCACGCCTGTGTATGTTGCTGATTGTGCAAATTTTCTCAATAGTTACAGTTATCGCTTTCTTGGTAGCTGTTTTATATGTAATGACTTTATAGTGGAATTTATAATTTATGTCTCATCCTTATAATATAATTAATCATGAATTTGATGTAGTAGTAGTTGGCGCGGGTGGCGCTGGGCTTAGAGCTACATTCGGTATGGCTGAAGCTGGTTTAAGCACGGCCTGCGTTACCAAAGTATTTCCAACAAGAAGCCACACGGTGGCAGCGCAAGGCGGAATCAGCGCGGCTCTTGGTAATATGGGCGAAGATGATTGGCGCTGGCACATGTATGATACTGTAAAAGGTTCAGATTGGCTGGGTGACCAGGATGCTATTGCTTATATGTGCAAGAATGCTCCTGAGAGTATTATTGAGCTTGAACATTATGGCGTACCTTTTTCGCGCAATAAAGAAGGGAAGATTTATCAGCGTCCATTTGGTGGGATGACTACGGAATATGGCAAGGGAAAAGCGGCGCAGAGAACTTGCGCAGCGGCAGACCGTACTGGTCATGCTATTTTGCATACATTATATCAGCAAGCTTTAAAGCATAAGGCTCAGTTTTTTATTGAGTATTTTGCGACTGATTTAATCATGGAAGATGGTGAGTGCAAAGGTGTGCTTGCTTGGAATCTTGATGACGGTACTCTGCACGCTTTCCGCGGGCAAAAAGTTGTGCTTGCTACTGGTGGCTATGGTAGGGCGTATTTTTCTGCTACATCTGCGCATACATGCACGGGTGATGGTGGTGGTATGTGCGTGCGCGCAGGCCTTGCTATGCAGGATATGGAGTTTGTTCAGTTCCATCCGACTGGTATCTACGGAGCTGGCTGTTTGATTACAGAAGGCGCTAGAGGTGAGGGCGGTTATTTGGTGAATTCTGAGGGCGAACGCTTTATGGAAAGATATGCACCATCAGCCAAAGATCTTGCTTCGCGCGATGTTGTCTCACGAGCTATGACTATGGAAATAAGAGAAGGTAGAGGCGTTGGCCCAGATAAAGATCATGTATATTTGCATTTGAATCATTTGCCGCCAGAAGTGTTAGAGAAAAGGTTGCCAGGTATTTCTGAAACTGCAAAGATTTTCTCAGGCGTGGATGTAACTAAAGACCCAATTCCTGTGCTTCCAACAGTTCACTATAATATGGGCGGGATTCCTACGAATCATCATACAGAAGTTATTACTATGAAGAATGGCAAGCCAGAAGTAGTTCCTGGTCTTATGGCTATTGGTGAAGCTGGTTGTGTTTCTGTACATGGTGCGAATCGTCTTGGCTCTAATTCGTTGCTAGATCTAGTTGTGTTCGGCAGAGCGGCGGCGCATAGGGCGGCTGAAACTGTTGATAAGCAAGCTGGTCATAGAAAATTAAAAGAAGAGACTCTTCCTAAACTTATGGCTCGCCTTGATTCTGTTCGTGGTTCTAAGGGCAAAGTTTCTGTGTCAGATTTAAGATTGAAGATGCAAAAAACCATGCAGAATTATGCAGCAGTGTTCAGGACTGAAGAGACTTTGGCAGAAGGAGCAAAGCTGATTGATGCAATACGCGCTGAGTATAAAAATATAGGTATTCATGACCGCTCAATGATTTGGAATAGTGATCTTGTTGAGGCTTTAGAGCTTGCGAATCTACTAGACCAGGCTGTTCTTACTATGCATGCTGCTTTGAACCGGAAGGAAAGCCGCGGTGCGCACGCGCGTGAGGATTTCCCAGAGCGTGATGATGAAAACTGGATGAAACACACAATGCTGTGGTTAGACGAGTCTGGCAAGGTAAAATTCGATTATAAAAAAGTCATATTAGAAACTAATAGTGACGAGGTGGATACAGTGCCACCTGCGAAAAGAGTATATTAAATATCTGATGAGGATGATATGGCTGAGTTAAGATTACCACCAAATTCAAGGGTAAAAGGAGGCAAGGTTCATGTGAATTTGGAGTCTGCAGAGTCTCCAAGAAAATTGAAGATATATCGTTATGATCCAGATAGTGAAGAAAATCCTAGGCTAGATACTTACGAGATTGATCAGGACAAGTGCGGCCCTATGGTTCTTGATGCGCTTATTAAGATCAAAAATGAAATGGACTCGACTCTTACTTTTCGTCGTTCTTGCCGTGAGGGGATCTGTGGTAGCTGCGCCATGAACATTGATGGCACTAATACTTTAGCATGCACTAAGCCGATAGATGAAGTTTCTGGTGATATTAAGATTTATCCGCTGCCGCATATGCAGGTGGTAAAGGATCTTGTGCCAGATATGAATCATTTCTACGCGCAATATGCATCTATTGAGCCATGGCTAAAGACGGATACTCCCGTTTCTAAAACGGAAGAGCGTTTGCAGTCTGAGGAAGATCGTGAGAAGCTTAACGGGCTTTATGAGTGCATATTATGCGCATGTTGTTCTACAGCTTGCCCAAGTTACTGGTGGAGTGGTGAGAAATATCTAGGTCCTGCTATCCTGCTTCAAGCCTATAGATGGCTTGCAGACTCGCGCGATGAAGCAGATGGTGAGCGCTTGCATGATTTAGAAGATCCATTCAAGTTATATCGCTGCCATACAATCATGAACTGTACAAAAACCTGCCCGAAAGGATTGAATCCGGCAAAAGCAATCGCCGAGATCAAGAAAAAAATAGTCGAGCGTGCAGGAATTTAAGTGAATATTATGGGAAAAATTTATGCATAAAATATATCATAGAATTTTGTCTGCGAGCATGCTTTTTGTTGCGATGTTTTTTCCATTTTCTACTGCGTTTGCAATCAATAACAAGTCTGTTATTGATTATTTTACCAATAATCTACTGGTGCAGATTTTGGTAAGTGGCGGGTATTATACCATGGGCGTTATAGTGGTCATGCTTCTATTCTCCTGGTGGAACAAAGCTTTTCGTACTATTTTCTTTAGTGTATTAGTTGCTATTTTTGGTATATTTCTGTTTGTATTTATGCTCGAAGCTATGGACAGCATGGAATGGATTCCAGCTATTTATTAGTTGCCCCAAACTACAGGAGTGAGACTCTATTAGTATTTACAGTTTTTTGGATAGCCGCGTCGAATGCTCTATGAGGCGCATCACCTGCACTTACAAGCGTGCGCTATGAAGCTATACGGGTTTACGTGGCGGCCTTTTATGTGTATTTCGAAATGTAGGTTCTGTTTTGTGGCTGTTCCGGTTTGGCCTTGCTTGCCGATTATGGTTCCTCTGGAAACGCCTTGGCCTTTTTGTACTAGGATTTTGCTCAAATGTGCATATCTTGTGACTACATTTCTAGCATGTTCTATTTCCACAATGTTGCCAAAGCCATTTTTGCGTCCTACGAATTTCACGCGGCCATACGCTGCTGAATATATTGGGGCATAGCGTTTTGCGACTAGATCAATCCCGCAATGGAATTTTCTCGTTTTTTTAATAGGGTGGTATCTTTTGCCGTATTTGCTGCTGATTTGCGCATGATAAATTGGTAGCATCACGGGCACTATAGCCATGATTTTGTCGAGCTTATATAGTGTTTTGCGAATATCGATTTTTGTAAGATCCGCCCTGGCTACTTTTTTTACATATTGATAATTATTATTGCTCAGGATGCGATGTTTTTTATGTATGGAGAGTAGCAATTTATAAATGCGTACGGTTTTCTTCATAGCCTCTTTGCGTAGTACGCTTGGAGAGTTATAGTTCCTATGGAATTTATCTAAGTAATTATTAACATAGGCTTGGTTATTTAATATTAGACCAAGATCTGCAGAATATATGCAATTAGTGTTATCTATGCGGGCTAGGTCATAATTTAGAATTATATCACTGCCGCTTAGCTGGTAGTTTTTTCTTAAATCCGCTCCTATTGTTCGGTATGAAGTAGAAGAAGCGCCATTACAGCCAGATAAAGCAGATGCGATTATTGTTATGAGTAAGATTTGTATGTAGTTTTTCATTGCGTTACATATTGATAAATTCTAGTAATGGGCCAAGGATCATTAGCGGCAGGAACATAATAGCGCCAACAAGAAGAACGGTAATTAGCAAGAATAAGCTTAGCTCAATGCTAGATTGCGTTCTCTGACGAATCTCACTGGTGATTCTTTGCTTCGCCGCAAAAGATCCGCTAATGGCTAGTGAAAAATAGATTATTGGGTATCTGCCAATAAACATAGCTATGGCTGTCATATAATTAAAATAGTCAGTAGAAGTGTCGATCCCTGAAAAGCTTGAGCCGTTATTTGCGAAGCTAGAAGCGAAATTATATGTTATATCCGTGACTGCTTGTGACCCGTGATATGTTATCAGATTTTGTGAATATGGCAACAATAGAGTGATTCCAGTAAATAAAAGTACCCCGACAGGCATAATTAAGAAGACTATAATTACGTAATTGATTTCATTGATGGTAATGCGTTTGCCGAAGAAGTTCGGTGCCTGGCCAGTGATTAACCCACGAAGGAAAACAGCAACGATCAAATATGAGAGCATAGCAAAAAACCCAGACCCAACCCCTTCAATTACGAATTTGCTCATAATTAAGTTGGAGAACAGAACAAGCGTGCTGAGTGGTGAATAATGCTCCAGACAAGCATTGGGCGAACCATCCGAGCTCATTGTTATAGATAATATCCACATTAGAGATGGGAACTTATCATAGATCATCTCTTTGCCTGTGTAGTTGAAATTATCCTGCAGACTATTCTCTCCGAGAATTAGTGGGAGGCCGTATGTGGTTTCGCCCAAATTCATTATTAATAGGGATATAATCATTATGGATACAACAACTGCATACAAAGACCAGCTTAGGCTCCTGGCATTCACTAGAAATCCGTAAGTGAAGATCATAGCAGATGGCATCATTACGATCATAAATAGGCCAAGCATTATTGCTTCTCTGGATGGTGCTTCAAACGGGTGGGCTGAAGCGGTCGCAAATATTGACCCACCATTTGCAACCAGGTTCTTAATAGCCACTTGCCCAGCAATGGGTCCTAGATATAGCTGCTCTTCTGCGCCGCCTAGATTTGCATAGCTAATCATCCCAGTAAAATCATGCGGCATACCAAACGCAATCAGAGAGATAGCAGCAATTATGGAGAATGGAATCAGAATGAAGAGTAGCGCGCGCAGGAAATCATCATAAAAATTACCAATATATGGATTGCGGCTATTAATTATCCCTCTAATAAAGGCTATGAACACGGCTATTCCTGTGGCGCCTGAAAGAAAATTCTGCATGGTCAAAGCAAATAAATGCGAGAACATAGTCATTTCTGTTTCTGGATTATGGCTTTGCCAAAATGTTCCTGTTGAAAAGGAGATAGCAGCATTGACAGCATTAGAGAAGCTCATTTGATGAGTGTGCTCATCTGTCATGGGCAAATAATGCTGAAAATATAGAATTAGAAATGTGGAGATAATACAGATAATATTAAAGCAGATCAGGCTTTTAAAATATTCTTGCCAGTTTTGACTTGCCCAGCGGCTCTTTTTGTTCTTTAATATCTGATGATCAACATGCTCGTATCTATATATCATAGCGATATATTTACCAAGGATAGGCGCGCCTATAGTAACGACAAGAAAAAATGCAATAACTGCTATAAGCATAATTGATTACGACTCTGATGAAGCTTTGATTCGCGGTTGATCTAGTGTGAGCGGCCTTTTTATTCCGCAAGCTATTATGATAAAAGATATCAAAAAAATAAAAACAGTTTGTTTCATGGCAAGTTTACTTATATTTTACATGAATGGATTATATAGAAAAATTATCTCAGTGGGCAATAAGAATTATGAAATACCTGGTTAGTCTTTTTTTGCTATTGTTTGTTTGTCAAAATGTGTCGGCTGCTAAGCTGCTCATTACGCAGCATGATGAATATGTGGATACAGAAACGCCTATCTATGACACACAAGGCAACAAAGTGTTCCTTGACCAATATGAAGGCAATACTGTATTATTAGTTTTTTGGGCTACTTGGTGCGGGTCCTGCGTTGGTGAGATGCCATCGCTTGATAATTTGCAGAAGGATTTTCGCAAGCTCCCATTTAAAATTATAGCGGCATCGCAAGATTATCAAGGAATGGATGTTATTAAGAAGCATTTTACTGAGAACGAAATCAGGCATTTGGAAATATTCCACGATTATCAAAACAAGCTATTCCGCTCTCTTTCAATTGTTGGTATGCCGACAGCCATTTTGATTAATGCAGATGGTAAAATGAAAATAAATTTCAAAGGCCCAGTAAAATGGCATGACAAAAAAATACGCGCTATGCTGCTTGAGCAAATGGAAGGAAACCCAGTAACACCAAAGAATACTTATAAAGTTATTTCGCTTAATAAGAAGGTTGGTAAATATATGAAAACGCCTGAAAAAGAAGTGGTTAAAAAGAATAGTTCGCAATTAAAAAAGGAAGTAAAAAATGAAAATAAAATCAACTAATCAAAATACTATTACTGGAACTAGAGATATTATGTCTTCAAAGCGTTTAAGCAGATTAGATCAGTTGCTAACATTTTTGCCTCTTGGCTTTGGTGGTTCTAAGCAGACTGTTGCTGTGTTTAGGTTAGATGGAGTAATTGGCAAGGCTGGTGCTATGAAGTCTGGTCTTACTCTCAACTCGCTTAATAAAATGATTGAGAAAATGTTTAATATTGATCGTTTGGAGGCTGTGTGTCTTAGCATTAATTCTCCTGGTGGGTCGCCTGTTCAGTCAGAGCTTATTGCTAGTAGAATCAGAAAATTAGCGAAAGAAAAAGAAGTTCCTGTATATAGCTTTGTTGAAGATGTTGCTGCCTCTGGTGGATATTGGCTGGCCTGCGCGGGCGATAAAATATATGTAAGCCGCAGCTCTATAGTTGGTAGTATTGGGGTAATCTCTAGCAGTTTTGGATTTAAGGATGCTATAGAGAAGCTGGGCATTGAGCGCAGGGTATATACTCAGGGCAAAACAAAATCTGTGCTTGATCCCTTTTTAGATGTTAAAGAGTCTGATATTAAAATTATTAAAAAGATTCAGAAGGAAATCCACGAGCATTTCGTAGATACTGTTAAAACATGCAGAGCAGGGCGCCTAACGCAGAGTGATGACATCCTGTTTAATGGCGAGTTCTGGACTGGCCAAACAGCTGTTGATTTTGGCTTAGCAGACGGCGTTGATGAGATGTATTCATTCATCCAAGAGAGATATGGAGACAATGTTAAAATTGAACATATCGAGCAAAAACAATCATGGTTTAAAAAGAAATTGGGCATGGCGCAAATGAGTAGTGATTTCGCGAGTGAACTAGCAGAAAGCGTTGTTGATGTTGCTGAGCAAAAATTAATGCATAATCGATTTGATTTGAAGTAGGGTTAGTTTTTCTTCGCTATTTTATCTAAATAATATAAAGGCAGGGCTATCATTAAGATAGTTATCATGAAATAACAAACTGGCAGCCATGCTATCTCCGTTTTCTGATACACCCACGTAGATACATATGCAGTAGGTGCAGAAATAAATACAGACCCTATCGCGTGGCTAAGCGCGAATAATCGGTACCTAATGACCGTAGGGATGGCTTCCTTGAATATCGCTGCAGAGGGCATGGTTAGGAACGGCATTGAGAACGATAATGCAAAGAACACCCACTGATTCATCACCATTTTGTTTAGGTAAATAGATAGTAAAACAGAGCAGCATAGAATAGCAACTGTCGCAAACATGCTAACGCGGAAGAGCCCGAATTTATCTGCCATATATCCACCAATAAGACTACCAACCATATAGGCAATGATTGCTAATAAGATATATAGCTGCATGGTTGAGCGGTCTATTGTTTTTAGTATCTCGAAATTGTAAGTGCCGAAAAATATTATAAGAAATTGATTAGTGCTGCCGATGCTTCCAGCTAATATTAGGCATAGCAAAAACAGTTTCCAATTTGACTTGATTATTCGCCCTAAAGGTAGGTTGCGGAATTCTTCAAATTTTGGATCATTCTTTACTTGGCGATTATCAGAAAAGTTCGACATTTTCATAACTACAAGCAGCAGAGCCCCAAACGCGGCACCAAGTAAAAAAGCAAATCTCCAGCTATAATCTGGCATTGTATCTTGCGTAAAAAACCAAGCTGATGAGATGGCAGTTAGTGAGCCAGCCTGAGTAAATAGGGTGGTTATCCCTACGCCAAAACATTGTTTTGATTTGTCTATATGCTCATAAACATATATGCGTACGCCATCTGAGCCAGAAGTTACGCAAGCGCAAATCATCATTCTGCATAGCAATAATATAAAAGCCGAAAGGAGGCCAATAGATTCATATGATGGAATGGCAAACAAAACAGCGGACGCGGCAGCAGTTCCGAGAATGCTGATACGGAAGCTGTTAGAACGCCCATGCAGATCTCCGATCTTACCAAGCACTATAGCGCCAAGTGGCTTTGCTACCATCGCTATTGCCATTATGAAATAGGTATTTAGTAATTGGGTTACGATTTCATCTGCAGGGAAAAAATGCGTGGCTATGTTGGCGGCCAGAAACCCAAACAAATGATAGTCGTAATATTGTACGAATACGGTGAATATTGAGATGAAAAAACTTTTCTTGTTCACACTTGTTCTAGCTCAAAGATTTTGCTGCAATACGGGCATTCTATTTTGCCGATTTTTTTGTCTATTTCCAAATAAACTTTTGGATGGTCATAAGGAGCTTCCTTGCCTTTGCAGGATACAGAAGATAATTTTGTTTTCTCTAATTGCATAGCTATTTTCCATAATTAGCGCAGTTCATTATGTTATTATACATAAATGATTCAGCTTGCAACATAAAAAAGCTAAAACACTAAGAAGAAAAACGAGTTTAGGTTGGTTTGTTGGCAGTAAATCTCAGTAATTATATTTTTATTACTTATTAGCATTGTAATTGCTAGTTTTTATTGCTAACCATGATTCATAAGGATTACTATTAAAGCATAGTTTTAAATGGGCAAAAAGTTTTATGAAAATAGTATCTGTATTTTTCTCTATATACATAGCATTGCACTCGTTAACTGCAATGGCTGAGAATAGCAAGGAGGTGAAGAATTACATCGAAATATGTAAAAAAGACTTGAATTTTTTTCGCAAGATTGTAAAGGATAATTCAGCGCCTTTTGCAAATAAGGAGGATAAAGATTTTCCTGCTTGGTATAAAAAAGGTTACAAAGATGCTCTTCAGCTTATAGACGGTATACGCGATGCGGATGATTGTTATTATGTAATGAAATATTACATAAACGGTTTTAATATATCTCACATTAGCCTAAGGGGCTATGTGCTATTACCACCAGAGCAATATCCTGGTATTTTAAGCGCCAAAAACGGGGATGGGCATTACATAATATATCGTCACCCAGCTTTGAAATATCTGGGCAAGGTTAAAGTAGGTGATAGGCTAACACACATTAATGGCCAAAAAATAGATGATTATTACAAAGATTATTTACTTCCATTCTATGCTAATGATAGATCCGAGCTAACTCTAGAAGCTGCCAGCCTATATGCGTTGATGGTTGATGGCAACAGGTATAAACCATCACCTAGAACAATTACCATTATGCATGGTGATGAAGAGCTAAATGTAGATTTGAAATATACAGATCTTGACGCCGGTGGCCTTCAAGCTGCAAGGCAGGTGAAGCAACCAGATGTAAATGACTCTTTTAAGGTTGAAATGGTTTCTAATGGTATTTGGATCAAGATACCTAGCTTCTTCCCTGGGCGCTCTGAGATTGTATATTACACAGGAATGCTTTCTAGGCTTAAAAATGACTTAGCAAAGGAAGATTATATATTGTTCGATATGCGCGGTAATCGTGGTGGCGGTGCCTCAAGATGGGCGCGACCTGTGCTTCGTAATTTATGGGGTGATGATTTTATTAAATCGCTTGGAAAGAATCATTCATATAACAAACACTGGATTAAAAAGCAAAGAATTAGCCGTCAGAATTTTTTGAATTTTGCTAAAACACGTGCCAGGGCAGATGCCAAAGAATACAAGTCTCAACTCAAGAAAGGTGCTGATTTTTTCTTAAAAAAATGGAGTATATATGATGATAAAGAAAATCTTTATACAAACACAGACAGCAAAAGATTCAATGCAAAAATTTATGTATTAACGGATAATTTCTGCCGTAGTACATGCTGGACCTTTGTTAAGGAGATGAAGCAGTTAGGTGCCGTGCATATTGGCGAGCAAACTACAGTGCAGAGCATTTATTCCTACGCAAAAAAAGAGCGCTCACCAAGCGAAATGTTTGACTTTTTCTATCCAACCCAAATCAGAATAGAGCCGCATCACAAGCTAGGCGAAGCCTTGGTTCCATCTAGAATATACGAAGGTGACTTTAGAGACGAAGCCAAATTAATAGACTGGGTTCTTTCTGTTACGGAGGGGAAGAAGATTTAAGGTTGGTGTGTTTAGAATTTCTTGCAAGACTCGATAGTGGTTTCTAGAATCATGCTTGCGGCGGCTAGATCGTCGTTTGCGTTGCGGGCTTTGCGGTTTAGGCCGAAGTTTTTTAGTAGATTATCGGCAGCCTTAGAGGTTAGGCGTTCATCTTGCATGAAGATTGGTAGGTGAGTTCTTTTTTCTAGTTTCTCTGTGAATTTCTCTACTTCTAATGTTTGTTGGCTTTTGGTTCCATCCATATTAAGGGGCAATCCAACTACTATTGCGCAGATGTTTTTCGCTTTTAGGATTTCGCTTATTTCTTGTAATTTTTTCTTATCGGAATCGCCGATTAGTAATTTTAGCGGCATTGGTAGTGTGTGGTCTAGGGCAGAAATCGCCAAGCCAATTTTTTTCTTGCCATAATCAATAGACAGGATTGGTGATTGTGGCTTAAAAAATGTATAAAATTCTTGCAGTGACTCTAGGATCATGTTAGTTACAATAATCGATTAAAAATTTCTGTGGAAAATTAGTTTATGTTCAAATTTATTCAAAAGTATCTTGATGGCAATTTAATCAAGGCGTCTTTTGTGTTTGCAATAATGTATTGCTTGTTATTTAATTCGGCTGTTATGATTTATAAGTTCAGCTATTATCAAGCGGATATTTTGCCTGCTATCTTAGAGCTTGTAAAGGATTTTATCTATAATCTGATTGTTTTGTTTGTATTCTTCTTTGGCCTTTCGGTTCATCGCAGGGTATTTATTATTGGTTCATTGTTTTTGTTTATAACTGGTGCGTTTGCTAGTTATTATTTGTTCTTCTTTTCTGTAGCGCCAACGGCAGCGATGATGCCAACGATTTTTGGAACGCATCCTACAGAAGTCGCCGAGCTGCTTAGTGCTAGGATTATTGTATGGGTGATATTTAGTATTTCTATCTGCTTGTATAGTATAAAATATTTCAACATACAAACTACAAAATCTTTCTTAACAAGAATTTTGGCTGCCGTTTGTTTGCTGATTATTGTGATGAATATTATCTCGCCTAGATTTAGCTTTTTGAAAGGATATTTTCCAATGCAATATTTGCATAATAGTTATGTATTCTTTGTTGGCGAAGGCGAAGAATATACTAAAGAGGATTTATCTACAAAATTCAAATTTGTGGATTCCTCAGACGAGGATATCATAGGAGTGCTGGTTATTGGTGAGTCTGCTAGGTATAGTAATTTTGCTATAAATGGCTACGAGCGTGAGACTACTCCCAACCTTTCTAAAATGGATGATGTAGCGAGCTTTAAGGCTAGGTCATGCGCTGGGAGCACCTATCTTGCTGTGCCGTGTATGCTTTCCCGCTACGGTGAGCAGGACATAAATTTAGTACATAAGGAAACTAGCATACTCTCTGTGCTTACTAAGCTTGGGTTCAATACAGTATGGATGGGAACGCAGTCCATTACGAAATATTATCGCAACAGAAAGGGCGGTTCATTCTATGACGAGATTGATTTTCATATGATCCCTGGTGGTTCAATTGTGATGCAGCCAAATAGTCATGATGAAAAAATATTGCCATATTTTGAACAAAACCTTACTAAGGATGGGAAGAAGTTTTTAGTTCTACATACAACAGGAAGTCACTGGAATTATGCTTCTAGGTACCCAAAGGCATTTCAGAAATTTATGCCAGATATAGACACTTCTCTTGCAAAGCATGATGCATCTAGCTGCGATAGCAATGAGCTGGTAAATAGCTACGATAACTCTATTTTATATACGGATTTTTTTTTGTCTAGCGTGATTGAGCTGCTAAAAGATAAAAATGCATTCCTAATTTATTCTTCAGACCACGGTGAGTCACTTGGTGAATGCGGGCGCTTGCTTCATGGCCATGAGGGAGATATAGAAGAGCAGAGAGAAGTTCCATTTATACTTTGGGCCTCCGATAAATACAAAAGTAAACATGCAGATAAATGGTCAAGCATTCAGAAATCCTTGGGTAAAGAAATCTCTCATGATTATATATTCCATAGTATTTTGGGTTGTATTGGTATAGAGTCAGATTCTGTAGATAAATCCCTAAGCTTGTGCCATAAAGATAAAAATTAGATAGATATGCAATTTTATATTATCGCTGGTGAAAATTCTGGAGACTTCATAGGTTCGCGATTGATAAATCATCTGCGCTCTTGTGCTGGTAACGATTTTGGCAAGATGGAATTTTGCGGAGTTGGTGGCGATCGTATGAAGGAAGCGGGGCAGGAGGCTTTGTTTCACTTGCACGAAATTAATATGATGGGGTTTCTTGAGATTCTACCGCATATATTCCGTATCAATAAGCTAATCAATGAAACTGTCGAAGATATAATCGCAAAAAATCCAAGAGTTGTAGTTACTATTGACTCTCCTGGCTTCACGTTCCGAGTGGCGAAGAGGCTGCGAGAATTGGCGCCGCATATTAAGCTTTTACATATTGTTGCACCCTCTGTGTGGGTTTATAAGCCTGGCCGCGCAAAGAAATATGCAAAGATATATGACAAGCTATTAACTCTGCTGCCATTTGAACCGCATTATTTTACCATGCATGGTCTGTCTAGCATATGTATTGGCCACCCAGCATTAGAGCAGGAGTTTTATACTGACTCTAGAGAGCTGCGCGCGGAGTTTGATATTACGGACGAACATAAAGTGATAGCAATTACTCCTGGTAGCCGCAAGGGCGAAATCATAAGGCATATGCCAATTATTCGTCAGGTGCTTGATGAATTATCGACAACCCACAAAATTAAAGCTGTTTTTGTTCAGCCAGATGAGTCCAATGTTTCGGTGATCTCAAAATTTTTGGAAGATAGTAAGTTTGACTATATATTTTCTACAGACCGCCTAAAGGCATTTGCAGCAGCAGATTGCGCTCTCGCTAAGTCTGGAACTAATACTCTAGAGATAGCAGCTTCTGGCACCGCTATGATTGTTGGATACAAGTTGAATCCAGTTACTTTCTTCGCGCTTAAAATGATGATCAAAATTAAATATGCGTCTTTGATCAACATCATTGCTGATAGGGAGATTATTCCTGAATATATCCAGTCGGACTTTAATGCAGAAAATGTAACCCATGCGCTTAGCCAGCTACTGAACGATAAAGATAGAGCTCGTAACCAGGTCGTAAAATCTCAGCAAGTGTTAGAGTCTATTGGTTTTAAGTCAGGTAAGAAGGCTTCAGAATCAGCTGCTAAAATCATTCTTGGAATGTGCGATTAAATGAAGGTCCTATATTCTAAGTTAGAGCAAGAATATCATCATCTAAGCTTGTGGTATTTTGTTAGTTTTATATTCGGAATTATTTTCTTCTTTCGCTTCGCTGGTTCCCTACCTAATTATTTTTTCTTCGTATCATTGCCAGCGCTGCTTACGCTTACTATATTTTTTCGGAAAAGAAATTTGCTGATCTTTTTTGCTATAGCGTGCGCGTTTAGCTTTTGCGTTGGGATGCTTGCTGCCGGCGCGCGCGTATCTTCAGCCGGATCTTCTCCGCTTACTAGGGCTGTTACCGCAGAAATAACTGGAGACGTAGAGATTATAAAGCCCACACTCCGCGGGATGCAAATTACTCTTAATGATGTTTCGTTGAAATATGATAAGAGGTTCTCTAGGAAGAAGAGCATCAAAAGTCTAAAGAGGGTGCGCATTAATGTTGCAAACAAAATAGCAGCGGATCTTTCTTATGGGGATAATATAAAATTGCGAGCAAAATTATTTCCGCTGCAGGGAGCAGTGCTTCCTGGGGCTTATGATTTTGGTTTTTACATGCGCATGTCTTCTATAGAAGCTAGTGGATATGCGCTTACCGAGCCTGAAATAATTGAAAAAAATAGCAGCTTTTTTAACGAGTATATTCAGGATATAAGACGAGCAATTTATAGGATATTGCTAAGTGAGCTGGGGACAAAAAATGGTAATTTTGCTGCTGCTATTCTAATTGGCGAAACTAAGGCCATTCCAAAAGATATTGCAGAGAATATGCGAAATAGTGGAGTGGCCCACATCTTGAGCGTTTCTGGACTCCATCTTTCGCTTGTGGCTATGATTTTCTTTGTATGTACGCGGGTGATGCTTAATTGCTCAAATTATTTTGCTTATAATACAAATATCAAGCTTATATCTGCTGTTGTTTCTATAGTTGGTAGTTTTTTATATTTAAAGATTAGCGGTGGGAACATCGCTGCTACGCGCGCTTTTATTATGACTGCTATATTTATTATAGCCATGATGATTGGCAGGGTGCCTTATCCGCTTCGATCTGTAATGATAGCAGCTTTTTTGATTCTAATATTCCTGCCAGAATATGTGTTCCATCCAAGCTTTCAGTTATCTTTTACTGCTGTGCTATGCCTTATATCTGGCTATGAATTTTACCTGCGCCATAAGCATATTTTGGGGGCAAGTAAGGGGGTGGTTGCTTCTGTAAAATTCTATATATTCACAAATATCTATTCCAGCTTCTTGGCAAGCATAGTGACTGCTCCGTTTGTGGTTTATCATTTTTATAAATTCGCTACCTATTCTGTTTTGATGAATTTAATTGCAGTGCCGTTAATGTCCTTTTTTATGATGCCACTTGCATTGCTTGCTGTTTTGCTAATGCCGTTTGGCATTGCTGCATGGCCGTTGCAGGCTCTTGGGTTTTTTGTTGGGATTATAACGGCTTCGGCTGGGTATATTGTGGATTTGCCAGGCTCAGTATGGTCTGTAGGGCATGTATCGCCTTTGAGTTTGATGCTGTTTGCTATGGGTTTTTTCTGGGTATGTTTGTGGCAAACAAGGTGGAGATTCTGGGGGGTGGTTATTATGATAGCCTCAACATACATGATGCTACAAACTCCTAAGCCAGATTTTATTTATGATCATAATTTAAAAGCAGTTGGCGTAAAAAATAGCGATGGAGATTTAGAAATTTACTTGGACAAGGACATCCCAAAATTCACCACAGATTATTGGGTGAGCTGGTATGGGCAGAAAGATGTTGTTATTCATCGCAGAAAGCTATTTGCTAGGGATGCTAAATTTACTTTGCCATCTGGCAAGGTGATATCGTTAAATTATTGGAGATGCTCAAATGCTGATGTGCAGATTGTTGTTTCAAAAAAGCTAAAATGCAATAGAGGGCAGGTGATTCCTAATAGCGAATTGTGGAATCATAAGCAAGTTCTGTTATATTGCCATAAAGATAGAAGTGAATGTAGCGCGAAATATGGAAAAAGAAAGTAACTACAGGTGGTTGCCTATAGTTACCTGTCTATATGTATAGTGGATTAGTCGCCATGAGCGTTTTCAGCTACTGCACCAGCTACTTCTGCTTCTGCTGCGTCGAGAGCATCAAGGTCAGCAAGGAAATCCTGGAGATATCCCTCTTGTTCCACATCTGCTTGCTTATCCGCTTTTACTTTATCAAGGTCTTTTATAAATTCTTGTAGAAACTTTTTGTTTTCAGCTTTATCCTTAGCTTCCTTCTTTGCAGCTTTTAATGCCGCATCTCTTTTATCAAAACCAGCTATAAACTCTTCGTATGCGTTGTCTCTTTTTTTTGCCATAATCTATACACCCAGATTTAGTTAATTCTTTTAAACTTAATGGTAATAATAACCACGGTCACCTCATGAACGCTTCATTAATAATCCAATAAACTTATGAAGATAATTTGGAGACCATCCGATCATTTTCATGAGCATAGGTCTAGAGTCTCTTTTTCCCTTCATATTGGTCAAAATATTTAGTATAAATCTCCGCATTATTGCCATATTAGCAGGCACATTACCGTTACTCATAGTGCTAGCATCTTCTTTTAGAACCACATCTAACATCCAATGCATCGATTCTATTTTCCAATGATCTCTGATGTTTTTCATCATTGTTGCTGCAGTATCTGCGCTGCTGCTTATGTAGTAATTTGTTGATAATGTTGTTGCTCCTTTTGTAGTGGTTTCTCTCTGGATCTCAATGATAGACTGTGCTCCAGGCCATGAACTTACATTGGGTAATTTAGTAAGATTAGTAACTATCCTGCATGTTCTTTTGCAAACTCTACCATGCCCCTTATCTTCCGTTATCTCTTTGTCCATATCAAAAAACACCTCAGCCTTGCTAGAGAATACTGTCTGCACTTCATGATATAATGAGGCTTGATTCCTTTTTAACCCCAAAATATAATTTGCTTTTTTGTCGATAATTTTTTGCGCTATATTTGTTTGGCAACCCATAGCGTCAATTGTGATTGTAGAGCCCTTTAAATCAAGCAACTCAAGAGCTTCTGGGATAGCCGTAATCTCATTAGTTTTAGCCTCAACTATTTTACCAAATAATGTTAAACCAGAACCAGATGCATAAACATTTAGCATATGCAAAGCCCGTGTGCAATTACGCTTAGACCCCTTTAAAGTCTTGCCATCTATTGCAATATGCTTACCTTCTGCTTGCCAATCTTGAGTAAAATACTGTTGCAATACGTTGTTCATATTTTCTGGATCAACAGCTTCAAAAACTCTTCTGATCGTATCATCGCTTGGAGACCCGTTTTTGAATGGATAATAGGATCTTAGAATTTCAAGATGAGCTTTACCAAAATATTCAATCATACCAAAGCTAAATGCTCCACCTGCAACCGCTACTACGCTTAAAAATAAGATTTCAATTAGTGGATAGTCAATTTTACTTGCCTGTCTTGAATCTTTTACAGATCTAAAACACTCTTCAAACCCCTGAAGAAATTCTTTCTTTGGTTGCATAGACACCTCTCAAATGCTTTTAACTCAACAGGTGTAGAGTATTTTGTGCATTTTAACAAGCGACTTAAGGTTAAACCAGTTTAATCAAAAGTTCATGAGGTGGCCGTGTTTTGGGGAGAGCATAATAGCAATATTATCCACACTGTGCAACTACTTTTTTACAAAAATTAATAGAATTTTAATTTAAGCTATCAAGTCTAGCATTTAGCAATGTGGTATTTACTATATCTAGCTCAAAGAATGGCCAGGATTTATATAATGTTAGCTCATCAATTATCGCATGAATTTCCTCCTTAGAAACACCGCGTACCTTTGCTATTTTTGCTATTTCCGTTTCAGCTTGGCGCTTGGTGATATACGGGTCTAGCAAACTAAATGACGGTGTTAGGAATGATACATCTATAGGATTATCTATCTTGCTCAAGCTATTTATCAGCACGGATTTAAGCTCTGAATTATAAAGAGCAACATCGCAATCTTGGTCTATTTTCATTATAGTTCTGCTGGTGAAATATTTATCTGAACCCAGCGCTTGTGCTAACAGAACAGAACCATGAACCTGACCATGCTTATCAAGCATCAAACTACCGCCAGATTTTTCAGGAAAGAAAAAATTACCACCCACATAAACAAGCAATGAATATGCAGCAATTAGCAACAAACAAAGCAGGTACAGAAAGAAACTAGAAAATATGTTTTTGATCATAACAGACCTGCCCAATGAATGAATATTTCAATCAATTTTATAAATATAAATGGAGAGATCAATCCACCCGCGCCGTATAGCAATATGCTTGTCCAGAGAGAATATTTGCTTTTTAGCCTATTATAATCTTTAAAGATAACTGGCGTAAGGACCAAAATCACCAAGGCATTAAACATCACAGAAGCCAAAACCACGCTCTCTAACGAACGGAAATTCATAAAATTCAGCACTGCCAATGGCGGGAATGCAGTGGTGAACAAAGCTGGAACAATCACGAAATATTTAGCAATATCGGATGCCAGAGAAAAAACCGTCAAAGCCCCACGCCGCACAGTCATTTTCTTACATACATTCTTTAAATCCACCAAAGCTGATAAATCATGGTTCTGAGACACCACATTGCCAGACATAATAGAATGCATCTCTTCTGAGGTTTGAAAAGTAAAGCCAATATCCGCCTGGGCAAGAGCTAGAGAGTCGTTCACCCCATCGCCGCACATTGCCACCACATAGCCTTTCTGCTGAAGATTTTTTACTATTTGGAGCTTTTTCTCCGGCGTCGCCTCTGTATATATCTCTTTAATGCCAAGTCTTTGCGCTACATACTCAGCTGTGAAAGCGTTATCACCAGTTATTAGGGCTGTAGCTACGCCATCATCATGTAGCTTTTGCAGCTGCTTAATCACACCTTTGCGCAATCTATCGCGCAGATGCACAATCCCAACGATTTCCCTGTTTACAACAAGCAATATCGGCGTGCCGTGATTTACTGCGATAATTTTCGTAGCTCTCAATACAGGCTCTGGCAGGTCTTTTACTTCCTTGTTTAAATAATTAGCAATAGCACCGATTCCACCTTTGCGTATTTTAATCCCATCATAGTCACACCCACTTATTGGCATTGATGAAGAAAATGGTAGATATTTATATTTTGCATGATCTATATCGCGTTTTTTTAGCTTGGATCTTTTCGCTGCAAACCCAAGCACACTAATGCCTTCAACAGTCACGTCATGCAGAGATGCTAGCAACAAATAATCCATACATTTTTGTTCGTTAATTTTCTCGGAGATTAAACTAAAATCATTCATCTCCCGCTTGCCTACTGTTAGCGTTCCCGTCTTATCCATCAGAATGATATTTACATCCACCACGCTATCTAGCGCCACATGGTCATTAATAATAATTCCAGAATTCTCTAACTTCACCTTACCAAACAAAATAACAGCATGTTGAAGCCCAGAAATAGTCGTTGGTAATAATATTACTATTAGGTCCAGCAAGTATATAGGTGGAATCGTGAAG
Organism: uncultured Rickettsiaceae bacterium; assembly: GCA_964195465.1. Classification (GTDB taxonomy): domain Bacteria; phylum Pseudomonadota; class Alphaproteobacteria; order Rickettsiales; family Rickettsiaceae; genus Megaera_A. The sequence goes on from CAXMOU010000008.1 coordinate 53,479, forward strand.
CCAGAATAGCGCGCAATCACCCACACAGTAAAAATCACCGAAACAAACAATACAGATAGGCCCAAAATTATCCGCTGCAGGGCAACCTCAGAAGGCAGAGACTGCCTGTTAATATTCTTTAGAATCTTACGCGCCCTGGCAAAGAAGGATATTTTTTTAGCGAAGCTCACCCGCATCACAATTCTTTGATCACCGACTATTCTGCTGCCAGCTGTTAATATCCCGTCCCCATCTATGCTTTTTGGGATATTACCAAGCCCACCAGTTACGTTTGTTTCATTTGCATAGCACGCACCTTGCACAATCACCCCATCGAACGGCACAACATCACCGCGCTCTAGGATAATCAAATTCCCCGATCGCACCTTAGAATATTCAATTTGCTTAACATGCTCCAGATGTTTCAGGCTCGCAATCTTCTTCACAAACATTGATTTAGAATGCAAGTTCAAAGGCGCCCTACTAACCATCTTAGATTCAGCATAGCTATCTGCTAAAGTTGAGAAAAATATAGTCATCCATATCCAGAAAACCATCTGGCTATAAAGCGCAACATGGCCAGTGGGTGAATTGATTTCTTTTAAAAGAAGAGCAGTTGCCAAGCAGGCAACAACAAAAATAAATGCCAGCATGGGGGTATGCAGCAAATAACGAAGCCTCATCTTACGCAATGCATTTAATGCAGTGATCATCTTATTTTACTATAGCAATTTATTATGCAGCAATTTGATTACTCGTTCGTTATCTCTATCATTAACAAGCAACGACATTCTAGTATTAAATATCTGCGATGATAATATCTCTATGCCATTACTCTCTAATTCTTGAGTCACTTTGTTAATCAAGCTGCTATTATTATGTATACCATAGCCAACTATCGTCACAGAAGAAATCTCTGCGCTTAGTTCGTATTTTTTTATAATAGAGCGGGATTTTAGGCGATCCAGCAATTTCTGCAGCCTATTTTTATCGGATAAATTAGCTATAGCTAGTAAAAACCCACCCTCTATATCAGAGGCGGAGTCTATCTCAATCATCGCTTTTGCTAATGAATCAAGTACTTGTATATATTCTGTCTTTTGGCAATGAAGATGAAGCTTCAACAGATTCTTATTAGAGGTAATAGCAGTAATCCAGGAGCTATCTTTTGGCAATGAAGACTCATTCAAATGGCTCACCAGAGTACCAGAATTTCCAGAGAAGGAAGAAAGAACTCGCATCTGCAACCCATATTCCCTTGCAGCTAAAGCCGCACCAGGGTGAAGCACTTTAGCGCCCCCTTGGCATAAAGCACAAAGCTCATCTATATTTATCTCATCTATCTTGTGCGCGTCATGCACCACGCGCGGGTCAGCGCTATAAATACCATCAACATCCGTATATATATCGCAGCGCTCTGCTCCCATTTCACCAGCGATAACAGCTGCGCTAGTGTCTGAACCGCCCTTGCCAAGAGTAGTAACATCACCCAAATTCGCTACGCCCTGAAAGCCAGTAACTACAGGTACGGTGCCATTTTGCAGCAACTCCTGCAGCAACTTAGTGCCAACTTTATATATCTGCGCATTTCCGTGATTATCGTCTGTTTTGATAGGTGCTTGCCAGCCTTGCATAGATTTTGCCTTAATACCAATCTCCTGTAGCGCCAAAGCTAGCAGCGCGGCCGTAACTATTTCCCCGCTCGCTATTGCAGCATCATACTCACGCATCTGCATGTTATTTTCTAATTTGGAAATTTCATTACACTTAGAGATCAGCGAGTTCGTGACGCCAGCCATAGCAGAAACCACCGCAATAACTTTATTGCCAGCTTCTATTTCTGCCTTAACTATATTAGCAACATGACGCACCCTGCCTAAATCCGCAACAGAAGTTCCACCAAATTTCTGAACAACAATCCACATAAATTCGCTATTTTGAATAAGATATATGGTGGGTATAGTAACAGCTTTCCGATGAGTTTTGAAGGAGAAATTAAATTCCGCCTTCATAACAATTTTTTGCAACTACACTTTAAACTCATCATGCAGACCAAAGCTATTCTCTGTACCATGCTCGCCAATGATTCCTATTTGATCACCTTGCCTAAAGGGTGCATTAAAGCTTCAAATGCGACACATAAGGATCTATATTATTAAAATAAGTAATTTATATAGAGAAGAATATGTCACATCATTTAAGCTCAGAAGAGCGAATCAGAATAGAAACATTACTGGATCTTGGTACAAG
>CAXMOU010000009.1:0-1195 GCA_964195465.1 uncultured Rickettsiaceae bacterium
ATCTACATTCCCTTCTATTAGCACATCTACTGCTGCATTTATTTTTGATGTTTCTATATTATGTGTCATTGTTTTTCCTCTTAAATTATAATTTGTTTAATTATAACTTATCAGAATTTACACAATCATGTGGACAGAGCCGCGCCCCTGTTGTAATGGGCGCTTTAGGTAGTTTTATATGATGTAAATAATCGTGATTTACATATCAAACATATCTGCGGCTCCATGCAACTCAACTTGATTAGCATGGGCGTTAAGATCTAGTGCTAGGTCTGCTGCGAATTCATATGCGTCTTGTGCTTCTGCGGCGATATTTTGGATTTCTTCTGCGGCATTGAAGGCGTCTTCTGCTGCTTTTCTTGCGGCAGTTAATGCGGTAGTTTTTGCCCTTGCAATTTCTAATGCTACTCTAGCGGCTTCTAGTGCCTCGTGGCATTCTGCTTTTGCAGCTCTTTCTGCTTCTATTGCAGATTCCTTGCTTTTTATAGCTTTTTTTGCAGCTTCTATCGCTTCTCTAAGCTCGAGTTTAGTATGCTCCGAGGCTTCGGCTGCAGCTATTAATTCTGCTATAGATTCGCTCTCGCTTTCCTCACTCTCGCTTTCCTCCTCCGGTAGGTTTAATTGAATTAGCTGACTTAGGTTGTTTATTCTTTCGTATAATGTTGCAGCAAATGGATGGTTGTTGCTAATATTTAAATTATCCATGATTTGTTGCGCTTGCTCCATGTAGGAGCTAGCTAGGTCAAGCTCTTGTTTGGCACCTATGTAGTTTTCATTGCTTTCCAGGCGGGTGGCCTTGGCGTGGTGTGATATAGCTTGCTTAAAGCAATTTTGAATTATGGGAGTGTTTAAGTCTATTTCTTTTTGTATATCTGATCTACGAGCTCTTTCAGAAGAGGTGTATGTTAACAGATCGTCAAATTTTGCTGCTTTGCTGTAGGGGCCACTTTGTGGAAGTCTTCTTTTCATAATATCACCTACATTAAATTAAAAACATTTTTATAATCGGGGCATGTATAATAAACGTTAGCGCTTATTAAGTCAATAGCTTATTACTCACGGCCACCTCATGAACTTTTGATTAAACTGGTTTAACCTTAAGTCGCTTGTTAAAATGCACAAAATACTCTACACCTGTTGAGTTAAAAGCATTTGAGAGGTGTCTATGCAACCAAAGAAAGAATTTCTTCAGGGG
>CAXMOU010000010.1:0-1456 GCA_964195465.1 uncultured Rickettsiaceae bacterium
TAAATTAGTAGAAGAGGCCCTTAGTTCCAAATCATTGATTCTGTTGCATGATGAAAACGGCAAAGCAACGGGTTCTTATACTACAAACGAGGTTAGATCAGAAGAGGCTAAGTTACTGCGCCTGGGTGGTTATATTAATTCCAGCAAGAATCTTTTAGCTACAGGCAATGAGAAGTCTAGAGGAATTGTTGCTGAGATTCTTAAGAGTGCGCGCGGCTCATTGACGAAAGAGCAGCATTCCGCGTTGTCGCATTTGCTCCTAGGAGAAGGGGGTATGCGTATATTGAGAGGAAGGGCTGGTACTGGCAAATCATATGTTCTTGGTAAAGTGGCTTCTATTGCTAAAGCTTCTGGTTTAAACGTAATTGGCCTAGCTCCAACTCATAAGGCTAGGAGTGAGCTTGCTAGTAGGGGGTATGAGCAGAACGATACAATTAAAGGGATGTTATTTAAGCTTAATAATGGAAGATTTGAGCTTCCTAAGGGTAGCTTATTGGTCGTAGATGAAGCGGGGATGGTTGGTAATGACGATTTTAAGGAGCTTGAGCGGGTTGCTGCGGGCTTGAAGTGCAATGTGATATTGTCTGGTGACGAGAGGCAAATAGCTTCTGTGCAACGTGGTGGGATGTTTGAAGTGTTTGCGGAGAAGTATGGTAGCGCTTCAATTCTAAATATTCAGAGGCAGATAAATGCATGGGGCAGGAGTGTTGCAATGGCTTTGTCTAAGGGTGAGGTTAGGAGCGGTGTGTCTATATTAGAGGCTAATGGTAAGATATTAGAAGCGCCTACCAAGAATGAATCAATGCAGAGCTTGCTTGCTGATTGGAGTACAAGCAAAGAAAAAATAGCGGATAGAGTAATTCTTGCGGTGAAAAATGCTGATGTTACTGCGCTTAACCATGGGGCGCGTCAGTATTTAAAACTTTCTGGTGATTTGCGCGGGAATGAGGTGTCAGTTGCTGGTCATTATTACATGAAAGGCGATCGTGTTTTAATCAAAGAAACAAATAAAAAGCTTGGATTGGTCAATGGTGATTTTGCTACTGTAATGCACGCGTCCAGGGATCGATTTGTGCTGGGTATGGAGAGGGTAGATAGTGCTGATACTAGCAATGATAACAAGAAGCTAGTTGAGTTTAATCCATCCGCATATAGTGGTTTTAGGCATGGGTATGCTACTACTATATTTAAGGCGCAGGCGGCATCTATACTTGAGGTGTTTGTATTTCATGATGGCTTTGCGGGGATTCGCAATAGTTATGTAGCGCTGTCTCGGAATGTTGAGAACTTGCGTTTGTATATCAACAACGAAGCCACAAAATCTATCAATCATTTAATTAAGCAGCTTGGTCATGATTCTGAGATAGGGAGCAGCTTAAGTTATTTTACTAAGCAGGAGTTGGCTGACAAAGCTCTGGATGCTGAGTTTGAAAAAAATAAAGGCTTAGTAGGTAGT
>CAXMOU010000011.1:0-2717 GCA_964195465.1 uncultured Rickettsiaceae bacterium
ATTTCTTCTGCTGTTTTAACTAATTCTAATTTATTCTTCTCCATGGCGTATCTCTTTTTGTTGATTTTATTCTTCTAGAACTTTCAACAGGATACGTCACCTCTCATTTTTTGTCATACACCACTTTTGACTATAACTCCAGGTCTTATGTATGATGCTTTTAAAATTGCTGATTCGGAAGCAGTTGTTGTAATAATCAAATTGCACTTTTCTGCTATAAGAGAAACATCATTGGCAATAATGATCTCAAACCCTTTTTGAGTCATTTCATCTTTATACAGATTGAGTTTATCATCAGAGCGCCCCCAGACATAAACAGTCTTACAATCAGTGATATTTGATAATAACTCAACCTGCATTCTAGCCTGCACTCCCGTGCCTAAAACGCCAATAGCTTGCACATCTTTGTTAGCGAGATATTTTGCAGCTATTAATCCAGCAACAGCAGTTCTTAAGGCAGTTAGATAACCTTCATCTTGCATCAAATATTCAAACGCACCAGAAACAGTGCTAATTGCTAACATCATACCGTTTGCAGGTAAGTGATGCGGCCCTCCTGCAATTTTTACCACCCAAAAGCTATCACCTGGTATGTGTCCATATTTTATATGGTAGGAACCTTCAGGGTTATCATGCTTGAGGTATCCTGGCATAGGTATATTGGTTAACCCCTTGCTGTATAAAACGAAACCCTCCTCTTGTTGTTTTATAATCTGAGAAATGTTTATTCTTTCTTCAATTTGCTCTAGATTGTAAATTTTCATAATAATTACACCTTTAAAAATCCTTCAATAATTGTTACTGCTTCTCCTGTTATATTGAGACGTTCTTTTTGAAGATCGAGTGATAACAAACCTCCGCGCTTTGAAGCTTGAAAAGCTATCATCTTATTTTTACCTAATCTTTCAGACCAATATGGAGCAAGCGTACAATGCGCAGAGCCTGTTACTGGATCTTCTTTGATGCCATCTGATGCACAAAAGAACCTGGAAATAAAATCATATTTTGGGTTGCTTGATTTGGCTGTTACTATTATGAAATCTTTGTACTCGAGCAGCGCATTAAAATTTGGCTTCATTTCTAATACAGTTTTCTCATCCTCAAAAACCAACATCAGATCTCTAGACTTCCTAGCATAAATTGGTTTTACATCAGATAAGCTTTGCAGGACAAAATTAGGGATTGATTCTATTCTAACTTCATCACCCGGTCGTGATGGAAAGTTCATTGTTAAGGATGATTGATTTTTGCTTACTGTTATGTTGCCCACAAATTTTGTGTCAAAAGTAACTTCGTTCACACTTTTATTGATTTCACTGAAATAAATCTGCGCTGCAGCCAAAGTTGCATGTCCACAGAGGTCCATTTCATACATTGGTGTAAACCAGCGTAGCATTGGGCTTTGTCCTTCTCTCAAATAAACAAAGGCTGTTTCTGAAAGGTTCATCTCAACGGCAATGTTTTGCATCAATTCATCTTCCATAGGGCTATCATATACAAACACAGCAGCAGGGTTTCCTTGAAAAGGTACTCTTGTAAAAGAATCAACTTGCCAGAATTTAAATTTATTTATCATTTTCCCTCTTCTTTTAAATAGTTGTAAACGGTTGCTCTACTAATCCCTAATGTGCGGGCAATATAATGACTTGAATTTTTACCAAGCAAAGCGCCTTCCTTTTTGAGCTTCAGGATAAGGTGTTTTTTTTGAGGCCTGGATAAGGCATCGAAATTTAAATTATTTTCGATACAATAGTTTTGAACAAAAACATTGATTTGCTCGTACAAATCATCTTTAAATAATTTTTGAGTTTCTTGTGTATTAGATGGATCTATGACCGAAAGAAAACTACTTAAAATACCTTGATACTTATCAAATACAGACACATCAAGATTGATGCATAGGAATCCTATAGCTAAATTTTCTTTATTTTTAATAACAATACTAATAGATTTTAGCTTGCGACCATCAAAGTTTAGTTTTTCATATGGACCAATTATATCTGGCATCTTATCTTTTTGATCAAAATCTATTCTATCCAAGTAGGATGGGTCTCCGACTTCTCTCTTCGATAAAGGATTAAAAATTGCTTGGATTTCATCTTTTTCAAGATCATGAATAACAACCTCGGCAAAAGGGTGTAACAGCTTAGATATCGCTTCCGCTACGCTCAAGAATACACTTATTTCTGGTTTCATCATAAAACTATATGCTCGCATGTCATTTTAATATATTAGATATAATAGTCTAACTTAGACAGGGGGGTCAAGACCAAAACTCAGATATCATAGATTTTAAAACACTAAAGCACCCTATCGTAGAATTCTTTGCTGGAGAAAATGGCGGAGATGAAAGTGACGTAGTTTTGCTAGGCTTTACGGCGTTGTTGCACGAATAGGATTTTCAATATATTACCCCAAGCCCCAAAATTTAATTTTATGCGACACGCACAGAAGTGGGGCTGCCAAGATCAAACATTTTATTTAACAGTTGGCATTTAATAGTCATTTCATTTGTCATATTATCACTGTCTCTTGATAGGAATTGACTACCAAAAGAACCCTTGAATCTTAGGAAGGTATTTTCCGCTGATTCCCTTCTTCCGTATCTATTCTTGTTTCTCCGGGCATGATATCCTTTAGTTTGTTGATACGCAGCATTTTGCTGGCGTTCAGTTTGTGCCTTCTTAGATGATAGATGGTTTGGTAGACGAATAGTT
>CAXMOU010000012.1:0-1180 GCA_964195465.1 uncultured Rickettsiaceae bacterium
GTCTTGCTCTTTATCCGCCGCAAGTTTTTGAGAAAAACGGCGAATTAGTAACTCTTGGAGATGCTTCATTTGGTATTGTGTTGAAGCTATCTAATAAAAAAAGGCGGGTGGTCGTAATTGGGAGGAAAAACCACCCGCCAGATGAGCGCCTATCTAGGGAGGAATTTTAGATAGTCGCCTTGGGAGTTATGCAGCCTCACTATTTTTGAAGCTAAAGAATTTGCGCGGGATAGGATCAACGTCCAGTTCCGCGCAAAGTGTTCCTATTGAAAAGAACCAAGCAGAGGGTAACGAGCGTCGAGCGGCTGCGTTTCTAACTGCTTGGGGTGTTACTCCAAGATGATCAGACAACGCCTGCACACCAATTCGAGTGATATAATTTTTTAATGGTTCGTTTTTCATAACCAATATAAAACACAATTTGTGTTGCGTGTAAATAGCACAATTGGTGATTTGTTATTTTTTTTTTATTATGGCATGGCTATTAAAACAAAAGGCACGACTGAATGTCCTTAGAAGATAAATTGCACAGAGAAATAGGTGAGAGGCTTGAACTCTTTAGAAAGAGTTTAGGGCTGAATCAGCTTACTTTTGCTAATGAACATGGTTTTAACCCTACCCAATATAGAAATTGGGAAAGTGGAACCCGGCGGATACCTATTGAAAAAGCTGCATTATTAGAGCAGCGCTATCGTCTTACATTAGACTTTATATACCTTGGAAGGGTTTCAACGTTGCCACATAGTATAGTAATGGACTTATCATTAAGCCCCAAAGATAGCTGATACAGTAAAGACAGAGAAATATTGCTGCTTTTGGCGGTGTATATAAGCAATTCTTCAATTTTACTATTCATTACGCAACAATACCCCATTCAACACCCCGTATTTATAAGACTGCATTTAATTTATTTTTTATACAAGCCTCAATTTTAGGGGGCATTGTCATAGATCAATTAACCGTGTCTTTTTATATAAAAACACAATTTGTTTCTTTTTCTTTCTGAAACGGGTTTACACAACACAATTTGTGTTATATAACTATTCTCAACAAAGCGAACAAACGCACCGAGGATAGACAATGACCCGCACAACAGAACAGACAGCAATTGACGATCTAATATCTGAATTGATTAAGATCCGTTATGCCACTCATTCACATTCAAGCGAACTAAATGCTC
>CAXMOU010000013.1:0-2973 GCA_964195465.1 uncultured Rickettsiaceae bacterium
TTGTCGGCATTTGCTGATGCAATCTGACGATTTAGCTCAACGAGTTCTGAGTTCTTAATGTTTCTTGCAGGCCCCTCATGTACTGAAGGGGTTAAATCTATCCCTAGTTCTGCGTAAGATTTATGGCAAAATCTTTTGTCAAACCCATGCATCTGATAATGCTCATTTACCTTTTCGGTATGCATTTCGCGCACAAAATCAACAAAGTCTTTGCGGTTCCAATCACGGTTTTTAAGTCGAGAGAACTCCATCTCTCCATATCTATTTTCTACAAACTCACGCATTGTTAGCATCAAATGTGCATGAATGTTTTCAGGATTATCATCATGAATATTTGCATCTACTACCATGCCAAGCTTCACAAATTCAGCACTAATATCTTCTAGCAATGCAATGTTTTGTTCCATACTTAGTTCATTTGGCATGGGCAACATCACCTTCTGGGCAGTGGTAGAATCGCATCTATTCTCTGCTTTTTCTGCTGCGTTCCAAAGTTGTTCACGATCATGCACCCACTCAGGAGCGTGTTCTGGTGCGTATATTTTGGAGAAGGCTAGACCGTCTTTCTTGCTATAATCCCAGCTTAAACCAACGGTGATATTAGTCTGCTTGTCTGTTGCATTAAGAGTTAAGTTAGAGCGTGAGTTATATGCAGCAGACGCTATAGCATTTTGACCAATGCTTCTTCTAACTGTACTTACCTGTGCACTTAAACTTGCCATTAAAATCTATTATTATTGTTATTATTCCACCCAATCTACTACTACCCTCAAACCCTTACTTTGAGCGGAGCATTGAAGATTCATCTTCAATGAGGATGTGCGCCTATCGGAATCACTTCTCATTCTACCTCACCACCTACTCACTTCCAATTACTTTTTCACTCGTCTCATGATTATTTGCACCAGTGCCTACAGCTAACAATGGGAGTTATTATTAAGGGGGCGATTAGTCCCCTTGTAGCGCCTCGTTTGTGGCAAGATCGAATCGTAGCTTCGCTACTCCTACACCTGTAAGAAAGGGAAAAAGAATAGAGTTGTTGCAGATAGTTTTGCTTTACAACAAAAGAGCTGCTCTACTAAGATAGTGTTCAAGTTACAAATTTGCAGTGCTGATTTCTCTATGAAGTATTGTTGTTAGGAAAGGGTCAAATGTAATGTAGAAAATTTAAAGCTGCTCAATACGATTTGTATCCACGTTTGATTCTTGTGCGATCTATTTCTTGTAGCGCAGTATTAATTTGCCCAGTATCATTACAAAATATTTGTTTGCTCCCTCCTCTATTGCTATCAAAAGTGCCCCAGCTACATATCACCGTAACTCCGTTAAAGAAATTATTTTGCAGATATACATGATAGAATCTTTCTGCTTTTCTGTAACGTAAGGGAGTCTGCAAAAATGTTAAATCAATTAAGTTACGCATCATGTACCTTAGTTTTTTTGTGGCAACCTTGATGGTAATATTTGATCCTAATGAGCCTTGATATTCATTAGGAATTATCCAGATTGTTTTAAAATAATATTTAATTAATAGTACGAGTCTGACTTTCTTTTTACAAGAAATATTTAAATAGTATCGCGCAAAGAATTTAGATTTATATTAACATGCAAAATTTGACACACTTAAAACTCTTGCAAAACAGCTTGATTTATTAAATTGTCCCCTGGGGTACAATTTAATAAATCAAGCTGCGAAACAGCACTCTGAGTCTTTCCTAAAACACCCCTGCCCTTCTTTCTTTTGTGAAGCGACACTCTGATGAAAAATAGCACTCTATGTTTTTTATTTGGATAATAACAGTGTTATAATAGTATATTATTATGTGGTTATTTAATTAATAACATAGTATTATACTATTATTATTAAATTATTATATTATAGATTTGTTGATGGAAATTGTAACTCTCGACCCTAGAGATTGTACTAGGTGGAAATATGCTGATCGTAGCTCGTTTGAATTTGGTGATACTAATAGCTTAGCTGAGGACATTCGAGCTAATGGACAAATCACTCCTGTCTTTGCTAGGCACTTGCAGAATGACCCTAAATTTAAATATGAAATTATTGCTGGTAGCAGAAGATTACAAGCATGCCTAAATGCCAATCTAATGCTTTCGGCTATAATCACTGATGCCTCAGATGACAAAGCTGCTATTATTCAGATTAAAGAAAACGATCAAATACCATTATCTGAATTTTCTAAAGGCATGTCTTTTGCGAAAATGAAAAAAGACAATAAACTGACTCAAGAACAACTAGCAGAAATCATTGGCTGCTCTCGTAAAAAAGTACATGGACTGTTGGCTTTTGCAAAAGTAGATAGTAAAATATGGCAAGCCGTCAACAACATGTCAAAAGTGTCCAGTAGATCAGCAGAGACTATTCTGACAATTTCAAATAAATCTAAACAACACAAAGAAGCCCTAATTGAAATTGCAGAAGAGATACGTAAAGGAGCAGGACACACTCGTATTGACAAGCTTGCTACTGCTATTATCTCTGGCGAAACTCAAGGTACTAATGAAGAACTAATCGAAACACCTTCTGGGCAAGTCCTGGCAAAGTGGAAGGATGGAAAATTGCATTTTGCCAAAGGCATTGAGGTGGATAAAATTAAATTGAATAAAATGCTGATTAGTTTTTTTAATGCTCAAGATTAAATTACATTTGATATGCTGAGAAGTGGAGCCAGTGTAATACTGACAGACCTACAAAATAAAGCATCATCATGGATGATGGATTTTACAACAGTTAGCAATAGGATTAATTAAAAACGATTGCTGTTTGCTATTAGATACAAAAATAGGATAATGACAAGACGACCAGACTTAACTCAAGATCAATTAAATGAAATTAAGCATCTTGCCAAAAGCAAAACATTAAAAGAAATAGGTCGTCATTTTAATATGAGCAAAGAGCAGTTTCAATTATTTAGAAAACAGCAGCCAGAAATCAACGCTATCTATTATGGA
>CAXMOU010000014.1:0-31927 GCA_964195465.1 uncultured Rickettsiaceae bacterium
TTTTTCTAGAATGATTTTCCTGAAGTTTATACATTGAGACTTAACGATTACGATGATTTTTAAATTTTAAATCAAATTATTATCAGATTCTATAAAAACGTAGATTTTAAAAAACTTTGAAATTCCTATACTATGAATTAGATGAAGTAGGTGCATTACTAGCTGAGAGCTTGCCAGCAAATTTAGTCAATATCGTAGGCTCTTACTATCGCTTGCCTACCCAAGCAGAGCTAAGAAGTGAGGCAGCTGAATCTCAAGCCCTTTTAGGGGAAGAGTCAGGATTTTGTATACTAAGTTGAATTAGCCAATATATTATGATAATAGGTTTGCTTGTATTTAAGACGCTATCTGTAGCCAACAGAAGAGCAAAAGAATATTGCAGAGCCTACATCTAAATCAAATGCTATGAATTTGACCAAAAAAAAAGACAGAGTTTATACACAAAATTCAAAGCCAATTAGTGCAGACATTAATGCTGTGCGGCCACCCTGATCGGCATGATCCACATCAGCTCCCTGAGCTAGCAAGCTTTGAATCAGATCGTTATCGCCAGCTAATGCTGCCTCAAACCAAGTGTTTGCATCTAATTTATGCTTTTTACTATCCAATGCATTTTCATTACCTACTCTTTTTCTTTTTGCCACCTTGCCATAAAGTTAATTAATAGCAGATATAATCTGCCTATTATTTAATTTTTGTCCATGCTTTTTGCTTACTCCACACGGCCACATCATGAACGCTTCATTAACAAGCCAATGGGCGCCGCGAAGTTAAGATAGGCTGGAATAAAAGTCATTGAGTCTAAGGTTGTGACGAATTACTAGGGGCGTTGTTGCATGAATCAAGGTTCTATCACAAGATATAAGAATCTGTTACAATCCGGATTCATACAACACCGACAGCTTTTCCTACTTCCCCTTATCACTTGATTGCATCATTTCCTGTTTAGCGGGTGAAATCACAGGAGCTTTTGGCTTTGATGACCCGATATGCTTGCCCATTTTTTTTCTGATATCTTCAAGCCCTACGCGATCACCTTGCTCAAGATTAGCTACTACCCCTTTGTCTGGAGATGGGCTGGCGGGCGCCTCCTTATCTATATCTTTTTCTATTGTTTCGCCAATAACATCTTCTAATGCCGCTTTTTTCTGTCTCTTTTTATGTTTTCTAACCCTAGACAAAGTTCCTATAGCTGTGGATAAAACATTTTTCTTAAATGCTAATTTCACAATTTTGGGGAACATCGCTGCATACTTACCTTTACTGTAAAGGTCCGCAAGCTCCGTTACCGCTGGTAAATTATCTGCCACTACTTTAATAATTTTTTCTGTCTTGAGCTTCAGCTCAGGGCCTGCCTTGGTCTTTATTACTTCATCAATTACTTTTGCTAATTGCTCTTGATTTTTCTCTAATAACGCTGGTAGCTCCTTGTCAATAACATCGCTTAGCTCTGGGCTGCTCTCTTTTAAAGCCATAACATTTGAAACAACTTTCATCACAGCTTTTTTCTGATTTTCTTCTGGAGTGTTTTCTAAATCTCTTATATCAGAAATTATAGTAACTAGCTGACCTTTTTCTTTTAGCGTTGCCCTAGCAAATTTATCGACTATCGGAGCTGCATCACTCAACATATCAGCGCCAAGTTTTACTGCATCCTGAATTAACTCATCAGAAACTCCCATCTCCTTTGTGCGGGCGGCCAAAGCTGGAGTCTTCTTTACAAACTTAACAGCGCTTTCCGCAAGGCTCTCTATATTTGCTTCTAAAAATCCTGGTAAATCTCTAGATAAGGTCTCGCTGATGCCTGGCTGCTCAACAATATTACTCAGACTATCTATTATCGCCCCGAATCCACCAGCCTGTTTAGGCGTTAAACCCTCTGCCTGTTTGTCTAAGCTCGCATTCAATTCCTGAGCTTTAGTAACAATAGTAGCAATATCTTGAGCGCTACTTAACGCCCCCCCTAGCACCTTGGTTACTATTGGCACAGCGCCATTAATTTGCTCTTCAGAAAAAACTCCCTTAAGCTCACTATTAGCCATGGCATTAACTGCTACTTTACTAATATCCGCATTAGACCCTTCTATGGCAGAACCAACATTCTGGAGAGATGCCGCCACATTAGGGTTTCCCAAAATTGCCATTCCCTCATTAATTAATCCCTGAACTATCGCAGGTGATTCTTCTTCTGATGCAACCATCAAGTTTCTTCCGCTGGCAGCTAAGCTCCTAATTTGTTCATTTGATGTTTCTTTTAATACCACGCTTGCTAAGTCAGTCACTGCTGCTACTGTATTTACAGCCAAGCTTGGATCTACGCCAGTTAATAATTGCCCAGGCTCATTGGCTTTAGCTAGACGATCAAAATTATGTGCAACCATAGAAGCAAGCGCCTCTTGATTTTCATCTAGCAAACCAGATATATTACCACGCACGCTATTTAGCACACCATCTTCTAGAGCAACCTCAGATGCCGAACCGATCATATCAAACAATACTTCATTTTTTTGTTGCTTAAGCTCCTCTATATGCTCGTCTAGTTCTTGAATTTGTTCCTCACTTAATTCAGAACGATCAATTTCTTCTTGCTCCACCTCCTTACTTTTAATATCTGATAATTTAGCATTAGAGGCCATTAGTTCATGGTACACTTCTGTTAATTTATCAGTATCTGATAATACAGATGCAGCCATCTGAGTTACTTTTGGTATCACTTGCTCCATCATTTCTGGAGTAACACCAAGTTTTTCTGCCCCCTTCTTAGCGCCTTCGTTAGTTGCCATTACGGCTGTTGCTACCTTAGCTAAATTATCCCCCTCGTTAATTAAAAAATCTCGTAAGCCACTGCTACCTATTAGTTCACCTACATCAATTTTATCTATAATAACCTGCCTTGCTTCTGCGGCTTTTTGTGGATCTTTTTGCGAACTAGCCTCCAGAGCTGCATTTGCTACTGCGATTATATCCTCAGGTTTTTCCAGTATTTTTTTAAGAGGGTTAATTGCTATTGGCAATAATTTTTCTTGAATGTATTCTGCATTTATTCCCTTTTGATCCAGCGCTTCTAATGTTTTTGCTGTACTAATACTTTGCTCTAGCTGCTTTCTTTCAGCAATTTGCTCCGTAAGCTCGGCAATTTGCTTGCTCTCTAATTCATTTTGATCAGCTACATCTTCTAACCCTTCCAACCTTTCTTCTAATTCTGCTAACGCACCATGCTTCTTTTCGTGAGCCTTTATCTTTTTCTGAAACTCGGGAAGTTTTGATAATCCCCGAATGCCAATAGAGATAAGAGTCGGAGCTATGGTTTCAACAAGATTACCTAGATTATCACCATTTTCTTCTAAAAACTTTACAGAATCTGGATCATCTAATAGCTTCAAAAAGAAAGAATCCTCTTTTTTGCCAGTTTTACCCATTGCAATCTTTGCGGCCTCTTCCTTATAAAAAGCACGAGAACTAACAACATTCGCAAGTGACCCCATATTTTTAGCTGCAAAGCCCAGTGCAGACAAGCCAGATCTAGCCATTTCTCCAGCGCCAACAGATTTCTGGACTCCTTTTCTCTGAGCCAATGGGGCCAAAATCTTATTAAGGCTAGCTGGGTCTCTAATAAAATTACTTGCGCTCTTAAACAGCTTTGTTTTTTCTTTTTGATAAGTATTTTCTTGTTTCTGAGCCGCTTTTTGAACTGCTGCTTTTTCTTTCTGAGCTGCTTTTTGAACTGCTGCCTCTTGTTTCTGAGCTGATTCTTTTATCGCTTGATCATGCTTAGAAACTAATTTACTATGAGCTTCTATTTCTGCTATCGCACTAGATCTTTTCTTAGGGTTAGAGACAATCCGCTCCTGAAGTACAGATCGTCTTTGCTCTAACTCAAATTTTAAATCAATATTAGCGCTTGTGATATCGGAAGCTTTCAAAGAATTTTTAGCGATTTCAGCTGCTAACTTTTTAACCTTTTTAGCGCCTTTCTCCTTTGGAATCTGGGCAGCTTGATTTTTTAGAGCTAAGTTTTTTTTGTGCAACTCAGCTATAGCATTATTATTATTGTAAATTTTACTTTGACTCTTAGAAAGCTTCATGGTTAACCAAACTAATTAATTGTTTATATATTATTGTAAATCACAACAAGTTAATAATAGGTTAATAATAGGTTAATAATAGGTTTTTATTTTATTACAACCTTATTGATTACAAACGGAACACAACAAAAAAGGCCAGCATACGCACGCGCACACTGGCCTTTAATATCTTCATAGAAGAATATAACTACTTATCTGATAGCAGTTACACCTCTACGGTTTCTTTTCCAAGCATCGTTGTTGTTGCCAATAACTGCTGGTCTTTCTTTACCATAAGAAATTGTATCCATACGATCTGAATCAACGCCATGCTCAACTAGGAATCTTCTAACTGCTTCAGCTCTACGCTCACCAAGTGCGATGTTGAACTCTCTTGTTCCTCTATCATCACAATGACCTTCAACAGTTATGCTGAATAGTTTGTGCTCAGCTAACCACTCTGCTTGACGCATAAGTGTAGCTTGCGCTTCAGATGAAAGATTAGAGCTATTTAAACCAAAGAATACTCTATCACCGATCATTCTTTCGAATTCTACGATATGTTTGTTGTTATCGCCATATTTGCCAGCGGAAGAACTACAACCGGCTAGTAGAACAACAGCTACAAATGCTACTGCAATTTTTTTGAACATAATTAAACTCCATTATTTTTTTAGGTTACACGATCAAAACTATCCCCAGACAACAAAGAACCACTCCAGCTGCAGGAATAACCTAATTTCAAGTATATATTAGTTTTGCAAGTTTTCAAACTCATATTAGCTATCTTTCCGAGAGCCTATAAGGGGGTGCGTGATATAAATACCAAAATTTAACTAACTTTTACAAGACAACCACAGATATTTTCTTCATCTGCATTTGTAGTGGAAGGAAAAGCGCTTGGTAGATTTTGGAAGAAGCGAGCCGCTAAATAGGCAAACCCTTGCGACTCAACATAATCTGGGTTTGTTGAATCTATAGCGGATATATCCGCAGCTACGCAATGAATATCTTCGGCAATTAATATTTGATTCAGCCATTCCATCATTTGCTTGTTTTTACCACCCCCGCCACATATGAAGAGATGCAAAGGATTTTTGGGAAGCATTTTAATGGAATGAACAATAGTTGCAGATGTTATGTAAGTAAGCGTAGCTACTATATCTGATGGATCGTGCTTAGAGAGCAGCTCCTCTAGGAATTTGAAATTATTGCGATCTAAAGATTTTGGATATGGCAAATTCATATATTCTCCCTTCAGAACTCTGCCAACTACTTCATAATCTACATTGCCATCAGCAGCGATTTTACCGCCAT
The DNA here is from genome assembly GCA_964195465.1 of uncultured Rickettsiaceae bacterium. Lineage (GTDB taxonomy): Bacteria > Pseudomonadota > Alphaproteobacteria > Rickettsiales > Rickettsiaceae > Megaera_A. The sequence goes on from CAXMOU010000014.1 coordinate 5,382, forward strand.
CATCGTAATTGAAATCAAAATATTCTTTGCATATATCGTCAATCAAAGCATTGCCCGGGCCAGTGTCAAAAGCTATTAGAGAATCTTCATCTATGTAAGTTAGATTTGCTACCCCGCCAATATTCACCATCACAACAGGTTTTTCGGAATTACGAGCCAGTAGCTTGTGGAAAACAGGAATCAACGGCGCTCCATGCCCACCAAGAGAAACATCCCGCCTTCTAAAATCATGCACAACATCAATGCCTGTTTTTTGCGCCAATAAATGCGGATTACCTATTTGCATGGTAAGATTTTTATCAGGATTATGGAAAATAGTCTGCCCGTGAAAACCGAGCGCTGCGATTTGTTCGTAATCAATTTTGGCTTTTTCTAGAAGCTTCTCTGTTGCAACTATATGAATCTCAGTTAATCGCTTTTCAGCCTCCAGAAGCCCAGCTACGCCAGAACCCATATCATAAAAAAGCGCAGAAATTTCATTGCGCAAATCTGCAGGATACGGAATATGAATATCCTCAATAGCGGCAAAATCATCGATTCCATCAGTTTTCACTAAGGAAGCATCAACTCCGTCAAGGGAAGTGCCGCTCATTAAACCAATATATAATTTGCTCATCTAACTATCCTTTTGATCCTTAGAATCTTTGCCCACAGCCTTTCTGCGCTGTAAATTCTTTCGAAGTATCGCAGATAATTTGGACTTTTGTTCCTCTGACTTTTCAGGGCGCTTTTGCTTGGATTGCGACATATAATCTAATTTTTCCTTGACCTTCTGCTTGAAATATGACAAAACTCTGTACCTACAAAGTTTTTATATAGCCGCTATAGCTCAGTGGTAGAGCGCGCCATTGGTAATGACGAGGTCGAGAGTTCAATTCTCTCTAGCGGCACCATTCTTAAACATCCAAATTAGATACATTCAACGCATTTGCATTAATAAAGTCACGACGTGGCTCCACAACGCTTCCCATTAATGTTGAGATTACTTCTTCTGCGTTATCAATATCACCGACCTTAACCTGCAGCAATGTGCGTTTTTCGTGGTCTAATGTTGTTTCCCATAATTGATCAGCATTCATTTCGCCAAGTCCCTTAAAGCGTTGTATCGCCAGGCCTTTTTTGCCGCTATCAATTATTATTTTCAGCATGGTACTTGGCTGAGATATCTTATGTGATTGAGATTTTATGTTAAACGTACATTGACCAACAAAGAATTCCTCAAGTGATTTACCAAGCTTGTTAAGCGCCACAAATTCTGGTGACTCTACTTGCTCTAGGTACAGAACTTTACTAATTCTTACGCCGCGTACGAAGCGGAAAAACTCAATCGACTCATTACCAGGCACAACTTCCCAATCTGTTTTATCTGGCTCTGCTTCGCCCTTGTTAAGCGGAGATAAAGCAGCAACTAATTCATCCTTTTTAGCTGCATCAAATGCGTCTGCTTGCAATAAATTATTAATAGCCAAGCATTCTGCGATTGCTGGATTGAATCTTTTACCGATTGAACTTAAGCTATCTACAAGGCTAGTTACCTTGCCGACCATAGATTTTAACTCCTCACCCGATAGCTCCTTATCGCTTGCAAGCTTCACAGAACTCTCGTTCATGGCGCCATTAATTAGATATTCTCTTAGAGCTTGTTCGTTCTTTAGGTAAGTTTCAGAGCTTCCACGCTTGATTTTATACAAAGGTGGTTGCGCAATATATAAGTACCCTTTCTCTATCAAAGGCTGCATGTGACGATAGAAGAAAGTTAGCAGCAATGTTCTAATATGCGAGCCATCAACGTCCGCATCCGTCATGATTACTATCTTATGATAACGAATTTTTTCAACATCAAAATCTTGCCCTATGCCACCTCCAAGCGCTGTAATCAGTGTACCAACTTGTTCTGATCCTAGCATTTTGTCAAAGCGTGCACGCTCTACATTCAGGATTTTACCACGAAGAGGCAGAATCGCTTGGCTTTTACGATCACGCCCTTGCTTGGCCGTACCACCCGCAGAGTCTCCCTCCACAATGAACAGCTCAGATAATGCAGGGTCTTTCTCTTGGCAATCAGCCAGCTTTCCTGGTAAATTTGATATCTCCAGCGCAGATTTACGCCTAGTTAACTCTCTAGCTCTTTTAGCAGCTTCGCGCGCGCTTGCAGCTTCTACAACCTTGCCAACGATAGATTTTGCTTCACTTGGATGCTCTTCAAACCACTCAAGCAATTTGGCATACACAGAAGACTCCACAACAGGGCGCACTTCAGAAGAAACCAGCTTGTCCTTAGTTTGTGATGAGAATTTTGGATCAGGTAATTTTATAGAAAGCACACACGCCAGCCCCTCACGCGCGTCATCACCAGATATTGACACTTTCATTTTCTTGGCCAGGCCACTCTTATCTGCGTAAGAATTCACAACTCTAGTTAGAGCCGCTTTAAAAGCAGAAAGGTGAGTACCACCATCACGCTGCCTAATATTATTAGTAAAGCACAGGATATTTTCATGATAAGAATCGTTCCACTGCATAGCGAAATCAACAGTGATTCCTTTTTCATCATCAGATGCGCTTAGTGATATACATGGGTGCAGAGCAGCTTTACTTCGGTTATTATATTCAACATAAGCTTGAACGCCGCCTTCATAGAAAAATTCTGTTTCTTTTTTTTCATCAAAGCGATCATCTGTTAAAAGAATACGCACCCCGGAATTCAAAAACGCCAATTCACGCAATCTATGCTCTACAGTATCGTAGTCAAATTCTAGGATTTTAAAAATCTCAGCAGATGGCATAAAGGTAACTTCTGTACCTTTTTTGTCAGAATTTTCATTCTCAACGCGCAGTGGGAATTCAGTATCACCATTTCTAAATCTAATTAAATGCTCTTTTGAATTACGCCAAATGCGCAGTTCTAACCAATCTGAAAGTGCATTTACCACAGAAACACCAACACCGTGCAAACCGCCAGATATTTTATAAGAGTTCTGATCAAATTTACCACCAGCATGTAACTGAGTCATAATTACCTCAGCAGCAGAAATACCTTCTTCCTTATGGATATCAACAGGAATACCACGGCCATTATCGCTAACAGTAACAGAACCATTCTTATTCAAGACAACTTTTACTATATCACAATGGCCAGCAAGGGCTTCATCTATAGCATTATCTACTACTTCATAGATCATATGATGCAGGCCAGACCCATCGTCCGTATCGCCAATATACATACCAGGTCTTTTTTTAACAGCTTCCAGGCCTTTTAGGACCTTAATAGAATCTGCTGCGTAATCATCTTGTTTTGCTTCTGTTTCTGTGTTTGACATTTGTATCTCTAACGTGATAAAAAATAAGTTGAGGTTATCATACAATATAACCATTATTTTTAAAAGTAAAACTTAAGTAGATTTATGTCTCAACTAACCTTTAAACACCTAGATGACGCTATTGACCAATATGATTTATTCTTATTTGATCTTTGGGGCGTTGTTGTTGAAAATGGCGAAACTTATCCTGGCGTTGTTGAGGCTTTAAATAAAATTATCGCCAAGAAAGATGTGATGTTTCTTAGCAACGCTCCAAGGCCGAATTTTATAGTAGCTAGAAACCTGCGCAACTGGGGCCTCCGCGAAGTAACTACCGAAATGGTTCTAACTTCTGGAGATGTAGCAAGACAGATCATTGGCGTAAAAGCTACAGAACTTGCTAGAGACCCAGTAATTTACCACCTAGGCTCAGACCGTAACGACGATATATTGATTGAGTTTAATCATAAAATTACAGAAAATATAGATGATGCTGATATATTACTGATGAGCTTATATCGTGACGATCACGAAGATATTCATGAATTTAATGATTTCTTAGAATCAGTTGCCAAAAAACCAAACCTAACAATCCTCTGCTCAAATCCAGATACCACAATCCCAAAACATGGAGCAATACGTTATTGCGCTGGGTACTTTGCTGAAATTATTGAAAAGTTCGGCGGGGATGTAATTTATACTGGCAAACCTAAAACCGTAATCTATGACGAAATATTCAAGCTAAAGCCACAAGTAGCGAAAGATAAAATCCTGATGATTGGAGACACTTTAGAGACAGATATCCTTGGTGCTAGCTCCTCTAATATTCACTCAGCTATAGTGCTAACTGGTAATTCTGCGCCATTCCACAAGGAGTTTGACTCTATAGACGATAAGGTTAAGGCCATTGCCAAGCGCGCTAAGCAAGTTAATATTGCTCTCCCAACCTTTGTGACGCAAATTGTTAAATAATGCTGGATAAAACGCAGGAATTTCTAGTTGTAAGCGAACAAGAATCGCGAGACTTGGCAGTAAAAATTGCCGCCCACATTAAACCAGGTGACATACTAACATTCAAAGGCGACCTTGGTGCTGGCAAGACATTCTTGTGCCGAGAAATTATCAAATCCATATGCGGCCAAGACACAAAAGTAGTCAGCCCTACTTTTAATTTGCTGCAAACCTACGAACATGATGAATATTCAATCTATCATTTTGACCTATACAGGCTAGAACATATCTCAGAAATCTACGAACTAGGCATAGAAGAAGCCTTTGCTGGGCATGTATGTTTAATAGAATGGCCAGAATTAGCGCAGCCAATCCTACCAAAAGACACAATCCAGATAGATATTCACATAGTTGATCACAACAAACGTAAAATCTTAGTTAAAATATAAAATATTTAATAATCTATTGAATCCATAACCTATATTCAATACAATTAAACTTAGTGTATGTTTATTTTATAGGTTGTTCATGTTATGGCAAACAAAGATTTATTAGCCCAGATTAGAGAAGAGAAAAAACTAAAGTCAGCAGGAGCGGCAAAAAAAGACGAGCTACAAGAAGCAACGCCAGGTAAAGAATCTCTACTACAACAATCGATAAAATCGCGTCGTGAGGAGATGGGGCTCAACGAAGGCGATGAGCTGGGCGAAGAAGGCGATGAGCTGGGCGAAGATTGGGACGAAGATTTTGGACCCGCAGAAGACATGCTAGAGAAAGAAGAAGAGGCAGAAACACTGCCTCAGCAAGAAGCAGAACCTCAGGTAGAGCCAAAACCAGAACTCTCAGAAGCTGAATTAGCGCAGGCCCAAGAAAAACATAAATCCGTTATGTCTAAGACATTGTCTGGTATTAAAAAACAGAAAAGCAGCAAGGATAAAGAAGAACCTAAAATCCCAAAGGCACCAAAAGCGCCTAAAGCGCCAGCTGCTGCAGCCCAAAGCCCAAAACCTGATATGTCCAACGTATTTGCTGACATAAACGCACAGAAAAATAGCCAGGATCAACCAGAGGAGAACGCAGTGGAAGCAGGGCCTAAAAACCCTAACCTCTCCCAAGAGGAGTTGCAAAACTTGTCGCCAGAAGAGCTAAACAGCTTGTACAACTTGTCGGAAAAAGATTTGAGAGAAGTAGAAGAAGAGCTAGACGCGCTGGAGAAAGAAGTCGCCGCAGTGGAGAGCGCAGTGGAAGCAGGGCCTAAAAACCCTAACCTCTCCCAAGAGGAGTTGCAAAACTTGTCGCCAGAAGATTTGAGAGAAGTAGAGGCAGAGTTTAACGAAATGGACGCAGAGTTGAACCCCGTGGACGCGGCTCCTAAACCTAAAGCACCTCCTCCGATTCCGAAAGTGGCACCTCCTCCGATTCCCGAACAAGTGGTCAAGAAAAGAAAACCGCTTCCACCAATTCCTGGAGAGGTAGAAAAGACTGCAAAAGATAAAGTCTTGCTGCTTAATGAAGGCCAACTAGGTGCATCTGAAATAAATATAAACGAGGTTGTTGACCCAATAACCCAAGCAATTCGTGATGAAATCATTACGAAGCAGCAACTATATTTACAGCAGCACATGGCTGAAAATATCGCTGATCCAAAAGAAAAAGAGGATTTCTTAAAGCAAGATTTGCAAAAAGTAAGAGCCTATTTAGCGACCGACGAAGGCAAGGACGCTATGAAAGAAGTTATGAAAGACCCTAAATTCCAGCAAGAAATGAGCACTATAGAGTCTGCTGGTTATAGCGCGGTTCATGCTCAATTTGATAGTTTCAAGGACGTAGAGTGGGGCAAAGCAACTGCAGCTAAGGTGCGCACCACAGAAGTTACAGACAGCAACGGAGACCCCGTTTGCAGCCTAAAAGAAACAACAATAGACGCAGAGCCAACTCTAGTTACCCTAGAAGATGGAACAACTAGAACCGTTAAAAGCTTCAGAAAAATCGATTTCCCTGTTGAGCTTGAAAGCGGAAATGGACCAATGCACGTTTCCATGGCTGCTAAAGATGAAAATGGCAGAAACGTACCAGAAAAAGACGCTGTTTATTTCACCGCTCACTATGATGATAACGGGAAACTTACAGAAGTTAGTTCACCAGTTCCTGTAAAATTCATGGGCGACGGGGCAGATGCTATAGCCTATATAGAGCGCAACGGCAAAGCGTTCACACTACCAATAACGCAAGGCAAATATAAGGCAATGATGATCGAAGTCGCCAAAAACAAAGGCGTAAATGTTAACTTATCACAAGAAATAGAAAAACCCAAAGCGAAGAATTTAAATCGCGTGACGCCCAAAGGTCCAAAAGGTCCTGAGCAAAACCCAGACTTAAGAAAAAATCTTAAGCCTGTTACTCCAAACAATAACCCAAAAGCTCCCAAGCAAAATCCAGACTTAAGAAAAAATCTTAAGCCCGTTACTCCAAACAATAACCCAAAAGCTCCTAAAGGTAATGATTTCGAAAAGCAGCTACGAGATGCTAAAACGAATCTAAATCGCGTTGAACCAAGAGTTGGCGGCCGCCCGAGCGGGCCATCCGATCTCGAAAAGGAAATTCAAGCAGCTAAGCGTAATCTTAAACGCGTTGAACCAAAAGTTGTCGGTACACCGAGCGGACCATCTGATTTCGAAAAGCTACTTAAAGCAACTAGGGAAAATCTAAAAAGTACAAAAAACCCTAAAGGGCAGCAAGCTGGAGAGTTTAATGTAAATCCGAACAAACCGGAGATACATAAGTCAACAAAGCATGTTATTCCTGGACAAGGAGTAATTACTCAAACAGCTAAAAAAGTGAAGATCGAGCAACCCAAAATTATGAAAGCTGTAAAAGTACAAGTACAACCAGAGCGGCATCAAGCGTCCGAAGGGCTGATTGCACAAAAGGTCACAAATGTGAATATCGAAAATCCTCAATTAGCAAAAAAAATTGAGGTTACAAGAAAAACCCTAGAGCCACTCAAAGCAACCGAGCCTAAATTTGTTGGTAATGTGAATTTGATTACTGGCAAAAAGGTCGGGCTAGAAGTAATAGAGCGCGCGCATAAAGTTCGTGTTAACGTAGGAGGCAAACCTCCTACGCTGAAAAACACTGGAGTAAAAGAGAACGCTCTTGAAATGATCAACGGCAAATCTAGTAAAAAAGTTGCATCAATCATTGCGGATGCTCTGAAGAAAGGCAAGGCAGAATTGGTTTCAGACATCATAGGATTAATAGACAAACCGCCGAAAGATGCTAAAATTCCAAATGTAGGCAGAGTACTGTTGAATAAAATTTATATAGACGGCATGGAAGCCGCCAGCAAACTTGGCCCGCAATCTAAAAAGCAAGCAGCCAGAATGGAGCGAGCCTGCGGTGCCATAGCACCAAGAGCCGGAATAACAGACCATGCCAATAGAATTAAAGCAAGCAAAGCAGAAAAAGGCCCGGTGAAGATGTAAAGTTTAGTGGGGGCTGAAAGCAGCATTAGGGTAAGCTTAGAGCTTGCCGCCCCACCCCCATACTCGCATCATTCCGCACCCATTTTATCCTAGCCTCGCTAATGCTCGCACCCCCGCACCTTATCCCTAGCCTCGCTAATTCCCGCACTCACACCACTATGTCATTCCCGTACCCTCTGTCATTCCCACACCCTCTGTCATTCCTGCACTCACACCACTATGTCATTCACGCTCCTTTTTGTCATTCCCGCGGAGGCGGGAATCTCAGGAGTGTATACCGCGAGATTCCCGCCTCCGCGGGAATGACAAAAAGAAGGCGAGAATGACGGAAGAGAAGGCGAGAATGACGGAAGAGAGAGCAGGAATGACGGAAGAGAAGGGGGAATGACAATGAGGAGCGTGCATGACAGTGTCGGGGCGAAAATGACAAAGCAGTGCACAAATAATACAAGTAGATCATGGATGATGCACCATTGACATCCTTGCTTCGTACACACCACAACAAAAAAAACGCGAAGCGGAATAAACCACTTCGCGTTTTTAATAATAACTATATTATCGCTAAAGCAATAATTTAGGAATCAAAACTTAGATATCGAATCTTACACCAGCTGCAATATTATGCGCTTTGTATGCGATTGAATCTAGAGTACCAACATTTACTTTTTTAGTCTTCTTAGTTTTGCCCATATCTCTATAGCTGTAAACTAACTCACCATGAATACCAGGAGCGAATTCTGTTGATGCACCTAAATGTAATGCATAACTGAACACGTTAGCTGTTTTTGATTTTATTGAGTCCATAGACACACCATCATCACTTCCAGAAGATTTTACTTGATTTCTAGCCATACCAACACCAGCACCTGCAAATACTTTTGCAACGCTTACATCAAACAAATCAACATATGCATTTACTAGTAAAGTAGTCACTTGACCTTTTAACTTCATCTTTTCGTTATTTGCTGAACGTTTATGTGTAGGATTAAAGAAATGATCCACAGCCAATTCAGCTCTTACATTGTTCATCAAATAGTAACCAGCAGCAACACCGAAGAAACCAGTATTTTCTGACTTATATTTATCGCCAGCTTCTTTCACTTTACTAAACTTAGAAAAACCAACATTAGCTCTTCCATAGAAATCACCTTCAGCTGCGTATGCAGATGAAGTAGCAAGTACAGCTACAGCAGCTGTTGTTAATAGAATTTTTTTCATAATATTTCCTTAAATAAATAATTAAATTACATAGATTAATTTCGAGCCACAATAACCCGCAACAAATCCTGATCCGAATATATAACATAGCGCGTGATTTCCTTGCAATGTATTTTTGCACCAAATCACTAAAAAAACATTAACTAAGCAAGATAGTGATAAAAATACCACAGAATGTCTTTGCAGCACATTCTTGCGCAGCACTATCATTCATCCATGCGCTACTATCATTCCATCATGCGCCACCGCCACTCCCGCACCATCCACTGTCATTCCATCCTATCTACGCTATGTCATTCCTGTACTAGTTCGCTAATTCACCCACTGTCATTCGCCCTCTCCACACTATGTCATTCCCGCGGAGGCGGGAATCTCAGGAGTGTATACCGCTAGATTCCCGCCTCCGCGGGAATGACGTCGGGGTACGGAAATGACGTCGGGGCGCGGGAATGACGTCGGGGCGCGGGAATGACAGGGGTACTATAGATGGGGCGGAGACTGAGGGAGGCGGAATGATGTGATGGTGGAGTGACGCAAAGGGGTGGAGTAACGTAGAGGACTAGAGGGCGTAGGAGGCTGGAGGACGTAGGGGAAAGCGCAAGGGGATATGGAGGCTTCGCGGAGGGCGTTGGAACGCGCTCAGAAAAAGCACATTTTATTTACACATCCTCGCTTGCGAAAGCTGGCTTGCCGGGGAGTTTTGAATTTATGTAGCGCATTAGGCCAGTTGGAATAAGGCCTGCTAGCCTTAGTGAGTAGTACATAATTAGTGGAAATGCTATCACGCCTTTATTCTTAGCGATGCCATTAATAATTTTTACAGCAGCTTTATCCGCGCTAGTTTTAAATGGCATGGGAAAATTATTTACGCTCGTCATTGGAGTACTTATATACCCTGGAATAATTGTAGAGACATGCACGTTATGCTCGCGCAAATATCCGCCAAGCGCATCAGAGAACAACCTCACCGCCCCTTTACTGGCAGAATATGAAGGAGCGCTAGAAAGCCCAAGGAATCCAGCCATAGAACTTACTATAGCAATATTGCCAGATTTTTTCTGAATCATATGCGGCACTATCGGCATTATGGTGTTTACCACGCCATTTATATTGGTTGCGAAGATTTTATTCACTTGCATGGTTCGCTCTGGGCCGTCTAAAGTTCCAGCGGAAACTCCTGCGCAGGCAATAACCACATCTACCCCGTGCTTATTTGCGATATTATCCAAATGCTCACTCATAGCTTTAGCGTCCGTAACATCTGCAATTACAGTATTTACATCTGCCCCATTTTGCTTACATAGCTCTGCTGTTTCCTGCAAACGCTCTTCGGACCTAGCAAATAAAAATAATTTATTATTAGCATTAGCATAGTTTATTGCCAATGCTCTCCCCAGCCCGCTTGAGGCGCCAGTAATAATTATTGTTTTTTTTCCATTAGTCATTATAATTTCTCGCGTAGTACATAACATATATAAGCACACATGATAAAACCTATTCAAAATAAAGCAATGATGATTATTTTATCTGCCCCATCTGGCGGAGGCAAAACTTCTATTGCCAAAAAATTACTCGAAGAGGATGCAAATTTATCGCTATCTATCTCCGCAACCACAAGAAAAGCAAGGCCAGGAGAGCAAGAAGCTACTGACTATTTCTTTATGGAGCGCGCCGATCTTGAAACCATGATTGCAGACGAGCAGCTTCTAGAACATGCAGAGATTTACAATAATTTATATGGTACCCCAAAAAACTACGTAGAAAAAACACTAGCTACTGGGCAAGATTTGCTGTTTGATATTGACTCGCAAGGCGCATATCAAATAATGGACAAAATGCCAGAGAAAGTTCTTAGCATTTTCATAGTCCCGCCAAATATTGCCACTTTGCGCAAGCGCCTAGAGGCTAGAGGACAAGACGACGCAGAAACACTTAATCTGCGCATGAAATTAGCGCAAGAGGAAATGGAGCACGCGAAAAACTACCACCACGTAATAGTAAATGACGATTTTAACAAAGCAGTGAATGAGATTCAAACTATCATCACTAAAGAGCGCAAAAAGAGAAACGCATGAAAAGCAAAACAAGCAAACGCAAAATAGCAGGAGCATTCCTGGGAACCATAGTTGAGTATTACGATTACAGCCTATACGGCTTTTCTGCTGGCATTTTGGCAGAAAAATTCTTCCCAGAATCTGATAAATTATCAAGCTTGATGTATGTATTTGCTATTTACGCATTATCTTACTTCGCAAAGCCACTGGGCTCTATAATTTTCAGCCATATTGGTGATTTATACGGTCGCAAAGTATCGCTGCGGATTACTATGTTCGGAATAGTAATTCCAACTCTTATGATTGGTCTGTTGCCAGGATATAACGATATTGGGATAATGAGCGCGCAGATTCTAATCCTATGTAGATTCTTCCAGGGATTCTTCACCGCTGGCGAATATGATGGCGCGGCAATATATGTTATAGAGCATTTAGGCAAGCAAAATCATTACACAGCCTCTGCGCTTACCAGGTCAACAGGAGTAGTTGGTTTGCTGATAGGAATTGCATCAACCAACTTCTTTAATTCATCCATTTTTCCAGAATGGGGATGGCGCATTCCGTTTTTGCTTTCGGTTCCTCTGGCTATGGTTGCCATGTATTTCCGAAGATTTTTAGAAGAAACACCAGACTTCCTTGAGTCAAAAGAACAAAATATCGAATTCACTGGCGTGATTGATTTTATCAAAAAACGATTCACAAAATTATTATTAGTTGTTTTCTTAGCTGGTGGGTTTGGTGCTACTTATCAAGTATCTATTATTTTCATGAAGCAATATTTGCCAATCATCATGCCATATACCAGCTCAATCATCACCACTTTTTCTGTATTAATGGTGTTGGTGTTCGGTTTGGTCATGCCATTTTCTGGATTCTTAGCAGATAGGTTCGGGAGCATGGTTATAATACGGTATAGCACAATAATGACTTTGATTTCTTGCGGAATGTTCTTTATATCCATTCAGCAAAACTTAGTGAATCTAGCTTTACTATCGTGCATATTACTAGCTGCATCAATTGCGCCGTTTAATGCTTTGGCTCACGGGGTTATTATCAAAGCATTTAGAGCTAACGAAAGATACAGAGGCGTTAGCTTAGGGCACACTACTGGGTCATTATTAATGTCTGGAACAGCAAATTTCATATGTATTTACTGTATGAAAAATTTCAACTGGACTCTATTCCCCATAATATACATCGCATTCTTCGCAGTAGTCGTGTATATAACAACAGCAATTTTCACTAGAAAAGAACGATGATTTAAGTACTAATATTGGCATGTAGTTATTTTTAGCATTTCTTTTTTCTTTTTTCATGATAGTATGTTGTCCGATCAATAAGATATCAATAAATTATAGGTAAATAAATAGATGTTTAATGAAGTAATAAAAAACACAGACTGGAACGGTACATCACTTGAGATGTCAACCGGTAAAATAGCAAGGCAGGCCGATGGCGCTGTAATGGTAAAAATGGGCGACTCTGTAGTACTATGTACTGCAACAAGCGCGCGCAAAGCTAGAGAAGGAATGAATTTCTTCCCTTTAACTGTTCATTATCAAGAAAAAACATATGCTGCTGGTAAAATTCCAGGCGGGTTTTTAAAAAGAGAAAGTGGCAGAAGTGAGAAAGAAATCTTGGTTTCAAGATTAATTGATCGCCCAATCAGACCATTATTCCACTCTGGATTTTTCAATGAAACTCAAGTTCTATGTACTGTACATTCATTTGACCAATTAAATCCTACTGACATTCTAGCTCTAAATGGCGCTTCTGCTGCTTTGGCTATTTCTGGCGTTCCGTACCTAGATATAGTAGCTGCTAGCCGCGTTGGTATGATTGACGGTGAGCTTATGCTTAACCCATCAGTTGAGCAAATGAAGGAAAGCTCTCTAGACCTTATTGTTGCTGGTACTAAAGATTCAGTAATGATGGTTGAGTCTGAAGCTGATTTCCTAACAGAAACACAAATGCTAGATGCAGTTAAGTTTGGCCATGAAGGCCTGCAGCCAGTGCTTAAGATGATTGAAGAATTAAAAGCAGATGCTGGCAAGCCAGCTTGGGAAACTACAGAAATATTCCCAGTAGAGCTTAAAGACGAAATGCGCGATCTTGTAAAAAAAGATATTACAGCTGCATTTGCCATGAAGGGCAAGCAGGATCGCTACGGTGCAATGGACACAATTAAAACAGCTATGAACGAACGCTTTACAGCGGATGAAAAATACACAGAGCTACAAATCGATTTTGCTTTATCCGATGTAAAAGCAGAAGTACTGCGTGCTGACACATTAGCAAAACAAACAAGAATCGATGGCAGAAAGCCAAATGAAATCAGACAGATCGAATGCGAAGTGTCTCTATTCCCAAGCGTTCATGGTTCAGCCCTATTTACTAGAGGCGAAACACAAGGAATCGTGAGCACTACACTTGGTACTGGCCAAGACGAGCAAATAATCGATTGTATTGAAGGCGAATATAAAGAAAGCTTCTTGCTTAGCTATTTATTCCCTCCATATTCTGTTGGTGAAGTTACGCCACTGCGCGCACCAAGCAGACGCGAAATTGGACATGGTAAATTAGCATGGAGAGCACTAAAAAGAGCTCTACCGTCAAAAGACCTATTCCCATACACTATCCGCGTTGTTTCAGAAATATCTGAGTCAAATGGCTCATCTTCAATGGCTACTGTATGTGGTGGTTCAATGTCTTTGATGGATGCTGGCGTACCAATGAAAGCTCCAATCTCTGGAATCGCAATGGGCCTAATCAAAGAAAAAGACGAGTTCATGGTATTGTCTGATATCATAGCAGACGAAGATCATTTAGGTGATATGGACTTTAAAGTTGCTGGTAGCAGCGAAGGCATAACAGCACTGCAAATGGATATCAAAGTTGCTGGTATTACTTTCGACATCATGGGCAAAGCTCTTGAGCAAGCAAAAGAAGGTCGTATTCACATCTTAGGCAAAATGGCTTTGGCTATTGAGTCTAATTCAGAAATTAGTAATAACGCACCAGTGATCGTTTCTTTCATGGTTAAGAAAGACAAAATCCGTGAGATTATTGGCCCTGGAGGCAAAGTAATCAGAGATATTTGCGATACTACAGGCGCAAAGATTGACATCACAGACGAAGGTAAAGTTTCCGTCTCTGCAGTTGGTAAAGACAAGCTAGACGCAGCTGTTGCAAGAGTTAAAGAAATAGCTATTGATCCTGAACTAGGTGACGTATTTGAAGGAACCGTTGTAAAAGTTCTTGATGCTGGAGCTTTTGTCAATTACTCTGGTAGTCGTGATGGTTTTGTTCATATCAGCGAAATCGCTCAAGAAAGAATCGCAGCAGTTTCAGATGCTCTTAGCGAAGGGCAAAAAGTAAAAGTGAAGCTTGTCGGTTTTGAGCGTGGCAAAGCAAAGCTTACCATCAAAAATGCTGATGTTGAAGGAGTGCCAGAAAAAGCACCAAGACCAGATAGAGACAAAAAGCCAGCAAGAGATGACGCTCCGAAAGAAAAGAGCGAAAAACCTAGCGGTGACAAGCGCGAAAGCGGAAAAAATTGGAAGAAAAAGAACGATTCATCCGATAACAACAGAGATGTAAAAGAGCGTAAGTATTTTAATTAAAGTTAAATAAAATACACGACCTTAGCTAAGACAAACCTCAAAGTTTTAAGTGGAGCAAATAAATATATTTGCTCCACTTAAAACTTTAAACGACTATAGCTACTAAAGATTCAAATAAAAAACTTAAGTATCATTATGAGAGTAAAAAGTTTTCTTGCTATCGTCGCTGCATTATTAATCGCCACTTCCATTTTGCTATGGAACGATAAGCAAAATGATTTCAAGAATGGGATCAAAATAATCCATACAGCTGATAGTGATTATGGCAGCATGTGGATACATGATAATGACGGCATTAGGTGCCTAACTTTCAAAAAACCACCCACAAGAGTAGCGCAAAGCTGCATGTATCTGGAAAAGCCGAACCACTTAATATTTGGCTACTCTCATATTTTCTTAAGCACATTATTCTTTAAAAACTACCCTAAGAAAATTCTATTGCTAGGTTTGGGCGGAGCGAGCGTTCCAAAAGCACTAAATATACTTGCCCCACGTGCGGACCTAGACATAGTAGAAATCAATTCTGCATTAGTTCCCATTGTGAATAAGTATTTTTCTTTTCACGAAAACAAAAAAACTCATATCATAATTGAAGACGGCGCGGAATTTGTTAAAAATGCCCCTGATGATAGTTATGATATAGTATTGCTAGATGCCTTCGATTCTAAATATATTCCACCGGCCCTGCTGACTGATGAATTCATGCAAAATATCAAACGAATAATGACAAAGAATGCTATTCTTGCTAGCAATACATTCATAGACTCCAAAACATACGATCTAGAGTCCAAATTATATAAAGATACTTTTGGTCCTTATTATAATTTAAACTACAATAATAGTAGAATCGTTGTTGCCTCAAAAGGCCCATTAGATAGCGTAAAACAAATACGAGCTAATGCTGAATTGTGGCAATATAGATTCGTTGAAGTTGGCTCTAATTCTTTTGAAGTATTTAAACTATATAAAGAGCCAGATGCTCTTCGATAGTGCTTGTAAAAAATAAAAAATCATACAAAACAAAAGATCGATTGCAAAATTGTAAATTTTTCTTTAAAATGAGCGCATTTAAAGTGATTAATATTGAACGGATTTGAATGTTTGACATATTAAAGAAAGTAACGCATTACGGAGATGTAGCACTTGCTTGCTCGGTTGTAGGCATTTTAATGGTGCTTTTATTCCCGATACCTACAAGCTTGCTTGATTTCTTGCTTGCTTTTTCTATAGGCTCAGCTTTTATCATCTTAATGACTACCTTGTTCATTCAAAAGCCCTTAGACTTAAGTATATTCCCTACTATTTTGCTAGTCACAACATTATTACGCCTGTCTTTAAACATCGCCTCTACCCGCCTAATTCTTGCCAAAGGCCATAATGGATCCTCTGCTGCTGGTGATGTGATTGAAGCATTTGGTGGCTTTGTAATGCAGGGCAATGTAGTGATTGGGCTTATTGTATTCTTGATTCTTACGCTAATTAACTTCATCGTAATCACCAAAGGTTCTGGCCGTATTGCCGAAGTAGCAGCTAGATTCAGCTTAGATGCTATGCCTGGTAAGCAGATGGCAATTGATGCTGACCTTGCTGCTGGTTTGGTGGACGAAAAAGAAGCAAAGCTACGTCGCAAGACTTTAGAGTCTGAAAGCACATTCTTCGGTGCCATGGATGGTGCTAATAAGTTCGTACGCGGTGATGCAATTGCTGGCTTAATAATCACATTTATCAACCTTATCGGCGGGATGATTGTGGGTATTCTGCAAAAGGATTTAACATTCGGCGTTGCGGTTCAAACCTACACTATGCTAACAATTGGTGATGGTTTGGTTTCACAAATTCCTTCTCTAATTATTTCAATGTCCGCTGGTCTTTTGGTTACCAAAGCTGGTACTACTGGCTCAACAGACAAATTGATTTTTGGGCAGCTTAGCCAATATCCGAAAGCTTTAATGATGACTTCGATAGTTACTGGTATGATGGCTTTTCTGCCAGGATTGCCGTTTCTTCCATTTGCGTTAATCTCCTTTTCCGTAGGTGCTATTGCTTATTCAATTCATATGAAAAACAAAGCAGACCCAACCCGCCCCACTTATGCCAAAGACGGTGATGCTACGCAAGCGGATGGTACGCCTGGAAGCGCATCGGCAGGAGAAGGAGCCGGAGCCCAAGATTCAGATACAATATCAGATGTTCTACATCTTGACCTTATCCGCCTAGAAATAGGCTATGGCCTAATGTCTTTGGTAACTAATAATAACGGCCATAATCTGACAGAGCAAATTAAAGGCCTGCGAAAACAAATTGTACAAGAATACGGCTTTGTTATGCCAGCTGTACGTATTCAGGATAACATCCAACTAGATACAGATACTTACATAATAAAAATCAAAGAGCTAGAAGCTGGCCGCGGCGTGGTTCGTCCTGGTAAATTGATGATTATGGACCCTCAAGGTTCAGACATAGATATTCCAGGTGAAAGCACCAAAGAGCCAGCATTCGGCCTACCTGCAAAATGGGTTGATGAAACCTACAAGGAAGAAGCTTTGTTCAATAATTGCACAGTAGTTGACCCATCAACAGTTATAACTACTCACCTGACTGAGCAAATTAAAGAAAACATCACAGATTTGCTTTCATATAGCGAAACCCAAAAGCTGCTAAACCAAATGGCAGACGAGCATAAACAACTAATCAAAGATGTAATACCAGATGTTGTTTCTGTAGCCTCGCTGCAGAAAGTGCTGCAGAATTTGCTATCTGAAATGATTTCTATCAGGGATTTGCCAAGTATATTAGAGTCCGTGGCAGATGCTTCAAGGGCAAACAAAAACCTTCTAGCAATGACTGAAGCCGTACGCGTTCAGCTCTCTAGACAGATATGCCACCATAATACAAACCGCGAAGGCTTCATCCCTATAGTTGCCCTTTCACCTGATTGGGAAAGATTGTTTGTAGAAAGCTTAGTGGACGATGGCACTGGCGAGAAACAATTATCCATGCCTCCATCTAAGTTGCAGGAATTTGTAACCAGCGTTAAAAAAGCATTCGACGACCAAGCAGTAAAGGGCCATGTCCCAGT
Source organism: uncultured Rickettsiaceae bacterium (assembly GCA_964195465.1). GTDB lineage: Bacteria > Pseudomonadota > Alphaproteobacteria > Rickettsiales > Rickettsiaceae > Megaera_A. Next base: position 23,091 of record CAXMOU010000014.1, read on the forward strand.
ACTACTAACTAGCGCCTATACCAGGCCATATGTGAGGTCCGTAGTAGAAAGATTCCGCCCAGCAACCGTAGTTATGTCTCAAAACGAAATCCACTATAAAGCAAAAATACGCACGCTAGATTCTATCTAATTTTAAATGGAATTTGATATGAAATATTTGATTTGTTTATTACTCCTATTACCTTTGTCTGGCTGTTTTTCCTATACAGGAGAAAACGAATATGAACGAGCCTCTAAAAAATACGATCAAAAAATAACCAACAAAATGCGCGGCAAAGATATGATGAATTCAGGTGATAAGCATAAGCGTGATTTTTAATCGTATATTCTTCGTCTCTAAAACTTAACCACAAAATTTGCAGACAATTCATCACCGCCGAAGTAGAAATTGGTAGACTGGTAGTTATTGCTCCAGTCTAGCTTGCTATTTATGTAGGTTACAAGCTCTGCTAGCGCCGCCCCTGCTATAACTTGCCCAGTGGTATGTTCTTTTGCATGTATGCGGCTATAGCCAGTTATTGCGGCTGTTAGGTAAAGTGGGATTGACCAATATTGATAATCTTCAGAATGAATACGCAAATAAGATGCGGCCATCCACGCAGATGCTGTGTGGCCAGATGGCATGCCGTCATAACGGTCTTTTTTGTCTTTAATGTGTGGACGCTTGCTAGCGCTCCATTTGGCGCTGTTTGCTATCAGCTTAATACCATGCATAGAAGCGAATGTTTGCCCGTAAATAAATCCAAAATGCCCAAGCCCCTTTTCCTGCGATGCAAGGCCAGCAACTAAAACAGGGTTAATTATTTGAGCATAATCACCAAAACTCCGCAAAGGCGATTGCCTAGATTTTGTAGCATACGTGGAGCTTACGCTTCCGATCATGCAAGTGATTATGAGGCTGAATAAGATTGTGATTTTTTGTATGTAAGACATATGGATATTTTATAGAATATTAGTTTTTAGCTTGTCATTGTACTCTAGTCTCCGTGCCTGCGCCTCCGTGTCTCCTCTATGTCTTCCCGCCTACTCTATGTCATTCCCGCGGAGGCGGGAATCTCGCGGTATACACTCCTGAGATTCCCGCCTTCGCGGGAATGACATAAAAGGGGGCGGGAATCTCAAGAAGAGACTGGAACTGAAGCCTAAGTAGGAGACTGAAACGGTTCCTAAGTAGGAGACTGAAACGGCTCCTAAGCAGCAGACTAGAACCGAATCCGAAGTCACGGGAGCGACACCTAGATGAGCGCTCCTATAACAAACAGCAGCTACCTAGAAGCCCATTCCTGGCATTCCACCCATTCCGCCCATACCACCTGGCATTCCACCAGCAGCAGGAGCGCTTTTTTCAGATTTATCTGATGTGATAATAGCCTCAGTAGTAATTATCAACGAAGCAACAGAAGCAGCATCTTGAAGCGCTGTACGCACTACTTTTGTTGGATCAATAATTCCTGCCTTGAACATATCCACATATTCCATATCTTGCGCGTTAAAACCAGTTACATCTGAGTTCATATCGTCAAGCTTAGCAACAACAGCAGCGCCATCAACACCTGCATTTTCTGCAATCTGACGAAGCGGAGCTTGAAGAGCTCTCATAACTATATTAATACCAGCTTGCTGATCGTCATTAGCACCTTTTAGGTCTTTTAATGTTTTTGCAGCATAGAATAAAGTAGTACCACCACCAGCAACTACGCCTTCTTCAACAGCAGCTCTTGTAGCATGCAAAGCATCGTCAACGCGGTCTTTTCTTTCTTTTACTTCAACTTCTGTTGCGCCGCCAACTTTAAGTACAGCAACACCACCAACAAGCTTAGCTAGTCTTTCTTGTAGCTTTTCTTTATCGTAATCTGAAGTAACTTCAGCAATTTGCTGACGAATTTGGCCGCATCTTGCTTCCATATCTACTTTGCCACCAGCACCATCAACTATCACTGTATCTTCTTTAGTGATTTTAACTTTCTTAGCACTACCAAGCATTTCAAGGCTAACATTATCTAGCTTCATACCAAGATCATCACTAACTAATTGGCTACCAGTTAGAATTGCAAGATCTTCAAGCATTGCTTTTTTTCTATCACCAAAACCAGGAGCTTTTACAGCAGCAACTTTCAGACCGCCTCTTATTTTATTCACTACTAACGTTGCAAGAGCTTCGCCTTCAACATCTTCAGCAATAATAAGTAATGGTCTTGCAGACTGAACAACTTTTTCAAGAACTGGCAACATTGGTTGCAAGCTTGATAATTTCTTTTCAAAAATTAGGATATAAGGATTATCTAGTTCTACAGTCATTTTTTCAGAATTAGTTACAAAGTAAGGTGACAAATACCCTCTATCGAACATCATTCCTTCAACTACATCAACCTCGAAGCCGAAATTCTTTGCTTCTTCAACAGTGATAACACCTTCTTTGCCGACTTTTTCCATAGCAAGAGCTATTTGCTCGCCTATTTCTTTATCGCCATTTGCAGAGATAGTTCCTACTTGAGCGATCTCAGCTTGCGTACTAATGTTCTTGCTTGATTTTTTGATAGCAAGCATTACATGAGCCACAGCTGCATCGATTCCTCTTTTTAGGTCCATCGGGTTAAAGCCAGCAGATACCGCTTTGTTTCCTTCTTTAACAATCGACTGAGTAAGAATTGTTGCAGTAGTTGTGCCATCGCCAGCTACATCTGCAGTTTTACTAGCTACAGACTTCACCAATTGAGCGCCTAGATTTTGCTCAGGATTTGAAAGCTCAATCGCTTTAGCAACAGTAACGCCATCTTTAGTTAGTCTTGGCGAACCATATGATTGCTCGATTGCTACATTACGCCCTTTAGGACCCAATGTTACTTTCACTGTATTAGCAAGAATATCGATACCCTTGATCATTTCCTCACGCGCTTTTGTGCCGTATTTTATCTCTTTTGCCATAATTTATTAACTCTCTATTAAAAATGTTACTTTAAGCTACTATACCAATTACATCACTTTCTTTCATGATGATAAGGTCACGCCCATTTATTTTGACTTCTTTCGTACCCCATTGGCTGTCATACATTACTACGTCGCCTATTTTTATTTCTAAAGGTACGATCTTTCCATTTTGATCACGCACACCTTTGCCAACTGCAACAACTTCGCCTTGCATTGGTTTTTCTTGCGCTGTATCTGGGATGATGATACCACCTGTAGTTTTTTCCTCAGTAGCCATTGGCTTAACCGCTATACGGTCATGTAATGGTTTGAAATTCATTGTACACCTCTAAGTATATATTTTAATTAAATCAGTTAGCAACATGACTAACTCATACAGCTTAATATATGCCTTACAGAAATTACTTCAAGAGGGAAAAGGGGGAATTTCTAAAATAATCTATAAAATTCTTTTTTATAGGCTGCAAGAACTTTATCAATAGAGTGAGATTTTAGGTATTTGCTAGTAAATGCATTGAATGAATAACTGAGTCTATCGCCAGTTTTAGTTGATTCTTGGCTGAGGATTTTTAGCAATTCGGGGATTGAATTTTTAAATAAATCTGGATTAGTTTTTACGAAATTATATATAGAACGAAGATTATTATAGGAAGCAAATTTATCGTCCGTCTCACGCTCAGCATCGTCTATAATTGTAGATATGTTTTTATCAATATAAACAAATTTACCGTATTTAGCGCATCTAAGTGAAAGAGACATATTATGCGTGTAGATGCTACTATCGGCCTTGCCTATTTTTTCTAGCAAATCTCTATGAATCAAAGAGCCAGCATTGCCAATTTGGCGCAAGCGCGGAATGCTATTATCTAATACTATCTTTAATGGATGTTCTATTAATTTAGCATCAATTTTGATGTCTTTATCCATAGATTCGTTCTTTGAAACATTACCTACAGCCACCTCAGCACCAAATTTCGTGCATGACTCAATCAGAATATTTGTAGAGGCGTGATGTAATATCTCGTTCCCTTCAACAAATTGAATATAGTCGCCAGTAGCTAAGCTCAAAGCCTTATTTATACTAATAGAAGAACCCTGTTTTTCTTGAGTAATTATTGTGGTTCTTGGTAGGTCCGTCACGGCTTTTTTAAGCACGCGCAGTGACTCATCAACGCTTCCATCATCTACAAAAATAAATTCCTTACGAAAATTACCAGCAACCTTCTTAAGCGACTTCACCAAATTTGGTATGTTGCTTTCATTATCCTCAATAAGAACTATATATGTACATCTTAACATGGTATGTTTATTTAATTTGAAATAATAGATTATAGATGAGTATAGTGTCTCAATCCTATATATGCAAGAATACAGGCTAGTTTAAACTATGATAAAAATCAATTGCTACACCACAACACAAGATGATTTGCATAAAACATTCTGTAAGCTCGCAGAAAAATGTTATTACAGCAATTTGCGCACTAGTGTAATTACTCAAAATCCTGACTACACAAAAAGCCTAGATCGCGTGCTTTGGACCTACTCCAAAAAGCATTTCATCCCACATGCCACAGATGCGGACCCATCACCAGAGAAGCAACCTATATACATAACAGATAAATTAGAAAACCATAATCAGGCAGAATCCATCATTTTTATCAATCCAGATAAAGCTATCCTTCTTGAAAGCACAGCAAAAGATAGCAATTTCAATATAGGAGATTTCCAAAAAATCTCATTGTTATTTGATGATACTCAAAAAATACGCGCTCTAGAAGTTAATAATTTACTCAAGAAATCACCTATAAAAGAGTTCGAAATTAATCTATTTGTAAAGAACGAACAAGGATTGTGGCAAAAAACACCTATAGGCAATTAAGTTGATTATATTTTATAAAATATATATTCATGGTTGAAGTGTATATAATCGCCTAAACGCAAGCAATCTCACGATAATCAGTAAAATTCAAATATTACAACCCCTTGATTCTAAGCGCATTATACGATAATCTAAAGAAATAGGCTTAAGTTAAAAAATCGCGAGAAAAATAAAATTTCATGGATAAAGTCCTTATTGTTGAAGATAACGCATTAAATCTTAAATTATTTAGAGATTTACTCACAACAAGAAAATGTGAAGTAATCACTTCTAGAGATGGTGTAGGAGTAAGCGAAATAGTCTTAAAAGAAAAACCAAATTTAATTCTCATGGATATTCAGCTTAATGGAATCTCTGGGATTGATTTAATAATTGACTTAAAACAAAATCCAGAGACAAAGCATATACCAATCATTGCCATTACAGCATTTGCCATGAAAAGTGACGCAGCAAAAATTATTGAATCTGGGTGCGACATGTATTTACCAAAACCAGTTTCTATCCAGCATTTCTTTGACGCCGTAGGTCAATTTATCAACTTAGCCCCAGCGCAAACAATATGACCGCAACAGTATTAGTAGTAGACGATCTAGACGCAAACGTAAAATTGCTTGAGGCAAAGCTTCTCAGCGAATACTACACTGTTTTAACTGCCAATAATGGAATAAGCGCTCTTGAAGTTCTAGCAAATAATACGGTAGATATAGTCCTACTGGATGTAATGATGCCAGAAATGGATGGGTTTGAGGCTTGTAAGAAAATAAAAACTAACCCAGAAACAACCCATATACCAGTAGTGATGGTAACCGCCCTTTCTGATATTGAAGACAGGATAAAAGGCTTGGAGGCTGGCGCAGATGAGTTTCTAACAAAGCCAATAGATGACGTAGCTTTATTTGCCAGAGTCAAATCACTAACGCGCATGAAAACTGTCATAGATGAACTCAAGCTTAGGAACGACACCACAGCAGAACTCGGTGGAAAAATAATTAAAGTACAAAATGATTTCGCCAATTGCAAAATATTATTACTAGATGACGATGTAATTCAGGCTAAAAATATCAAAGCACACCTCGCCCCCTTAACAGAACAATTCAAACTCTTATCATCACCAGACGACATTGACAGCATAGAAGAATTTGCTCCTGATTTAGTTATAATCAGCTGCCAGATTGATGTTGAGGATCCTTTGAGAATCGGTGTTATGCTACGTGCCAAACCATTCTTCAAAAACACAGTACTCATGCTACTTGCAGAAGAAGAAAACCTACCAATGGTGATTAAAGGCATGGAGCATGGAATAAATGATTATTTCATGTATCCAGTAGATAAAAGTGAACTACAAGCGCGCGTTAAAACGCAGTTGCGCCGCAAACAATATCAAGATAATTTAAGAACCGAACTAGAAGAAAGCGTAGATCTATCCACCAAGGACGGCCTAACTGGCCTATTCAACAGGCGCTATTTTGACATCCACATAAAGCAAATGACGGAGAAAGCCAGAGAGTCTGGCCATAAAATGTGCATGATGATGCTAGATATGGACCATTTTAAACAAGTAAATGACACTTACGGCCACCCAGCAGGAGACGCAGTTCTTAAATCATTAGCCAAAACACTCAAAAACTCCTTCCGAATTACAGATTTAATTTCCAGATATGGCGGAGAAGAATTCGTTGTGCTACTAAATGCAGACATCAAAGATGGAACACAAATCGCTGAAAAAACCAGAGCAGCCATAGAAGCAGTAGATTTCATAATCCCAGACCAAGACGAACCACTCAAGAAAACCACCTCTATCGGAATCGCCGAATTTTCTCCAGAAGAATCCGTAGCAGACCTAATCAGCAGAGTAGACAAGGCCCTATACGAAGCAAAAGATACTGGACGCAACAAAGTTGTTGTTGGCTAAAAACAATTTATAGATCGTCGCAATCTTTTAATGGCTATGCTCAGCGAATTCTCTAAATGCTTTGATAGTATTGCGGCGCGAGAATTCTCCAACAACCGTATTATATCTGCCAGTTATTTCTGCCGTTACTGATTTTGCGTAGGCAATTTCCATAAACTCTTCGCTTGTAAGGTGGAATACGCCCTCCTCTTCATGGCCTCTGGAATTTAGATTATAAGCAACAACTCGTGGTCTTTTGACTGGTCTAAAGGTAAGAATTTTAGAGCGATCAACCAAGAATTTTAAAGTAGTATCGTAACTATTAAACAGCATATCTCCCTTTTTCCTACTATGCCAGCGCACAGCAAGCCTATAGCCTTGCTCTTTAGTGTCACGACTAAGCAGGAAATAGAAAGGAGTGCTTTTGGTGTCTTTAAAGCTTAAATATATTGGTTTCGATTCAGACTTAGCCCAGGTAAAGCCACGATTATAGCTACTAGTAGTTTCCGCTGAATAACAGCCAGCTAGCATAATAATTGGTAATATAAGTAGAAATATTTTTTTCATATAATCGGCTCTGTATAACAAAATTTGTGTAAGATGTACTATATCAGTATTTTTAAAGCACGTAAACTATATGAATCATACAGATATTTTTATTTTAGAAAAAATAACTCTGGAAATTTTATCCTATCAATGATATATCTATCATGTTCCGGAGAGGTGGCCGAGCGGCTGAAGGCGCTCCCCTGCTAAGGGAGTATAGGGATCATATCTCTATCGAGGGTTCGAATCCCTCTCTCTCCGCCAGAACTTTCCTAGATCGCACACTATTGAATGTATACTCAAAACATAAGTAACAAATTCATCTAAACAAGATTTGTTAATAGCTTATAACTTACCAATATCCACATAAAAATATCTTATAATTTTCTTTTTGCCAATACGAAATAATAGAAAATAAATAATTTTTCAATTAGCTGCTTAGTGCAGGCAATAAAAAGTTATAATTTAGTTATTTAAGTAGTCAATTTATTTAAGTAACTATTATGATGTATTTTAAAATTAAAGATTTGAACCAAGAAAAAGATTTGTCTAGAGAAGAATGGACTACATTTGTTGAAGAACAGAAAGATCTAACAGATCAATGGCAAGATGCATGGACAGAAGTAGCGCGCGACAGAGTACATAACTTAGATTTATCTATTTCAGAGCATCAAGATATTTACAATTCTACATTGAGAACACATATTATGTTTGGCGAGGTGAATTGGAACTTTGAAAACGGAAATACTGATCAATTTTCTTTTACGAAAAAGAAAAATAAATCATTTCAAATACCAACAAAGCCTATAATTAATCTAAAATCATATCTAGACACCAAAGATTTAAAAACTATTGGTATTGGTTTTAATATGAATAGTTCAGGGGCCAAAGCTGAATGGGAAGCTGCGCTCGGTAAAGATGTATTATTTAGTAATGATAAAGAGGTGAAAACTACCATCACTAAGGTTCAAGCTTATAAATTGTTTGATTATTCAATCAAAATTAGAGAGAAAAAATTGAAGAAAAAATTTGGTACAGATTGGGATTTGCTCAAACCAAATGAGAAAATTACCATCACATCAATGTACTATAATTTACCTGGCCTAATAGGTCCTAAATTTACAGAGAATATAAAGCAATATATCAAAACAAACGACAAGAAATATTTAGAGAAAGCATTTTCTGACGTAAAATACCAATCAAATGCAAAAAAAGATAAGAAAGGAAATAAGAAAAAGGTTGAAGAAAGAGTGGCCGTCCAAAAAAGAATGGATCGAGAAGCAGCTATGCTTGAATCATACAAATGCCCACTATATTCAAAGCCAGAAGACAAAGCAATTCCAGATAATGCATCGATGAAAATTAAACCTGGCGAAACTATAATTCCACGCATTGGAGAATTAGAAATAAATGAGGAGGAGTTAGATGATGATGGCAAGAAGAAGCAATATGAAGGGTGCATTAAAGCTTCAAATGCGACACATAAGGATCTATATTATTAAAATAAGTAATTTATATAGAGAAGAATATGTCACATCATTTAAGCTCAGAAGAGCGAATCAGAATAGAAACATTACTGGATCTTGGTACAAG
>CAXMOU010000015.1:0-22029 GCA_964195465.1 uncultured Rickettsiaceae bacterium
GAAAAATACTTGGTTTTCTAACTCCGATTGAATATACTACACAATACTATAATAAGATAGAACATTAGATCTGTCGCATTTGAAGCTTTAATGCACCGTATATATCTACACGAACTTCAAGTCAACCAAGCTCTTTAATTAAATTAACGAGATTGGATTCAAGCTATGACCTAACTGCAAAAAAAATCGAATTTTAATACCACAAAAATAACACCAATCAATAACAATATTATGATTGACGAATTGGGTGAATATTGCTATAAACATCCTTGTAATGTTTATATTGGGACGTAGCTCAGCGGTAGAGCAACGGTTTTTGATATCGTAGGTCGGAGGTTCGAACCCTCCCGTCCCAGCCATTTATAAACGCATCTGTGCTTCGCGCACGCACACTAATAGAACTCATACACAGATTATACTAGGGCATTTAACGCAGGCTCGTGCTTTCCTCTACCTTGATAGAAGCACTATTTCTAATACCATAAAAAACATCTGCAAACACTCAAGAACTCTCTTAGCGAGGAGCTACGCGACGCGGCTATCCAGGACTCACCAGCATCTCACTGCTGCCCCATGGGTTGCCGCGTTTTGCTCGCAATGACGGGAGTACAAGCTCGCGTACTCAATATTATAGCGAGGAGTTGCCACACCCAGTCATAGTAATTCACTATAAATCTTTTCTAACCAACAATTGGCTTGACAGATTTTATTGTTTTTGTTATAATTCTTCCCCCAAAAACAATTCAATCAATAAACTTAGGTAATACATCATGAAAGTAAGATTAGAAGCACTAAGAATCAAACACGCAGCACAATTAGAGGAGCTTGCTCCAGGAATTATAGACGCGCTGGCAAACATTTAAACACAGGAAGCGCTCGCAATCTAGCGCGCGAAATACTTGAGAAATCAGAAATTATAACAAAAATCGATCTTTCAGGTGCAAATTTAACAGCTGATCATTTATTTACTCTTATGCCAGCAATTGCTCAATGCACTAACCTTACAAGCCTTAACATTGCAAACAACCCAATGCTAAATTCATTTTGTTTTCAAGATGGATCCTCACTTAGCCCAGAAGATATGGAAGAAATATTATCTACAAATCTAGACAAACTTTCTCATTCAGTCAAACATTTAAATTTATCTGGAATAAATATAGACAGTGGATGTAATAACTTGTTTATAAAGCTTATAAAAGCTGCGGATAACATCAAATCCTTAACCTTAGCTGACGGAGCGATAAACAAAGGTTTATTTCAAGAAATCGTAGAGAACCCCTCTTTAACAAAGCTAACATTGAACAACCACACTATTTACCCGCAAGTCGCTGCAGGTGCTGAAATGCATGAATCAGGCAAACATTTACTTGATGCAATGACGCATAACCCAAATCTTACCATAATGTTTAATGAACAAACGTCAATGAACCTTTCTTCTCCAAATCTCCCCTTAAAGGAAATGGCAGAAATTACTTACCTGACTAATTTCATACCCACATTATCAGCGATAAACCTACCAGATGCTGTGAATGAAATAATCGGCGAATATGTAAATATAGCAGAAGACCCAAATTATGGACTTGTACTATATGGTGATCTAGATGCTCTTGCTTCTATTGAAGGAGACTTCGCATAAATCACTTTTTTTTATATACCTCCAAGATCCTTGGGGGTATATAAAACTTCTATGCATTACACCCCAAGTGCTGCATTCGAAGCTTCTAAATATCGATTAATCAGAAAATATACTGAGCGCTTTTTGCCGTTTACTTCTTCTTTTATCTTGAACACAGACAAGCTCATATTGTGAGGATTCTTGTCGCTTTTGCCAGTATATATCAGCTGGCTATGCTCATTCAACCATTTGTGGGTCGCCCTGTAAGGCTCTGGGGAAAGCTTGTAATCTTTTTCATAATCTACCCCCGAATGATATTCAGCTTTTAGCTTGATAGTCTTATCCCCATGGCGATACAGGCAGCAGCGATATGGGCCTGTTTGATAAAAGTCTGAGCCAGTAGAAATTTCCCACCCAGATATCTTAAGCAAAAAACTATAGAAAAACTCTAAATACGGCCTGCTTGCATGGTCTGCAACAACTGCGCCTAAATTCTTGAATGAGTTGCTATTAATTTGTCTAAAGCGCATGTTTTTATTGGCTCTATAATGCTGGTCCACCATGTCTATCACGGCCCCGCCCAAGGAATTTCCCTGCAATATTATTTGATTATTACTAACGCCTCGCTTTAGCAAAAAATCTATCACAGCCACTCCGTCATCTACTATATCTGCAAGAGTTTTTGTTGCACCAGTAGAGCTGCAGAACCCTTTGGGATTAAAGCCAACTACGGAAGCACCCGTTTCTTGCGCTTGCCTTGCCATATCACGAAAGCGGCTTTCATAATATTCTCCGCGACCTTGGAACATAATAAAATACAAGCCATCGCCTGGCTTACCATAGCTAATTGATTGTTCTGGGGTAATTAACACAGAGTCTAACTTCTCACCGCCAGATGCAATGATATGACGAGATAATTGAAGCTCTTGGAATTCGTGATAAAATATAGCACCGCTTTGCTTTTGTGATGAAACAAAATCTGCAAATCGCTCCTCCATATTGGCACCAACATAGCCTTTATTCTTATACCAGTCTGTAGATTTTGTGGGGTAAAACTCTCTTGCAAAAAGCTTTCGCAAATATTCTCTTAGCATATTTTTTACTTATCAGCCTTACCTTGATCAATGGCCTTAAGCATAGCAGCTGCTTGCTCATCTTCAAGCCATATTCCTTGATTTATCAGATATTTTTGCTGTAACTTTACGATTTTCTCATCTGGTTTATTACCAGTTTCGTACACCCCGCGATACTCAACATTGTAGAACTCCATATCAAACACTCTCAGAGATGTGTCCATCCTCTCTAAATCAGGCTCACTATTGCTTATAAACAGCATTTTTTTTGGAGAAATATTAGTAACCTTCAAAAACTCCATCAATGTATGCGACGGGCCAAATGGGCCAAGGAAAATTATCCCCTTATAAAAAGACGAAGACCAATTTGTGTGCTTTTCTATTTGCATCTCTTCCTTGCCGTTAATTTTACTAGTAAATAAAACGCCAAGATCAGTTATATCTTTATATATTTTAGGCTCGATATTCGATAAATGAATTGGCATATAGGAGATTCCATATACAGTCACACCCTTTGCCCGCATGGCTTTAATAAAACCTTCCCAGCCTTCTTCAACCAGCCTGACCTGACGCTTTGCATACCACTGGCTTACTATTTTATTATATCTTGGCATGCGCTCACCTAGTGAAACCATATTCTGAATAAAGCCAAGATAAGGGTTTGAGTTATATGAAAACATCTCTGATTTTGGCATCATCACAACATTGTCCAAGCTTACAAACATCACTGTGTCTTTGTCCGCCCAATCTGCAATCTTCTTCATAGTTGATGAGTTTACAGAGTAAGTTGTTTTCATCTTGGCACTTGCTATTCCGCTAAACCCGAAGCAAAACAACAGCGCAGCTAATATTATTTTACTATTGCTCATAAGGATCCTCTTGATCTTTGATTTCTGCCCTGGAGACTTTGTTTAATTTTTTTACTACATTATCCCATGATTTTGCAAATAATTTGGGGTCAAGATCGTCCGCATCAGTAGATTCTGGCGCATATACAAAACCCACCACTTGTACGTCTTTCTTTAAGACTCTAAGTTGCTTTGCCAAAGATTTTATATATTCTTCGTCTTTATCTACAATATACACTACATCAGGAAACCATTTTAAATACCTCACTAACAAGCTAGACAGAATAACATGCGGAGAATTTTCTCTAGCAGAAGAATTGCACGACAATAAACCGCGATAGAATGTAGGGTATGTTCCTCTTACTTTCGTATCATGCTTGTTAAAGATGACTTGCTTATCGTTAAAAGAGCCTTTGGACAAATCAATACCAAGCTTCTGCAAATAAGACCAGCTCCATACTTCAAGATGCGATATCTTGTTAAAACTACCAGAAACATTACGCGTAGTTATTATTATAGGGCACTGAATTTTCTGTACATTCTGCACCAGGCTTACCCAATCAGAATCGGATATTCTATTGTCATATTTTGTTAGCAACAATTCATCTAGATATGATTTGCGGGAATGTTTGGCTTTTTTAAACGCGCGCGCAGCTAGCCTCTGCAGTGACTCATCACTGGTACGAAAAACGGGATCAGATGTCTCTATCATTGCATCTATTGGCAATAATAGGAGTGTCTTTTGTGTGTTTCTTTTCGCAAGTAAATCCACAAGACTATTATTGATCTCTTGTGCGGATTTCGCGCTATAAATCTCCAAATCCGAAGCAAGTGCCCCAGATGAGATGAAGAATATTGTGAATACTAATAGTAAAGCTCTTAGTTTTAACATGATCTAGAGTAATGTATTGTGTATTAGAATAATAACACAAAGCTTTTTCTATCTGCTCGAAAAAACATACTAATAGAAAATATCTGCGCATCTTGCTTGCAATATTGCCATCTATTTTCTAGGCTCAACATCCATCAAGTTGAGCTGGCCTAAAGAAATCCCTCTGTCTGAAAAACGAATCTTGAACTGCACTTTTTCGTTATCATCCACTATTTTATTAGCATCCATGATACTCACCTTTGTGACTGCTTTTTGTATAAAGTTCTTACGAATCGGAAAATTATCTGGCACTAACACTTCTATAACATTCAGGTAATTCACCATAGATATATTGATCTCCCCGTTTGGAAGACTGCTGCTACGGAGCTTTAAGTTACCATCAAGAGCAATCTCAGAATCATCAAATTTGAAGTTTGCTTTTAATATCTCAATTTTATGCTCAAAATCAATATCTTGGTTGGATTCATTTATCATGTAGCTAAAATCCAGCAGTAAATTTGCATGTTTTATTTTCATATAATTAGCAAATGATGAATACTCACCCGCCACCAATATTGTTATTTTATCTAGCAATTCGGCGCTATTTTTATTCGCGCCAATAGTTACATCGGCAAGAGCGAATGTATCTATCTGATTTTCCGTGGCTTTCAATGAATTTATCTGCGTACTAATAGAATCAAAAGCCTCCCTCCAATGCAAAGCAGATTCTAGTTCATAGATTGGCTGATTTAATGCTACATCTACTAATATATCATTATCACTTTTAAAATTATAATGCTGTATTAGCTCACCCCTGGTTCTTTGACAATCAATAGATTTGCCAAAATTAATGTGCATATTACGAGGTATAAAATCAAACGAGATAATAGCTTCTTTTATTTTGATTTCATAGGTTTCGCTTTGACCAGTAACATCTATTTTAGGCGAGATAAAATGCACGACCCAATTAAAAGGAAGGCCAGAGATTTTTGTGTCTTGATAAGAAAATTTGATATTATCAGAACTCATCTCCTCTAAGGAGTTTGTTAAATGCCCTTTTATGATATGCGCAGATGCAAGCCAAAGGCCTACCGCAAGCACCAGACTGAGTAAAACAACTTTCCGAATCACTAATTCCTTCGCGCTATATATTTATATTTCTAGTAGCTGATGGCAGTTTAATACGCATTCCCTCTAACTCTTTAGTTAGGAGAATCTGACACCCTAATCTTGAAGTATGGGTAAGGCCAAAAGCCAAGTCAAGCATATCTTCTTCAGCTTCTTCTGGTTCATCCAATGTGTTGTATATTTTTTCTTCCAGCACAACGTGACAAGTCGCGCAAGCAAGAGAACCCTCGCAAGCGCCTTCTAAATCTATGTCGTTAGAGTGAGCAACTTCTAATATTGAAAGCCCAACTAATGCCTCTACTTCTTTTTCCTCTTCACCTTCAATGAAGATCACTCTTATTTTTTCTGCGGCCATTATTTTTTATCTTTTTTATACTTTATCTACGTGACGTCCCTTTAAGTGCAAGTCTACTCCTGTATCCAAATGTTTCTGGATGAAGCCACCTGCTAACTTATTAAGCGTATCTTCTGCTAATAATATAGCTTCACGATTATCTAAATTTATTACCTTTTGTAAAGCGCTTATTGCATTATTTATCTCAAGAAGCTCTTTTTCCGAGATCACATCAGGCGTCTCTATTATAGCGTGCTGCAGACCAGAAATCAAACTATTAGCGCTTTGCTGTGTTTCTGCAAGCAAGCGTGCATTATGATCTTGCTTTGCATTTTTAAATGCATCATTAATAGCTGCGTTGATTTCCTTCTCACCTAAACCGTAACTAGGCTTTATGATTATATCATGGGATTTTCCTGTTAGCGCTTCTTTTGCGCTCACCCCCAAAACACCATCAGCATCCATAGAGAAACTAACCTCCACGCGCCCTTTCCCAGCCTTCATAGGGGGAATACCAACCAACTCAAAGTGCGACAATGAACGGCAATCTTTTATCATTTCACGCTCGCCTTGAACAATATGAAACTGCATGCCCGTCTGATTATCCATATGCGTAGTGAATTCCTTGGTAATAGAAAAAGGAATGGGGGTATTGCGCAGGATTATTTTCTCAGCGATCCCTCCATATAGCTCAAGCCCGACAGATAGCGGAACAACATCAATCAATAATGAATTCGATTTGGCTGTTAGATTCTCTGCCTGCATTGCAGCGCCTAGTGCTACTACTTTGTCTGGATCTAGGCCTGAATATATATCAATAGCAAATGCTTTTCGCAGGCGCTCCGTAATTAACGGAATCCTAGTAGAACCACCAACTAATATAATGCCAGCAAGCTCTAAATCCTCTTCTATTTCAGTAGCATCGTACAAAACATCTTTAGCTATTTTTATAGTCTTATCAATAATTGGTGTGATTATCTCTGTGTATTTTTCAAGAGTAATCGATAATTTAGAATCACCAATCTTAATTGCAGCCTCGCCAGCCCCAGAGAGAGTCTCTTTTGCAGCCTTAGCCGCACTTATAATTTCTTGGTTTACAGACAGCGACATTTCTTTGGCAATATACATAGCAAGCAACATATCAATATCATCACCCCCTAGCATATTATCGCCGCCTGTAGCAATCACTTGCAGAACTCCAGCACTCATATTTAATATCGAAACATCAAAAGTTCCGCCGCCAAAATCATAAACCAAATACGCACCATCTGCATTTTTGTTCAATCCATATGCATATGCCGCAGCAGTTGGCTCTGCTATCAACCTAATGACTTCAATGCCAGCTAATTTAGCAGCAAACAACACCTGCCCTCTAGCAGCATCGTCAAAATAAGCAGGAACGGACACTACAGCCTTTTTCACATCTAAGCTAAGCTCTATTTCGGCCTGAGATTTTAGGTATTTAAAGATCTCCGATGCAGCTTCTAGCAAACTAACAAAGCGCCCAGCGCCCATATCTATCTTAGGATTATTTTCCTGCAGATTCAGAATATTAGATAATGTACTTAAATTAGGATTGTCTTGAATCTCTTCAGAAGATTTTGCAAGTAAACGCTTAATAGAACGCACAAATTTCTTGCCCTGCTCACCAATAACAACAGAATCATCCGCAGTAATAACAGAAGGAACAAGCTCCTTGCCGTCCTGCATTTTTATTATTCTTGCTTTATAATTATTCGAAATAGCAATGAGTGAATTTGTAGTCCCAAAATCTATACCAACAACGGATTCATCTAACGCAGAATCGTCATCCAGCATAGATTCACCAGGCTCACTTATCGAGGTGATTTGCATGTTTTATCTTTAATTTTATATTCCCTACTAAATTAGTAAGATACTTTAGCCTGATAGTAAGATCAAGTGCTTTAGTGGTTTTTTCTTCAGCAAAATATTCCGCAAGCTCCAAAATCATCAATTTTTTCTCCTGGGTTTTTGCAGATTTCATAGAAACAAGCTCAGCAACATCGTCCGTTTCGTCAAGAGCCTCGTGCATATCCATGATCTCCTCTAGCTCATGCACAGTTAGTTTTTGGCTTAAAGCACCTTCGCTAAAATCCTGCCCCAGTAATTTCAGCATATATTCAGCCCGCAAATAATCATCTTTTAAAATCTTATAAGCCTCATTAAGCAGCATCGATCTCTCTAAATATCCCTTCTCCATACTCGCATTTGTAGCCTTATCTGGATGACAAACCGCCTGCCTACTCAAATATCGCGCCTTCAACAAAGCAAGATCAAGATCGTATTTCCGCTCTAATTCTAATAACTGAAAATGGTTCATGATTATTCTTTAGTAAAAAAAATTATTGTTAAGTTAAGTGTGTATCTGTTACTCCACACTCCTGTTACTCCACACAACAGTGCTGCCCCGCCCCCACTGTCATCCCCGCGCAGGCGGGGATCTAACGCAACACTTTCTAGATTCCCGCCTCCGCTGGAATAACACAAGGGGGTACAAAAATTACACTATGGAGCGCGCACGAAAATAACACAAGAAGCGCAGGAGTGCTTCTGCGCTAAAAAATCATTACTTCTTCTCCAAACAACCCACAACACCGTGTAGAATCTGCAATTCGTTTTGAGACAAGCTCTCTATCCTGGTAAAGATATTACGAATTTTTTGCTTCATTGGCACTGGATTTTTAAAGAATCCACCCTCTTCTAGCTTTCCAAATAAATGCTCGTAAAAATATTCTAGCTCTTGGCCAGTTGCCAGTTTTTCTGACTTATTATCTAAATCTGCCCTTATCTGCTTCTTTGACTGGAAAATCTCATAGCCAATCACAGCAACTGCGTGGGCTATGTTAAGCGAGCTAAAATTCACATCCGTATCAATGGTAAGGATTTTATTTGCATAGGCAATTTCCTTATTAGTAAGACCAGAGCTTTCTCTGCCAAACATCACGCCAACCTTGCTACGTGATTGCATAGGAGCTTCCTGCATTATATCGCGCGTCAGCACGTGCGCTTTGTTCATATCCCGGCTAGCAGCGGTAGCTGCATAGATATACTCTAAGTCCGCAGCCGCATCTGAGATGGATTCGTATAGTTTAGCATTCTCAATCAAGTCAATCGCCCCAACCGACATGCTCTGAGCGCTCTTGCTTGGCCAACCATCTCGCGGGGATATGATGCGTAAATCACTAAGACCGAAATTCTTCATAGCCCTAGCTGCCGCGCCTATATTCTCGCCCATTTGCGGTTCTACTAAAATGATTGCAACCATGCTTTAATTATGCCTCCACAGAAACTATAGTTCCGCTGTTAATAGTACATAACTGACCATCATTTAATTGCAAAATCATAGCCCCATCTAAGTCTATTCCTTTGAATATACCAGAAATCCTGCGCGAGCCATCATCCATAGTTATAATTTTTTTCAAATTATAAGCACGGCGCAACCAATCCTTGCGAGTTTTTATGAAATTACCTTGAACGAACCATTGCGCGTAGAGTCTATCAAATTTATTCACTAATATATTCATAAACTCATCGGCATGATTCAGCACAATTCCCTCATCAAGCAAGCTAGTAGTTTTATATCCTGCATCAATCTTTGGAGCTTCCATAACATTTGCTCCGAAACCAATAACTACATAATTTTTTCCATTAAAAGAAATCGACTCTAGCAGAATGCCAGCTATCTTACGCCCACCAACTAGCACATCATTCGGCCATTTTAGTTTAATGTCCAAATTCACTCCCTGCTTTTTTGCTAGAAAATTAATCGCCTCATAAAGCGCATTTGCAGCTAGAAAAGAAAGTTGTGGGTGGCTCGCAGGGTTAGCAGAGCTGGTAAGCAAAATACTCATATGTAGATTTTCTTCAACTGACACCCAGCTATTACCCTTTTGCCCTCTTCCGCCAGTTTGCTCCCTGGTTACTATAACAAAATCACCAGAAGGCACAGAGCTCGCAAGACGCAAAGCCTCCGAATTAGTACTATCAACCACATCAAAAATAAGGAGATTATAACGCTTTAACCAATCTAACTTCATAAGAATAAATTACAATATATAATATGGAGCAAAGCTAAAGAAAAACAGAATAAACGCAACAGAGATCACAGTAACGAACCACAATCCACGCTTGGTGGAAATGGCCACGACCTCCTCATCTGCATCCATAAAATACATATATTTTACAATTTTCAGATAGTAAAATGCTGCAATTACACTAGTAAGCACACCAAGCAAAGCCAGCGCTATCTCGCCTTCTAACACCGCATTATAGAATATATAATATTTACCAAAGAACCCTGCAAGCGGCGGCAATCCAATCATCGAGAACATAATAATAGAGATAGAAGCAGCCAAAGCCTTCCTTGTTTTAGCAATGCCTTTTAAATCATCAAAAGTTGCAACATCACTTTTGCCTCCAAATAACGCAACTAAACAAGCAAAAAAGCCAATCACCCCAACTGCATAAATCAGCATATATATGAAAGCTGCATTGTTACCAGAGCGCGAATGCAAGCACACACCAACAAGCACATAACCAACATTTAAAATAGTACTATACGCCATAAGCCTCTTCAGCGACACCTGCATAATAGCACCAAGCGCACCCACAATCATAGAGAGTATAGCCACAATCTTAATTAGCATAGATGAAATTGGCAAATAATCACCAACCACGCCATCAACAAAATTGATCAGCACAATTAGCATACCAACCTTTTGTGCTACAGCGAAATAAGTAACAGCAGAAACAGGAGCACCTTCATAAACATCTGGAGTCCATATATGCATAGGCGCAGCTGACAGCTTAAACAACAATGCAGCTAGCACAAGCACAGCGCCTACAACTAGGCCAATATTAAACTGCCCATTTAGAACTTCCCTAATCTCAAAGAACTTAATACTTCCGCTAAAACCATATAAGAACGAAATCCCCAGAAGCATCAAGCAGCTCATAAGCGCGCCAAGCACGAAATATTTCAAACCAGCTTCGGATGATTTACTCTGCTTTGTATTAAAAGAAGCAAGCGCATATCCAGCAAGAGCCTGCAGCTCTAAGCCACAAAATAGAAGAAGAAAATCACGAGCGGATATAGAAATAAAAGCTCCCAAAGTTGAAAGCAGTATCAATGTAACGAACTCCATCCTCAGGTTTTCCTTATTGATTTTCATCAAATCACGATACACCACAACACTCATAATGGTAAAGGCAAGCACAAGCGCTTTAAACAAAGAAATCGTAGGAGAAGTAACAAAAGAAGCCGAGAAACCAATGCTATATTCAGGCGCGAAGTAAAGCATGTAGCACACAATAGCAAGAAGCAGCGCAATGGTAAAAACCGTAATTTTGCGCGGGCGTTCTTTAAAATACACCGCCACTATCTGCATAATCATCGCAACCGATGCCAGCATAATTTCTGGTAAGATTATAGTAAATTGATTCAACATATTTTTTCCTAAACTATCTAAATACTATTATATATTTCAGCCAAATGCGAAACTGGCACGTCAATGGCACTAAGCACAGAGCTTGGCAATACACCTATGTAAATTATCAAAATTATCAATGGCACCAAAGCGGCCTTTTCATATAATTTCAAATCTTCAAACTTAGCAATAGCCTGATCTTGAACTTCACCGAACATCACGCATTTATATAATTTTAGCATATATACAGCGCCAAGAATTACACCAAATGCACACGCAATACCAACAATTGGGCTAGCGCCAAACACGCCAACAATACTCAAGAACTCACCAACAAAACCACTAGAGCCAGGCAAGCCAACAGAGCCAAGCATCGCAATCATAAAGAATGTCGCAAGAACTGGCATACTAACAGCCACCCCGCCATATTTCGCAATCTCCTTAGTGTGATGACGCTCATACAGCATCCCAACAATCAGGAACAAAGCAGAAGAAATTATCCCATGACTAATCATCTGGAATACAGCCCCCCCAATACCAACCACACTGAAACTAAATATCCCAGCAGTAACATAACCCATATGCGCAACAGAGGAATATGCGATCATCTTTTTCATGTCCGTCTGTGCTAAAGCAACAAGCGAAGCATAAATAACCGCAAAGCCACTAATCCACAGAACATAATCCGCAAAATACTCAGATGCATCAGGCAGCATAGGAAGCGAAACCCGCAGCATCGCGTACCCGCCAAGCTTCAGCAATATACCCGCAAGCATTACAGAACCAGCAGTTGGCGCCTGCACGTGTGCATCTGGAAGCCAAGTATGGAACGGAACCATTGGCACCTTGATAGCAAAAGAAATAAACGTAGCAAGCCACAACCATTTCTGCACCTCAAGAGACAAGCTCGGCAATATATCTGGTAGGTCCTCCATGCTAAATGTGCCTGTAATACTATATATGTATATCAAAGCAATCAGCAAGAACACTGAGCCAAAGAACGTATATAAGAAGAATTTAAACGCAGCATAAACCCTATTCTCACCGCCCCATATTCCTATAATCAGATACATCGGAATCAGGATAACTTCAAAGAACCCATAGAATAACAGCAAGTTCAGAGCAGAGAATGCGCCAATACAAAAAGACTCAAGCAGTAAAAAGCACAGCAGGAATTCTTTGATCTGCTTCTTAACAGTAAACAAGCTCGCCACTATACAAATAAGGGTAAGTAGAGCGCTCAAGAATATAAAATACACCGACAGCCCATCAATACCAATATGAAACTCAAGTCCTATAGTATCAATCCATTGATACCGCTCAACAAACTGAAAACCAGAGACATCTGAATCAAATGCAAGTAACAAATAACTAGTAGAAATCAAGGTAAGTACCGCCCCAAGAATCGCTACATACATAGCGTATATCTGCTTCCTTTGCGATTTACTCTGGCTAATGAAAAACGTAATATACAGCGCGCTAATTAGCGGCAATAAAATACTAATCGATAAGATTGGCAATTCTGACATTTTATAAACCCATCCCTTGCAAATATTTTGCTACAAAAATTGTAATACACACTACCAAAGCAAAAATTATGTAGAATGCATAATTAAATATATAACCCGTTTGAATCTGGCACACACACCAGCTAAACCCGCGGGTTACTACACCAAACCCATTTGGGCCGAACCTATCGATACATTTTATATCAAACTTACCAGCCAAGCGACTTAGCATCTTAGTTGGTTTGACGAACAACTTATCAAATATCTCATCAAAGAAGAATTTATTCTTCAAAATGCAGTAAATAAATTTCATCTTCGATGCAATACAATCAGACATGCTGCCTTTATAAATATAAACACCAAACATAGCCCCAGTGATACCTACAATCAAAGGCAGCAACTGAATTATCATAGAAACATGATGATCGTGATCGCTTATATTCAAATTAAATATAGAGCCAGAGAAGAAGCCATAAGGGCTGCTAATCCCTAGTATATAATAACCAATCATCCCAGCAAAAAGCGTCCCTGCGCCAAGCACAAGAAGCGGTATGTTCATAATTTTCGGAGACTCATGCGTATTGTTAAAGGCCTTAGGGCTCAAGCGAGTTTCACCGTGGAATGTTAGCATAATGATTTTAAGCGAATAAACCGCAGTCAATATCGCTGCAATAATCCCAAGCACAAACGCCAAGCTACCATAACCACCAGCAGCATAAGCAGACTCAAGGACCAAATCTTTCGAATAGAAACCAGCAAACGGGAATATGCCAATAATCGCCAACGATCCTATCCAGAAATTGGCGTAAGTAATCGGCATTTTCTTGCGCAAACCACCCATCTTGAATACATCCTTCTCATGGCAAGCATGAATCACACTACCAGCAGACAGGAACAATAACGCCTTAAAAAAACCATGCGTGACTAGGTGGAACATTCCAGCCTGATAAGCCGACACTCCGCAAGCAAAGAACATATAACCAAGCTGCGAGCATGTTGAGTATGCGATAATCTTTTTTATATCCGTCTGAGCAATAGCAACTAAAGCCGCAAACAAGCAAGTCACCCCGCCGATTACTGTAATAAAGTTCAGCACATGCGGGCTATATTCAAACATAAACGAACATCTAGCAACCAAGAAAACACCAGCTGTAACCATAGTAGCTGCGTGAATCAATGCAGATACTGGCGTTGGTCCTTCCATAGCATCTGGCAGCCAAACATGCATACCAATCTGCGCAGATTTTCCCATACAACCAAGGAAAAGCATCAAACATATTACGTCTAACACCATGAAATTCGATCCAAGGATCATTATTTCTGTATGAGACAAGCTCCCCGCGGATGCAAATACAGTTACAAAATCCACAGCGCCTGTATATAAAATAATCAGAACTAATCCAATGATAAACGCAAAATCACCAACCCTATTAACTACAAAAGCCTTAATCGCAGCCTTGTTAGCCGAGTCTTTCTGATAATAATAACCAATCAGCAAATAAGAGCAAAGCCCAACTCCTTCCCAGCCAAAAAATAACTGTACAAAATTATCAGCAGAAACCAGCGCTAGCATGAAGAACGTAAACAGCGATAAATAAGACAAAAACTTAGGCAAAGTTTTATCGTCCGCCATATAGCCAAGCGAATAAACATGCACAACGGCAGAAACAACAGTAACCAGCAGAAACATGATAGCCGTCATCTGATCAACATATAGCGACCAATTAACATGCAGCGTATCAATGCTAATCCACTCAGCAAGAACTATATGCATAGTCTCTTTGTTTACGCCCGCTTTTACAAAAATAATAGCAGCACAAATAGCCGAAACAATAATTGCCGCACTCGAAATTTTGCTAGCAACGCAATTCGTAATCTTCTTACAAAACAGCCCGTTAACAATGCCAGAGACAAGCGGTAGGAATACAATCAATTTAAGCGCAAATTCCATATATTACCCTCTCATCTGATTAATATCGTCAATCTCAATCGAGCCACGATTTCGGAAATACAATACCAAAATAGCCAGACCAATCGAAATCTCAGCCGCCGCAATAGATAGAACAATAAGGCTAAATATCTGCCCAACAATATCCTGCAAATGCACCGAGAATGCTATAAAATTAATATTCACAGCTAGCAGCATAAGCTCTATCGCCATTAGAATAGTAATCACATTTTTGCGGTTCATAAATAACCCCGTCACACCAATTGCAAACAGCAATGATGAGAGTATCAAATAATGCTCTAAAGAAATTTCATTAATCATCATAATTCAAATTATCTAACCCCGATTTTCCATCTAGCTTCGCCATTGCCAAGCAGTTTTCTTTATTACTCTGTAATTGAGCAGCAACATTTTGCCTCTTCACTCCTGGGCGCAAACGAAGCGTCAATGCGATGCTCGCGATCATAGCTGTGAATAATATAATTCCAGCTGTTTGGAATGGCAGCACAAATTCCGTATATAATAATAGCCCAATCGCATGTGCATTTCCTATATTAGGGTCGATCGCAAACCCATAATAACTAACATTATCTGGCACTATCATCTTTGTTCCAAGCATCACAACAACAACTAGATCTGCAAACAAAAATATGGCCATAATAACGGCGAATCCCATCTCTGAAGTCATTCGCCCCCTGAGCTCTGATACATTAATATTCAGCATCATAACTACAAACAAGAACAGCACGGCAACAGCGCCAACATAGATAATTATTAGCATCATAGCCAAAAACTCAGCGCCCATCAGAACCATAAGCCCAGCAGCATTACAAAACGTAAAAATCAGCCAAAGCACGGCATGAACAGGATTACGATTAGTAATCACCATCATACTGCTCAGCAAAATCAACGCTGCAAATCCATAGAAAAATAATGCCATAATTTTTTACCTGTACGGATAATCATCCTTTAATTTTTGTGCCAATTCCTGCTCCCAAATATCGCCATTTTTCAGCAGACGATCTTTGTTATAAAGCAGCTCTTCGTGAGTCTCTGTAGCGAACTCAAAATTCGGCCCTTCAACAATTGCATCAACTGGGCACGCCTCTTGGCATAGGCCACAATAGATGCATTTTGTCATATCTATATCGTAACGCGTGGTACGCCTGCTACCGTCAGAGCGCTCCTCAGCCTCAATCAGAATCGCCTGAGCTGGGCATATAGCCTCACATAATTTACAAGCAATGCAACGCTCCTCGCCATTAGCATAACGGCGCAGAGCATGCTCACCTTTAAAGCGCGGGCTTATTGGGCTTTTTTCATAAGGATAATTGATAGTCACTTTTGGCTTAAAGAAATATTTTAAAGTAAGCGCCATGCCAACCAATATTTCGTATAAAGCAAAAGTTTTTATATATTTCATCATAGATCCAAACCTCACCCAGGTAAATTATCTGTCCACATCAAAAGCGATGCAACAAGTACTACCCAGAACAACGTAAGTGGCAAGAACACTTTCCAACCAATACGCATTAATTGATCATATCTATAGCGCGGCAATGTAGCACGCAGCCATAAAAATACAAACAGTAAAAAAGTAATTTTCAGTATAAACCAAACTAATCCAGGAATTATAGTCAAAAACTCAATATTAAATGGAGGCAAATAACCGCCCATAAAGAATGTAACCGTAATCGCGCTCATCAGAATCATGTTCGCATATTCCCCAAGGAAGAAAAGCGCAAAACTCATAGATGAATATTCCACATTATAACCAGCAACAAGCTCAGCTTCAGCCTCTGGCAAATCAAACGGCAAACGGTTAGTTTCTGCCAAAACAGAAATAAAGAACACAACTGACATTGGCGCAAGCAAAAGCTGAATCCACATAGGCATAGTCCGCTGCGCTTCAACAATTTCTGTCAGATTCAAACTCCCTGTCGCAATCAGAACCGTGACAATCACTAGGCCCATGGAAACTTCGTAAGAAATCATCTGCGCAGAAGAACGAATAGCCCCCAAGAATGCATATTTAGAATTACTAGCCCAACCAGCCATGATAATTCCATAAACCCCAAGCGAAGAAACCGCTATCACATAAAGCACACCAACATTAATATCCGCAAGCACTACACCATCATCAAACGGAATCACCGCCCAGCCAATCAGGCTAAGAATAAACGTAATCATTGGCGCAATGATAAACACAACCTTACTAGCCTTGGTCGGAATAATAACTTCCTTAAACATCAGCTTCAGCGCATCTGCAATTGGCTGCAGCAACCCAAGCGGACCAACAACATTCGGCCCACGACGCATTTGCATCAAGCCAATAACCCTACGCTCTGCGTATGTTAGGTAAGCAACGGAAAGCAATAATGGCAAAGTAATCAGCAATATTTTTGCTACAATAAACAATATAGGTACTGCATATTCCATGAATAAATCCATCATGATGCTACCTCTGTTTTTTCGTTTTCTTCCTTAGCTTTGGTGCATCTCGCCATAGTAACTGAAGCACGGCTAATCTGATCGCTCATGTAATAATTTACAACGACCTTGTTAATCGGACTTTTTAGCATCTTAGCGCTGGATTTAAACGGAACAAAATTCGTTGGAATGATCTCGTCTATATGAGCGAAGACTATATTTTCCTTTGCCATACAAGCACGTATTTCAGGCAAGCTATCTGCCTCTAAGGAAGCATCCGTATGCTCTATTATCTGGCGCAAAACTCGCCACCCAGCCTGGGCCTCCCCCGGCGGAGAAACAGAAGCCCGCGCATATTGCGGACGCCCTTCCATATTTACAAAAATCGCATCCTGCTCTGTATACGCAGCCTCTGGCAGAATAACATCCGCGCGCGCAGCAACAGCATCACCGTGATGCCCTTGATAAATCACGAAACAATCATCACCAATAGAGCCTGCATCAAAATCATCAGCCGAAAGTACATATAGAACCTTAACTTTGCCACTTGCTGATTCTTTTAAAATATCCGCAACACCATTGCCAGATTTTCCATAATAAAAACCAAGATCAAGCGCCCCAACCATTGAAGCATCATTATGCAATATGTTGAAACCGTTCCAATCCGCATTAACTACATTATATTTAGCAGCAATCTCATGCAGCATAGAGGTAATAGCAAGCGCATCGGATCTAACAAAAGCAGCATCACCAACAATAATCATCGGATTTTTTGCCTTCTTCAAAGCCTTTGCAAAATCACCCTTGCCAGCCAATATCTTTTCCAGAGCAGATAATTCACCGCCAAGCTCTTCTATAGGATAAGTCT
Source organism: uncultured Rickettsiaceae bacterium (assembly GCA_964195465.1). Taxonomy (GTDB): domain Bacteria; phylum Pseudomonadota; class Alphaproteobacteria; order Rickettsiales; family Rickettsiaceae; genus Megaera_A. The sequence goes on from CAXMOU010000015.1 coordinate 18,071, forward strand.
GGTCATCAGCCTCGCCAACTCTAGCCACCGTCAAATCACCAGAACGAACCATCTTCCCGATTCTAGCATTCAAAACTGGCGCAGAATTTCTAGGATTCGCACCAACCAGCAAACATAAATCAGCTTTTTCAATGCCAGCAATAGTGGTATTAAATAAGTAATTGCTTCTACTTGATGTATCAACTTTATACCCAAACTGATTCGCATCGAACTTCTTCGAACCAAGGTCAGATAATAGCTTTTTCAGCAAGAATAAATTTTCCGCAGGAGTCGTAGTTCCAGCAATCGCTGCTATCTCATCGCCTTTGACAGATTCAATTTTTTTAGCAACAACACCGATAGCATCTTGCCAGCTTGCTTTTTCAAGCTTACCATTTTTCTTTATATAAGGAGAATCAAGGCGCTGGGCTTTAAGACCGTCATAAGAGAACCTAGCTTTATCAGACAGCCATTCTTCGTTGATCTCTTCGTTTAATTTTGGCAGAATTCGCATCACTTCAAGCCCGCGGGAATCAACACGTATGTTCGAACCAAGCGCATCCATAACATCAATGGATTCTGTTTTCTCAAGCTCCCAGCTTCTTGCGTTAAATGCATATGGCTTAGACGTAAGAGCGCCAACGGGGCAAAGGTCAATGATATTCCCAGAAAGCTCAGAGCTCAGGGTTTTTTCAAGATAGCTAGTGATTTCCATATGCTCACCGCGACCAACAGCTCCCATTTCAGGAACGCCCGCAACTTCAGTAGAAAAGCGAATGCAGCGCGTACAATGTATGCAGCGCGTCATATGAGTTTTAACTAGAGGCCCAAGGTTTTTGTCCTTCACTGAGCGTTTATTTTCGGAATATCTTTTACCGCCCTTACCATATTTAAAGGCCTGATCCTGCAAATCGCACTCACCGCCCTGGTCACATATCGGACAATCTAAAGGGTGATTAATAAGCAAGAACTCCATAACCCCCTCGCGGGATTTTTTTACTTTCGGAGTATCTGTTTTAATTACCATACCCTCTGCAACCGTCATAGCGCAAGAAGCAATCAGCTTCGGCGCGCGCTCCATTTCCACCAAGCACATGCGGCAGTTACCAGCGATTTTGAGCCTTTCATGAAAGCAGAAATGCGGGATCTCTTTACCAGCCTGCTCGCAAGCCTGCATTACAGTTAAGCCTTCTTCGACTTCAATTTCACTATCGTCAATGGTTAATTTTGGCATTAATTCATCAAAATTTTATATACGTACACCGCTATAATATAACGAACACCAGCATTAAAACCAATGTTTTTTTGCCCTAAATGCATTTTTTCTTCAGTATATTGCGTTATGCTTGACAAAAATAATACTTGAGCTAGCATTACTTAGATATTTTTCACATTACATGAACTAATTAATGACAATAGAAAACTGCAAACGCGTTCTTTTCAAGGTTTCTGGCGAAGCTTTAATGGGAGACAAAAATTACGGCCATGATTTCGAAACATTGAAAGGGATATCAGAAGATATCAAGGAAGTGTGCGAACTTGGAATCCAAGTATGCGTTGTTGTTGGAGGCGGAAATATTTACCGCGGGATAGATGCATCAGAGCTTGGAATGGAAAGAGCCTCAGCGGATTATATGGGAATGCTAGCAACTGTTATTAATGCTATAGCATTGCAGAACGCGATGGAAAAATCAGGAATCTACACAAGAGTCCAATCTGCCATCCCTATGACAAGCATATGCGAACCATTCATTCGCCGCAAAGCGCGCAGGCACATGCAAAAAGATCGTGTAGTCATATTCGCAGCTGGCATCGGCAGCCCTTTCTTCACAACAGATAGCGCTGCTGTACTGCGCGCCGTTGAAATGAACTGTGACTATCTATTTAAAGGCACAAATGTTGACGGAGTTTACGATAGCGACCCAAAAACCAATCCAAATGCTAAGAAATACGAACAAATCACCTACACAGATGTGTTAAAAGATAATCTCAATGTTATGGACATGGCAGCAATTGCAGTCGCCAGAGAAAACAAACTACCAATAAAAGTATTCTCCATAAAAGAGCGCGGCAATTTTGCTAAAGTGCTCCAAGGAAAGGGAAGCTTTACAATTATTAGATAAATTTAAAACAGGAAATAAAAATGAATACAGAGCAAAAAAAAGCATTAACAGAAAAAATGACCAAAACTCTAGCCGTGCTAGACAAAGAACTAAGCGGCCTTAGAACTGGCCGTGCGTCAGTGAATCTTCTAGATCCAGTAGTTGTAGAAGCATATGGCGACAGACTTCCACTATCACAGATTGGCACAGTCTCTACACCAGATGCAAAAACAATCACCGTACAAGTATGGGACAAAGAAATGGTGAAGTCCGTAGAAAAAGCAATAGCTGACGCAAATCTAGGCCTAAACCCTGGCTCAGACGGTCAGCTGATCCGCATGAGCATACCAGCGCTAAGCGAAGACCGCAGGAAAGAACTAGTAAAGCTTGCTCATAAATATGGCGAAAACACCAAAATCGCACTAAGAAACGTGCGCAGAGAAGGAATGGACACACTGAAGAAAATGGAAAAAGATAGCGAAATTTCCAAAGACGAACATCACACACAAAGTGATGAAGTCCAAAAACTTACAGATGAATTTATCGGCAAAGTAGATAAAACTATCACGTCTAAAGAAGCCGAGATGCTAAGCATCTAAATCGCCGCTAAGGTACTGAGTTTTCTCACTCTGAAAGCTCAGCACCTTGACCTTGCAACAACACCTCATCATCCTGATCACACGAAGCATCACCATCTTTATACTCTATAGCTTCTTTCGGAGCTTTTGAACGATGCTCAAGCGCCCCATCTTGAACGTGAGGTAAATTATCAGCATACTCTTTGTAAAACTCTTTATACTGATCAGCCAAATTATATGTTACAGACTCGGATAACCAAATTATATCGAGCGCAATATCACCCCAACTACCTTTTATAGTAACAGGATTATTAGCAAGCGCGCATATACGGTCGGACAACTTCCTAACATCAATTAGCAGTTTCTCATCTTTTTCAAATTCATGAAATCGCACAAACTCCTTTTCAAAACCAGCCTTTTGTATACTGAACGTCCCATGCCAACTATAAGCATTTCCAACCTCTATACCACCTGGCTTGCCACGCAATCCAAGTCTAGTCCATAGGCCATTATCGCTTTCTATCATAAGATCAAATACATAACCAGCTTTACAACCAAGGTAGTTATATTCCTCAGCTATGCTTTCTTTGCGATTTTTATCAACAGCGATCACAATTTTTCTATCAGAATACGTTACAAGAGAACATTTTATATTTTGCACAAATGGAACATACAACCGCACAACAGGCAACTCGCCCTCCTGAAGCTTCTTTTTTGCTTCATCAGCAAATCCTTTAATCTGCGCACTACTCAAACCACATATCGATTTTGACATAAACACCATTCCCAAAGTAAAAACATGCTAAGAAGTTTAAGTGCCCTGTGGAATTATGTCAACAAATACACACCTATATTTAAGGTTTTTTGATAAAGATTAGTTTGCATCCTAAGGTTTATTTTGTAATATATGAAATATTTATCTACTCCTGAACACCGTCCTCTCCAACAAGAGCAAGAATATCGCTTTCTAGGCTGAAACTATTCACAAGATCTGGAGGCGTGAGGCCACCTGAACTTAAATTATACAAAGATGCAATATCCACATTTCCAAACATATCGGGGCTCGCATCATAGTAGTCATCACTATCAATAGACTCAGGTGTATTCACCTCAACTTCATCCAAATCATCATTCGTCGCATCAAGAGATAACTTAGCAAGAGGGTGCATTAAAGCTTCAAATGCGACACATAAGGATCTATATTATTAAAATAAGTAATTTATATAGAGAAGAATATGTCACATCATTTAAGCTCAGAAGAGCGAATCAGAATAGAAACATTACTGGATCTTGGTACAAG
>CAXMOU010000016.1:0-10955 GCA_964195465.1 uncultured Rickettsiaceae bacterium
GTTTTTCTAGAATGATTTTCCTGAAGTTTATACATTGAGACTTAACGATTACGATGATTTTTAAATTTTAAATCAAATTATTATCAGATTCTATAAAAACGTAGATTTTAAAAAACTTTGAAATTCCTATACTATAAAATAATGCATGGTCAAATTCTTATAAAAAGTCTTAGTAAAAATATTTATGACATCACTCCTTATGATGTAATTAGCCAATTGCAATCAATTATGGATGTTGAGTTTAAAGAAGCTGAAGTAACAAAAATGGATTATTTTGATTTAGTTAGGAAGCTTTACGCTACTACTATAGCTCCATTAGCACCTATAGAGGATAGTGCGTTACAGATTCCTTTCGATGTTCATTTTTCAATGTTATTTAAGAGCGCTAAAAAAGATCCTAAAATTAATAAGAAGCTGGTGGATCTTGGAGCGAAACCAATAGATTTTGCTTTTATGGATGGTGATGTAGATGTTATTCAAAATCTAGTTGATCAGCTTAATGTAACAAATATTTTTACTATTGCTAAAAATATACGTATGTACAAAATGATACTAAATGCTGCTAATAGCGTTAATGATATAGTGCTTTTTAGAAAAAGTATCACAAGTTTACCCTTGTTGAAGTTTGAAGAAAATGCTCTTCAGCACAATAAAGTTGTAGAGTCTCCTAAAACAGCTATCATTGATATGATTGGTATGGGAGGTGCGGCTTGGAATTCTGGGCAAGCTGAGTTGTGGAGCGAGTCTTTGTGCAAGCAGTTTGACACGACGCTTACATATGGTAATGGTAATGTTACTTTGTCCCCTGATAAAATTTTAAAAGCGTGCCAGTTGTTTCGAGAATCTAATAGTTGTAAGGATTTAGATTTTGCCTTGGTAGTCATTCAAATGCACGATTCTAAAGAAGATGGGAGTATAGTTAGTATAATTGAGAGCCTCCCCAAGTTGGCTAAAGATACTCTTTATTTTATTTCGGCATGTTATTCTGGTCAATATCATGAGTTTAAATTACAAGAAGGCGTTAGCTTATTGTCGGCTTCTTCTAGCGACGAACCTTTCATTGTGAGTGATTTTAATGCGCTTAAAAACTTATCAAGTTTTTTTGGTGCTAAGCAAGCTAATATGGAAGATTTTATTAATTGGGCTTATGAGTCGCTGTGCTTATCTGAGCCTTATTTTTCTGGCAATTTGTATGGGAGGCAAGTTAAAAACTTAGCATTAAAGAATGCTTCAAGGCCTGAAACTGCAGTTGTTAATGATTTTTTTGAAGAGTATTTTGGTAAAATGGACGCTAAGGCATTTAGTGTAGTAATGGAATATTTTATGATATTTCATCCAGATGATATCAGGTACCCAAATGTAAGAGAGTTTGATAATTTAAATCAAGAAGCGATTCAAAGCGAAGTCGCATTATTTTTTAAGTCTATGATTCGAGATGGTAAGGCCCTATCGCTTGTAACAAATGTCATTAATGAATTTTTGTTTGATCAGCCAGAGCATGAGTGGATTGATTTGTCTCAAGAAAATTTGCAGCCAGTGTGTGTCGTGCAAAATGGTGATTTTTCTTTAAATCAACATTTATTAGTTATGGAGTCGCCGCTATTAGAAGATGGGGTGCAAACAACTGGTGATGTGAGCTCAGGCTGTTGTGGCGATTGCAGCATAAGCTAAATGTCTAATATAAAAAACAACTTGAAAGCGTGGCTAAAATATTATATGATAGCCACGCTTTTGGAGTGTTTTTCAGAAGTAATTCACACGTGCCAAGCTTTTGTTAGTCCGTCCTTGTTGGCCGGTTCTATAGCGGTGCGGAGGTATAACTAACAATATAATAGGAGATATTCATGTCTAATTTACCTAAAGTTAGCGTCGGCTCTTTGCTGGACGCTGGTATTCATTTCGGTCACAAAACTTCACGCTGGAATCCAAAAATGGAACCATATATATATGGCGCGCGTGATAATATTCATATCATTGATCTACAACAAACTGTTCCATTGATGCAATTGGCTCTAAAAACAATCTACGAAACTGTAAAAAACAACGGTAAAGTATTGTTTGTAAGTAGTAAAGTCCAAGCGACAGATTTAGTTGCAGAATATGCAGAAAAATGCGGTCAATTCTATGTGAATAATAGATGGCTGGGTGGTACACTTACTAACTGGACTACTATTTCAAAATCTATCAAAAGACTAAATAATATTGATAAGATTCTTGAAGATGAAAAGCAAATTGAAGATTATACTAAGAAAGAAATTTTAGATTTAAGCCGTAAGAGAGATAAATTATTGAGATCTCTTGCTGGTATTAGAAAGATTGGTGGTCGTCCAGATTTAATGGTTGTTATTGACACAAACAAAGAGCATCTAGCAATTAGCGAAGCTGTTAAGCTTGGTGTACCAATTGTTGCTGTTGTTGATACTAACTCTGATCCAGATAATATCGATTTCCCAATCCCAGGTAATGATGATGCTATCAGATCAATCAGACTTTACTGCGAGCTATTTGCAGAAGCAGCACTTGCAGGTATTGCGGACGCATTGACAGATGCTGGCGCTGATGCTGGTTCATCACAAAAAGCTGGTGCAAACAAAACTATGGATGGCGTTAAGAAGCTTGATAAAACTGCTAAAGTTTCAAAGGCAAGACCTACTGCTGCTCCTAAGAAGCCAGCTCCTAAAAAGGAAGCTGTTAAAGTAGAGCCTAAAAAGGTAGAAGTTACTAAATCAGATAAGGCTTAAGGCATCTAGTTTGGCTTTTTGAGTTATTACTTTAAGTACTTTTATGTATGGCAAGGGGGCGTAGTTTTGTTTTAAATCAAAACTCCCCCTTTGCATCTTTAAAAATAGCTATTCTTGACATTTATAATTTGAATTTAAGAATAGCTTGCTAGAAAAATTTTAAATATTTATTTGTGGAGATTAGAAAATGGTTATAACAGCATCATTAGTAAAAGAGTTAAGAACGAAAACTGGCGCAGGCATGATGGACTGCAAGAAAGCGTTAGTAGAAGTAAAAGGAGATTTCGAGTCTGCAATAGATTGGCTTCGTACAAAAGGCCTTGCAACCGCTGCTAAAAAAGCTGGCAGAACTGCATCAGAAGGTTTGGTATCAGTATGCGTTAAAGGCACAAAAGGCGCTGCTGTTGAAATCAATTCTGAAACAGATTTTGTAGCAAAAAATGAAACTTTCCAAAATATAGTTAGAGAAGTAGCAGAAATCGCTGTAACTCAAAAGGACATAGATGGATTGAAGGCAGCTCCTGCTAAATCTGGCAAGTCCGTAGCAGATGAGATCATTGCAAATGTTGCAACAATTGGCGAAAACCTAAACCTACGCCGTATGAAAACTATAGAAATAAGCGATGGTATCATTGCTTCTTATGTTCACAATACTGCTGCAGAAAATATGGGCAGAATTGCTGTGCTTGTTGCGCTTGAGTCTACTGGTGATAAAGCAAAATTAATGGAAGCTGGTAAGCTATTAGCAATGCATGTTGCTGCTGCAAGACCAGAATGCCTAACTAGAGACGAAGTTTCTGCGGATTTAGTTCAAAGAGAAAGAGACATCTTTACTGAAAAATCAAAAGCTTCAGGCAAACCAGATAACATCATTGAAAAAATGATCGAAGGCAGAATCCGTAAATTCATGGAAGAAATAGTACTTCTTGACCAAACTTCAGTTATTGAAGGCAAAACAAAAATATCTGATATAGTTGCTAACTTGGCAAAAGAATTAGGTACTTCTGTTGAGCTTAAAGCCTACGCAAGATTAGAGCTTGGTGAAGGCGTTGAAAAAGAAAAAACAAACTTTGCCGATGAAGTAGCAGCCGTTACTAAAGGGTAAGTTTAGGTTTCTAACTAACTTAATTATGCAATAAAAAAGCAGCGCGTTTAGTATGTGCTGCTTTTTTTATTTGCGCTAAATATATTAAAAAATATCGTTTAATGCAACAAAATACATGTTATTCTAAATTACAGTTTAGATAATTAAACTACAAGAAGATATGAAAAATAATGAAGAGAGAGCAGAGAATTTACTTGATGCAGACAACGCCAAGTTAGCAAATATATATGAGTTAGGAATTACTAGGGGCTTATGGAGAAGTTATGTATTGAATAAAGTTAATGTCTTAAGGGATGCTCTGGGTTTAGAGCCGCGTCAAAAAGCTTTGCCTAACGGTTCATATGATCAAGATACAATTAGTTCATTGGGTGAATCATATAATGGGCGTGCATTCCTGGTATTGACTATTGCACCTTTTGGGATGCGCCCTGACTCTGTAGTAGAGCAAGATTGCTCGGCGTTGTTGCACGAATCAAGATTCTATCAGAAAATATAAGAACATGTTATACTTGCTTTATTTTACAATAATTGCTATTATCGCTAACAAATTTATATATGGGATACTAAATGGCCAAAGAAGAATTAATCGAGTTTGACGGTGAAGTGTTAGAATTGCTTCCAAATGCAAATTTTAAAGTCAGACTAGAAAATGATCATGAAATTATTGCGCATACTTCTGGAAGAATGCGTAAGAATCGCATACGCATCTTGGCTGGTGATAAAATCAAAGTAGAAATGACTCCTTATGACCTAACAAAAGGCAGAGTTATATTGCGTTATCCTCACTAGAAGCGCGATTCAACTTGACCATGCAAACAATGTGGTCTAAACTATATTTGGTTATTATTAATTTTATTTAAAATATTTTTGTAGATGACATCACTTACAAACATGATTAAAAACTCCTTCCTATTCGGGTTTTATCGATTTATGGGCTTTAGCTCATATTGCCGATTTATCATGTCTGGCGGCTATTATTACGCGGCCAATCATCTACTTAAAAACAGAACAAATTTATTGAATAGGAAAAGACAATGGAACCCACTAAACAATCTACAACAACCAGTATAACTCACAACATTACATCCAAATCTTGGGTGTGCTTACAAGTTCTTTTACTTCTTATCATTCTATTTGCAAATATAAATACATCTATAGCCGAAGATAAAAAAATCATCGCTATAACAGCTATTGTTGAACATCCTTCACTCATTCAAGCTAAAAACGGAATCATAGACGAGCTAAAAGCAAATGGTTATGAAGATGGCAAAAATCTAGAAATAATTGACAAAAACGCACAAGGCGCAATCGCTAACGCTATATTAATAGCCAAGAACTTTGTATCCATGAAGCCAGATGCTATTGTTCCAATCTCAACACCTTCTGCGCAAACGGTCATTAAAGCCGCTAAGGGTTCTGGTATTCCTATCATATTCTCATCAGTGACAGACCCCGTTGCTGCTGGATTCGTTACAGACCTACAAACTCCACTAGAGAACATCACTGGTGCCATAGATTACCCTCTGATAGACGAGGAAATTCAATTAATAAAGACGCTGCTACCAACCGCCAAAAAGATTGGATTCTTATATAATGCAGGCGAGGCAAATTCTGTCAAAACTATAGAATTAATGAAAAAAGCTATAGTTGGCAAAATGGAATATGTAGACTCGCAAGTAGCAAATTCAAACCAAATAACTCAATCATTTGTAGCGTTGGTTGGCAGGGTGGATGTAATCTATATTCCATCAGACAATACCATATTCTCCACGCTGCCTAAGCTAGCACAGATGTCTAGAAAACATAAATTACCTATATTCTCGAGCGACCCAGACTCCGTGATACAAGGCGTAACAGCTTGCATTGGTTACACCCAATATGAGGTTGGTCGCACTGCTGGCAAATTATTAGTACGCGCTCTAAACGGAGAAAAAAATATCGCAATAGAACGCCCAAACAAAGCGCAAGTTTTTATCAATAAAACTTCTGCTGATATAATGGGAATAGACACTCCAACTAAGATTCTTGGTATTAAAACTGAAATAGTAGGAGTAAAATAATGAAGCGCTTTTTATTAAAATTTATATTACTTACACTAGGATTAGCAGGCTCTGCTATAGCTGATGATAAACCCTTAATAACAATCAACCAATTCACAAGCCACGTGGCTTTAGATGCGGCGCATGACGGGTTAAAACAAGCTCTTCTTGATAGGGGTATAATTCCAGAAAAGTTTAATATTATACTAAGTAACGCGCAGGGGAATATTAGCAACAGCGTGCAAATATCCAAACACCACGCATCGTTAGAACCCAAATTCATGGTAGCTATTGCAACCACATCTGCGCAAACAAACCTTAAAGCAAAAGGCAAAAAATCAATTCTCGCATTTCTTGCAGTAACGGACCCTAAAGCTGCAAATTTGTCAGGTCAGAAAAACGTAATTGGCGTAACAGACTATCCGCCGATAAAAAAATTAGTCGATATTGCTGTGAGAGTAATTCCAAATTTAAAGATAGTTGGAACTATATACAATTCAGGCGAAGTAAACTCAAGCAAGATCGTAGACAATCTTGAAGCCATATTAAAAACACGAAACATAGAATTAAAGCGAGTTTCTATCACCAACTCAAACGACATTAAAAATGCTCTAAACCAGCTTATTGGAGCTGTGGATGTTGTTTACTTGCCCCAAGATAATTCTGTTGTTTCTGCTATAGATAACATAGTAAGCATAAGCCTAAAGGCTGGGCTGCCACTAATCGCTAACGACCCAACACTAGCAGATAAAGGCGTGCCAATAGCTATAGGTGCTAATTATTTTAATAGCGGTAAGCAGCTAGGAAATATGATTGCCGACCTAATAGAGGGCAAAACTCTTAAGCAAAATATTCAAAATGGAAAAGCAGAAGAGCTAAAGATTAATCAAGAAACCTCAAAATCTTTCGGCTTAACAATACCAAAAGACTTAATAGAAGGAGCAAGCAAATGAACCAACTACAACTTCTTGGAGCAATAGAGATAGGGCTAATCTACTCGCTTGTGGCTATAGGAGTATATATTACCTTCAAGATAATCGACTTTCCAGACCTAACCGTTGATGGCAGCTTCACACTTGGTGCCTCTGTTAGCTCTGCTATGATCTTTGCTGGCTACGATCCTTATTTTGCCACATTTGTAGCAATTATTGCTGGCGGTCTTGCTGGGGTTGTTACTGGATATCTAAACGTGCGCTGGGACATACTAGGATTGCTAGCCGGAATCTTAACCATGACAGCATTATATTCAATAAATTTGCGCATTATGGGCAGGCCAAATATCGCCATTATTGACTCATCTACTGTGTTTGGAAGCTGGGATATTATTCTTGTAATATTAGCTGTGACTATCATTGCTGTCTTGCTGCTCACTAGATTTTTTGCTTCTGAATTTGGCTTAGCCATTCGCGCAGTCGGAATTAATCCTAAAGTCAGTAGCGCTTATGGAATTAAAGTAGGAGCAATGAAAATTGCAGCACTTAGCATAAGTAATGGAATTGTAGCGCTGGCTGGTTCACTTTTTGCGCAGTCTCAGGGCTTTGCAGATATTTCCATGGGCACAGGCACAATCATCGTGGGTCTTGCATCTGTTATTATTGGTGAGGCTTTAATGAACCCAGAGCGCATATGGGTCTCACTGCTTACTTGCGCAGCTGGCTCTATCCTATACCGCATTGCAATAGCATTTGCGCTTAATGCGCATGATATAGGCCTAGAAGCATCAGATTTAAATCTAATTACAGCACTGCTCGTGGCACTAACAATGATTGCAACAAAGTTCAGAAAGAAAAACGAGGTGCGTACGATATGATAGAATTAAAAAACCTGAATGTGATTTTTAACAAAGGCACCAAGCTCGAAAATCACGTATTGAAAGATATAGACTTCAAAGTAATGGACGGTCAGTTTGTTACGATTATTGGCGGCAATGGCGCTGGTAAATCCACGCTAATGAACGCTCTCTCTGGAAATATAAATCCTACAAAAGGCAATGTATTTATCGATAATGCGGACGTAACCCGCATGTCTGTTGAGAGCCGCTCTGGCATGGTATCCCGAGTATTCCAGGACCCTATGATTGGAACATTCGCTGATTTTTCTATAGAAGAAAATATGAGCATCGCACTAAAACGCGGCACAAAGCGCGGCCTTGCAATGGGCATTAACAAAGCATCACGCGCGCAATTCAAAGAAGCCTTATCCGAAATAGGAATCGGTTTAGAAGATCGCCTTACAGATAAAGTCTCATCCCTAAGTGGTGGGCAAAGGCAAGCGCTTAGCCTTGTTATGGCAACATTGCTTGGTTCTAAAATATTACTACTAGACGAACACACAGCAGCACTAGACCCAAAAATCGCCAAGAAAATCATGCAACTCACCGACAAAATAGTCAAAACGCACAATCTAACAGCGCTAATGATTACTCACAGCATGTCACAAGCCCTAGAATATGGCGACAGAACAATAATGATGTATCACGGCAAAATAGTCCGCGACATGTACGGCCAAGAACGCAAAAAACTATCCTCAGCAGATTTAATTAAGTATTTCGATTTGTAGATTTGAGAATATAACCCATCTATCTAGACATATAAATTACACCAATAGTAAAATCACCTTGGTTTTACTAGTAACTATAAGTTTTAAAAAGAAAACATCGCTTTGGAAGCTTTTCCACTAGGCCGAATTTACTCGAACCCATCTGATTCAGGAATGTAATATGGAAGTCTACGTTCAACCATTTCATTTATTACAATATGTGGCTGCTCTTTTTCTATAAATTCGTTTAATTCTTTAAAGTTCATTGTATTCCAAATATAGGTTGCGCTCTTAAAATACCTTGAAGTGTAGGGTTCAAGCGCAGAAAAGAAAGAATCTCTAAAGATAATCGCTTTTAAATCAGCAGTATTACATTTCATTGTAAATAATTTGGAATTTTCAGGACTATCATTCTCTGGCTTACAAGTATCTTTAAAGATAGGCGCTGGATCTTCTTCTTCTAATTCAAATTTTCGAGCAAAATTGGCCAAATCTCCTGCTTGTTTTATTTGCATTTCAAACTCATCTTCTTCAAATAACCGAGGAACAATTTTGCCAGGGAATTGCTCTGCAATTTTTTTGGCAATTTCATATTGAGCTACATTGGCCCCTAAATAATTCCAATGAGTATCATATTTATAATAAATTTTTTGTGTTTGCTTTTTATGAAATAATGACTCTCTTAAGTCTATAACATTAATATCTGTATTTTTTTTAAGATAATGAATCAACTTATCTGTGGCTGATTCCTTATTCTTTTTACTAAAATAAGATGGCATCTTATCAAAATATATTGTGTGTTTATTTGGTGCGATTAAATAATAATACTCAATATTTTTTTTTGCTAACCAATTTTTTATCATTTGCATATTCTTTGCAAATAATGCTAGCTGCTCCTCGGTATAAAATGTGGTATGCATTGCATGCCCTATAACATTATGATGCTTATGATCATTTGGTTTAATGCTTCCAAGGAATAACCAATTGTCCTGACCATAAATAAAGTCATCTGAGCTCCATCTTACTCCTAGAAAATTCATTAATTGAAAATAAACACTAGTTAATTCCTCTCGATATCCAAAATGATCGGAATAATAATTAGTAACCAATTGAGGAAAATTTTTGATAGATTTCATTGTAAAAGAAATTTTAGGCATTTTATTTAGAGTTCTTTTTTCAAGAACAGACTGATCCATGTCTTTTGTAAAAAGCCATACAAGCATAGGCAGATAAATAAAAATGCAAAACATCAAAACTATCAATAGTTTTTTATATTTTATAAACAAGTTGATCATAAATGTTTAAAACCTAAAATAAATGAATGGATCATAAGTTGTTGCTGCAATCTTCAGCACGCATAAACACATCAAAAACAATAAAATTATTACTTCATTTATATAAAGAGCTTTTGATAGCATTTTAAACTGACCTCTAGAAAAGTATATAAATTTTTTCTTAAACGCTGGATAAATAGGCGCTGCAAATAACACTCCAAGCAACAATATAAACACGTTAAACTTTGAAGAGATTAGTTGATTAAACATAAATTCATTAGTATACCATCCGTTGTATCCAAACATACCTTTGAGGTATATAATTGAATCAGAAAGATTTTCAGCTCGAAAGAACACCCAAGATATCAAAATAACAAATATAGTATATAGATGTTGAAATGGGCGCCACGTTTTTTTTAATATCTTAGCAAGTCCAATTCTCTCCACTATTAAGAACACTCCATGAAAAAGCCCCCAAACAATAAAATTCCAACTAGCACCATGCCAAATTCCTGTAAGCAAAAAGACCATAAAAAGATTCATAAGGATTTTCACTTTTGACTGATTTATACTTCCACCAAGTGGGATATAAACATAATCCCTAAACCACGAAGAAAGTGAAATATGCCATCTTTGCCAAAAGTTACGCATATTTCTTGCGATATATGGATAATTAAAATTTTCTAAAAAACGAAATCCAAACATCCTTCCAAGTCCAATCGCCATATCCGAATAACCAGAGAAATCAAAATATATTTGTAAACTATAAGCCAAAATACCAATCCAGGCCACAGGAGCGGTAATCTCATAGGCGGTCAATGCAAAAGCATTATCCGCAATCTCTGCTAACGAATTTGCAATTAGTACTTTTTTAGATAATCCAATTATGAATCTGATAACACCACTTGAAAATAAATTTACAGAATGAGATCTATAATCAATTTGTTGAGCAACATCATGATAACGAACAATAGGACCCGCTATCAGCTGCGGGAAAAGCGATATATAGAGAGCTAAGCTAAGCAAACTTTTTTGTACCTTTGTCTCCCCTTTATATACATCAACAATATATGAAATAGCCTGAAAAGTAAAAAACGAAATGCCCAAAGGAAGGTGTATATGCCAATGGCACTAACTTAAGCGTCAAATCCATATTTCAAGCCACCTTCAGATGATAACAACTTCTAGGCTTTTGCATTTAGGAAAAGATTTTGGTCAGTGTTTAATGCCCCTAGGTTTCATGGCACTTCACTTAAGC
>CAXMOU010000017.1:0-4250 GCA_964195465.1 uncultured Rickettsiaceae bacterium
CTTGTACCAAGATCCAGTAATGTTTCTATTCTGATTCGCTCTTCTGAGCTTAAATGATGTGACATATTCTTCTCTATATAAATTACTTATTTTAATAATATAGATCCTTATGTGTCGCATTTGAAGCTTTAATGCACCCAAAAATAAGGCTAGTTGACGAAAGATTCTTACAAATGAATGGTGTTGCAAAATCTATAGAAGAAATAGCTCCAGAAAATGCTGCTGAGTCATGTGTTCTTATAGATGTCCAAGCAAACCCGCTTTATGATCCTAATGCAGTTTGGTCAGAAATATTTGCATTTTTATCTTCTGCTGATACTGGAATTGCAGCTGAATTTCCAGCGGTTGTAGCCATGGGCGAAGACGAGGCTAAGGAAGAGTCAAAAGATGACAAAGAGTAATTAAGATAAACTATTGATATAGTAGATAGTTTTACATTAAAAAGCGCAGCTAATTATAGCTGCGCTTTTTTAATAAGTATGAGTAGGGAATAGTGATTTTAAAACAGTATTGCCTGCTGATTTTAAGGGCGATTTACCCTTCTTTGCATTTTCTTCGTAAACAAGATAAGTTCTTCGCCAGCTAGTGGTGCTTGTATTTCTTCGATAGCTTGGTTTGGAATATTGAGGCCTGTAGTTCAGGCATCATTCATCAGCCAGGCGTATGTTCGATAACAGCAGGCTTTGAAATATTCACATATTTCCCATTATCTTTTTTGATAATATCGTAATTGCGCTGGGCTATTGAGTCTACGAAATATATGCTGCCAGAGATTCCTACGAAAGGATCGGTGGAGTTCATTTGGTTTAGCAGGCGAGTTTTGTTATATGTTTGGCCTATATATGTGCCAAGCATTTTGCCGGCATCGTAAGAAACGGCATGCATGAACGAGATGTGGCTAATGCCAGCTTTCATAGAGCGCATAGTAAGGTTAGTGTCTGTGATGTTGAGTGAGCCAGTGAAGGTGATGTCTACTGGTTCGGAGTAGTCTATATCAACGCGGCTATCACCAGCGATTATTGCTTTTTTATCAAGGTTGTATTTACGCACGCTGCCATACATTAGTTGAAGTGTTGCGGCGTCGTCTGCTATTAGTACAACTGGCTTTTTTATGTTGAAGGCGTTTTCGTTTAGAGTATCTACGTTATTTGAAACCACGCTTATTGCGCGTTCTATATCCTCTGGAGCATTGCCATAAAACTCAATGCGCGCAAGTGTTGCATCGCCGCTTGTAATCATGCGTTGTAGGATTTTACTAACGCTGTTTGAGTATCTACCAGCGGGAAGCAGGGCGATGTAGTTTTTATAGTTGTTAT
The DNA here is from genome assembly GCA_964195465.1 of uncultured Rickettsiaceae bacterium. Lineage (GTDB taxonomy): Bacteria > Pseudomonadota > Alphaproteobacteria > Rickettsiales > Rickettsiaceae > Megaera_A. Next base: position 1,317 of record CAXMOU010000017.1, read on the forward strand.
CTAGGAAATGGTTGGTGAGTTTCTCGAGCTGACGCATTGGTGCGTGCCCATATATAAACACTTGTTTGTCTGCCAGCACTGGGTTGTTTGAAAGCGACAGCACGATGGTCCCTTTGCCTTTGATTTTCTTTGCTACTTCTTTTGTTGCGCGCGAATAGATTGGGCCAACTATTATGTCTGTGCCTTTTTCTAGGATTTTGTCTAGAGATAATGTTAGTTTTTTCTCGCTGCTAGAGTCGTAAGTTGTGACGCGGATTCTGCTTTGTGCACTATCAGAAAGTCCTATCTTTATCATCTGTGCATATTCTTTGCTGAGCTCTGCTTCTGGCCCAGACATTGGAAGCAAAATAGCGACATCAACAATATTCTTGCCCATGACATTTTTTAGGCTAGAAAAATCTTTAATTTGATCACAAGCACTAATAGTTAGCAGTGCTACAAAAGAAAGGGTGAATTTTATGAGTTTTTGTTTTATATTCAGCATAATGAAATTAAATGAGTTATTGTACAAATGAGTTTAAAACCAGGTCTTTATATAGTTTCAACGCCGATAGGTAATTTAGGAGATATAACCTTGCGCGCGCTTGAGACTCTAAAGGGTTCAGACGTGGTATTGTGTGAAGATACCAGAGTCTCAAATAAATTACTAGCGAAACATAATATCAAGGCATCTTTAAAATTATATAATGATAATAGTGATGAAGATTTGCGCAAATTTATCAAAGAGCTAATTGAAGCTGGTAAGATTGTCAGCCTAGTTTCGGATGCAGGAACGCCGCTAATCTCGGACCCTGGCTATAAATTAGTGCGCGGTTTGAAAAAAGATGACATACATATAGATGTGATTCCTGGTGCTTGCGCTGCTATTGCGGCTTTGAGCATGTCTGGCCTGCCAACGGATAAGTTCTTTTTTGCAGGATTCTTGCCAAAAACAGAGCAGGGCAGGCGCAATATATTCGAAAAATATCAAGCCATAGATGCAAGCCTGATTTTTTACGATACAGCGAATCGCTTGCTGGATTCTTTAGAGGTAGCGCTCGATGTTTTTGGCGATGTGGAAGCAAATGTAGCGCGCGAGATCACAAAATTATTTCAGGAATCAAAGACTGGGAAGTTGTCTGAGCTGTTGGGTTATTACAGCAAGCATAGGGCAAGAGGCGAGATTGTTTTAACCATATCTGCTAAGGATGAGGCGGTTGTCTCTGTAGACTCGTTAAACCAAGAGATTGCTAATTTGTTAAATGCGGGCCATAGCGCTAGGGATGCGTCTGATACGATCTCTGCGAAATATAAAAAACAATTTACTAGAAAAGAAGTGTATAAATTGGCAAATGCGCTGAAGAAAGCCTAATCTGGTTGGAATAGCCCTTGCAAAAACAAAAATCTTCGTTATAATAGCGCTCTTAGCAACGTGGCTCTGGTATGCCTAATTTGCTTTGTTTATCTTGTTAAATGCCAAAAATAGAGAATGAATTATGCCTAAAATGAAAACACATTCAGGTGCTAAAAAGCGTTTCAAGCTTACAGCTGCTGGTAAAGTTAAAGGTGCACAGGCTGGTAAGCAGCACTTTATGCGTCGTCGTACTAAGTCCCAACTTCGTAATCTAAGAGGAACTTCGGTTCTTTGCCAACAAGATGCAAAGAGACTAAAGAAAAAATTCCTACCAAACGGTTAATTAATAAAATTTAGAAGGGTACAGAAATGACACGTGCAAAATCAGGAAAAATATCAAAGAATCGCCATAAGAAGATAATTAAAATGGCCAAAGGCTATAGAGGCAGAGCTAATAACTGTTTCAGAATAGCAATCGAAAGAGTAGAAAAAGCATTACAATATGCTTATCGTGATCGTAGAAATCGTAAGCGTGACTTTAGAGGTCTGTGGATTCAAAGAATCAACGCAGCAGCTCGTCAGCACGATATGATATATTCAACATTCATGGGTGGAATGAAAAAAGCTGGTATAGAAGTAGATCGTAAAATTCTAGCAGAGATGGCAGTAAACAATCCAGAAAGCTTTGCTCAAATCGTTGCACAAGTGAAAAAAGCTAGTTAAAAAATACAACAAAGCTGCGTTGTTGCTTTGGGCGTATAAAAGATAGAAGATAATAGGCGAGTTAATGATTTGCTGTTATCTATAGAAGAGGTGAGCTTAAGGCTTGCCTCTTTTTTTGTATGGATTTCATATAAATACGAATTTAGAATGTGGAGTGGTCGATTTTTTTTATAGTAGATTACATTGAAATAAATGCATTATTTTATCTTGGAATGTGCGGAGTGATAGGTGAGTGGAAACTGGATAGCCGCGTCGTTCCCCTCCTAGCTAAGAGTGTTGGTAGGGAGTTTGTTTCAATGCAATCTATAAAATGTTGGTGACATTACGCTAGAGCGCAGCAAATGGTTTTGACATGTGGCTAAAACGAATCTGTTGCAAATAGAAGGTAGGTTTTATGGATATCTAAGAAGCTCGGTCGAATTTTTAAAAAGTCAAAAATTATCAGTAATAATTGCAATTCACCTTGAATATCCTGGTCGTATTTTTAGAGCTTTAATTGATGAGCTCATGCTTTTATGGGCGTGTCTTTGTGCTATTAACGTCGACGACACGGGGAAAATTGTAGCGCCTGCAATACTAAATCCCTGAGATTTTAGGAAACAACTCTAACAGATACATGTCGCATCTGCAGCCTGCGATAGAACCGATTAAAATGACATTTTAAAATAAACACTATATACTTAAGTTAAAACTTTAGAGTTAAATGATATAATGCAACCTACAAAATATGAAAACTAGGTGCATTAAAGCTTCAAATGCGACAGATCTAATGTTCTATCTTATTATAGTATTGTGTAGTATATTCTATCGGAGTTAGAAAACCAAGTATTTTTCTTGGTCTATTATTTAGCTTATTTTGAATTTTCTTTACCTCTATG
>CAXMOU010000018.1:0-3757 GCA_964195465.1 uncultured Rickettsiaceae bacterium
AAGGTCATTACCAGATATGTCTAAATACTGAATAGCATTGGTGTTGATAGATTTCAGTATTTTCTCAAGAGAGATGCTATCAAGGTTTGTAGAACCTAGTTTTAAAGTTGTTAAATTAGGACACCTATCAGCAATAAACTGTACAAATTCTTGTGTTCTTTCATGCATTGGCATCGTTTCAATTATCGTTTCTTGCCCGTATTGGCCACCCATTGATTTTTCTATCTCTAACAGAGAAATGCCAGTAAAATCAAATGACGTTATATTAACATCATTTTCTAACAACAGCTCTCTTGCTACGCGGTACATATAACCATTGTGTTCAAAACATGGACCCGTCAAAACAAGTGAATTAATATCATTTCCAATCGCTGCAGCCTTTACATCATCAATACTGCGGTATGGAGTAATTTCTAGTTCTTTTAAATTTCTCTTAGACATAAAGCTCTCCTAGTTCTGTTAATATATATTTACCTTTCTTTCTTTATATTAACATTTATAAACCGTGGCGTCAACTATGTTATTTTAAGGGACGAAGCTAAGTTAAGGATCATGTCGCGCCTGTTTTTCGCAATCAATTGTGAAGATGAAGCACAGAAACAAAACCCATGTTGGGTTTTAAAAACTTCCAACCTGCTAAGATCACTATCGCTGGAAGAAAAAATATTCGCACGATTCAAAAAGGTAAAATTATTGGAGCCGATGCTAATCTTTGCGCTTTTGAGAATTTCAAAACATTAATGGCTTCATAACGCCTGAAATACTAGATTCCTGCGGCTTTAGAAAACAACTTTAACAGATGCGACAGAACCGGAATGACAGAGGAAGCACAAAATTAATCCAACAAACTGAACTACGCACCCAAAATATATTTCTCATACTTACCCTTTTCATCCTTATATTTATCCGCATCTGGCAAGGGGTCTTTTATTAGGGTTATGTTTGTTCCTTTTTCTGCTAGCTCTTTGTTTATCTCTATCCATTTTATCAAATCTGGAGACTCTTCGGAGATAGCGTCTATAGGGCATTCGGGCACACAGACACCGCAATCAATGCATTCATCTGGATTTATTACTAGCATTAAATCATGCTCATAGAAGCAGTCCACAGGGCATACTTCTACGCAATCAGTATGTTTGCACTTTATACATTCATCAGTTACAACGTAAGTCACTTATCCTCTTTCTTTTTGTTTGTTTAGTAAGATTCTAGTGCGCATTATCAGCACCAGAACGAAAAATATAATAAAGCTCGCGAACATAATCATCAACGGCAAAAGCATAGATGGATGAATAGACGGGCCGCCCATCTTAAGCACGCTTGCTGGCTGATGCAGACTATACCAAATATCCACAGAAAACTTCACAATAGGTATGTTAATAGCACCTATCAGCGCCATTACAGAAGCTGGCTTTTCCGCGCGCAAGATGCTTGTGCCACTATTAACTATGGCAATATAACTAACATAAAGCAGAAATAACACGAGCATAGAAGTAAGGCGCGCATCCCACACCCACCACGTGCCCCATATTGGCTTGCCCCAAAGCGAGCCTGTCACTAAAGTTATCAGCGCGAATGCCGCACCAATGGGAGCAGCTGCAACAGCCAGGAAATACGAAACTCTAGTTCGCCAAACCAGCGCAGAGAAACTACACACCGCCATAAAACTATATATCCCAAGGCTCATCCAAGCAGATGGAACATGCACATACATCACCCGAACCATCTCACCCTGCTGATAGTCTGGCGGCGAAAAGAAAAGCGCATAATAAATACCAATGCCAAGAGTTATTGGCAGGCTTATAGCTAATATCGGAACTAGTAATTTTTCTGATTTAGCAAAAAAAGTCGTCGTAAATAATTTAAGCATTATCTTATTATTATTGTTGATAATATATTTTGGGAGAATTTTTCGCCCTTGTGGTAACTCCTGCGGCAGCTAGGGTATTTTTCCTGCATCAAATAAGTATCCTCTGCTATATGCAAGAACAGCTCGATACCTGCCTTTTCTAGCTTGCCAGCGACGTATCCTGGCAAATCAAACATATAATAGCCAGGCTTTTTAGACGGAACAAACAAACTTTTGAAAGCAGCATCATCTGCAACAAAATCCGTATAATACTCAGAGTCTACCTCGTAAGAATCTTGCTGAATCGATGGGCCAATAATCGCTTTAATATCCGACGCGCCTTTAGCCTTCATCATTTTAGCTATGTTATCTATGATATCTGCCTTAGCGCTGCGCCACCCACAATGTGCCGCGCCAATAACAGCGCCATCCGCGCTTGCAAATAGCACAGGGACGCAATCCGCTGTTAGAATAGACAATGCCATACTTGACTTCATAGTAACAGAACCATCCGCCTCCTGCCCCCTACCGCTTGCATAAACAACATCATTACCATGCACCTGTTTTAATATACAAAGCTTAGATGGAGCATAATCAGACTCTATATTAGAAATATTCTGCTTTATTTCTGCTATTTTTGCGTCATCATTATATTTATGTTCGCTATAAATTCCGCTTGATGCTGTATAAGTTCTGTCAAAGATCTTATAATAAACTTTATCTTTAATAAATTCTAATTCCATGGCACTACACTCAGATAATCTCCATCACAAACTATCAGATTCTATAGAGAAATACAATCTCTTAAGCGAGTTAGAAGCGCACTTTAGGTCTGAGCTAAGCATGCCAGTATGCCTTGGAGCGGAGCTTGAGTTTTATTTGTTTAATATCAAAAATATTGTAGATTTGGAGAGGAAAATTAATTACAAAATCAAGCCAGAAAAAGGCAAGCATCAATATGAAATAGACCTAGCAGCATCGCAGAACATAGCAGAATACGCAAAGCACATAGCGCAAACTCGTCAAAATATAATTGATTCAGCAAAGTCTCTTGGCGGCTCAGCTGACTTTTCTTCCAAACCATTTGCGGATGATTATGGCAATAGCATGCATATTCATCTGAATTTTATTGGACATGAGGATATAGAAAAATATGCACAAATATTGTGCCACTATCTGCCCGGTACATTAGAATATTTTCTGCCAACAAAGAATGATCGTGCAAGACTAGACAAACGCTTCATGGCACCAACCCATATTTGCTATGGAGGCAATAACCGCAGCGTAGCTATTCGAATCCCAGACTCCAAGCCAAAACGCTTAGAACATCGCCTAGCCGCAGCCTCAGCAGACCCAGCCTTAGTGATATACGCAATGCTAAGCTCTATAGATAATGGGCTAAAAAACCCAGAATCTATAAAGCCAGCAACAAAAATCCACGGCAACGCTTGGGATGCTCAATATGGACTTATTGAGATTTAATATAATAAATTAAGCTGGATCAGGCTCTTTTGCTTCGTCACCAAGTGGTTCTACAGAAACTTCTTCTGCAGTCGCAGAATCTCTAGCTGCTATTTTTGGAAATAGTTGCTCCATCAAGTCCCCCTGAGACAAAGCTTGTAATGGTTCTAACACCTTCCTAAAAAAATCTTCGTTACTTGTAAGATACTCAGCCATCCCTTCTGAAAAAATATTACCTGTTGCAAAATCCTTAGCCGCCGATGATCGATCGTTTGGATTTAAACAGGCCAAAAGATTTATATAAGGAGCCAATGGCACTAACTTAAGCGTCAAATCCATATTTCAAGCCACCTTCAGATGATAACAACTTCTAGGCTTTTGCATTTAGGAAAAGATTTTGGTCAGTGTTTAATGCCCCTAGGTTTCATGGCACTTCACTTAAGCAAA
>CAXMOU010000019.1:0-3408 GCA_964195465.1 uncultured Rickettsiaceae bacterium
CGTAGAAAAAGGTAAAATGGAAGGCGAGGCTATGGGAATAGAAAAAACAGCCATAAGAATGCTAAAACAAAATGCTGACGCTAAATTTATTGCTTCGGTTACTGGTCTTTCTATTGAGGACATCCTAAAGCTTAAAAACAGACTTTAAAGCAAGCTATATCAAGATAGTTGGTCTAGTTTATTACGCCATCGCAATCAGCTTCATAATTTAGATTATGGAAAGGCGGCGGCAATAAATGCTAGAATATCAATAGCTTGCATCTATTACTTGCTCAGAACCTCTTGAATAAAATCCCATTTTCTTTCAGTATACGTTTGACGGTTTTCTTTGTAACTAATAGCTAATTCTTGTTTTAGTTCCACGTATTCGTTAGATACTTTGGTGTCTGCTCGCAAAATATCACGAAATTTTATTTTTTGTCGGTTTAATGCAGAACTTTAAAAGTAAATATACAGTAGCGCTCCATATTATAGGATGGTATAATGATAACCATATAATATTTACAAACTCTATTAATGCCAATTGAGTATACCCCCAATCTATAGGCCATTTAGCAAATACAAGTAAAAATGCAAAATACCAAGCAGGCTGCCTGAATTCAAGCAAAACCAATTTACGGATCTGAAAAAATATTAATATTAACCAAAGTGATAGCAATATCAAAAAAAGAGTTTGTTCAGAAAACATCGTTAGTTCAATCTCATAACAAGCTTTTAACATTAATTTTGTTACTAAAAATGAGAATGTAATTAATAATTGAATTATTAAATAATGTTTAATCAGATGCTTTTTCATTTTTACTGCTCCCTATCAAGGTTATATAGACAATTGTCAATCCTAGATTGCTACCTTTATCTGCGTCCTCGCCGTTTAACATCACCAGATACATTGACATTCTTGGAACTCCAAAGAGATACTTCGCTGTCTTGTACCGTCACATTGTTTGGTGATTCAATCTGAACACGCTGTGGAAATGTCTTAATCATTGCATATGTTGCACCAAGGGATGCAGATACAGAAACTAATACAACAACACCAAGGCCTAAGAAATATCGTTTGATACGCTGGCTATCGATCTTTTCTACCTCTTCTTTGATTTGATTTAAACGAGATGCGGCGTCATTAATGGCGGTATTCTGTTTCTTCAAACTCTCTTCTTGCAATTGCTTAAAACGAACTACCGTATCATTAAATACCATGTTCTGATTTTCAAGAACTGTTTGATTCAATTTGTGTAGTTGGTCGGCAATACTAGGTACTATTTCCTGCACTTTAATTGCAATCTTTTTTGGCAATGATTGCAGTGATACATTTTCTTTTTTTAACGACTGGGTTAGAGATCCCAGTTCTGTGATTTTTTTAATCACTCCCTCGGATACATCATCTTGCTTAACCTCTACAGTTTTTAAAAGCATCCTTGTCTCTTCTAGCAGTTGATTTAGCTCATTGTTTAATTTTTCTTGTTTTTCTATATTGTTCATAATATTTTCCTATTAAATTAAAAAATTGGGAGTTCTTTGTCGTCTGTAACTAGGTTTGTTTTTTTTGCAGAGACTGGTTGAGTAGTCGTATTAGAATCCTTAGCTTCATCAACCCCTTCCACAGGAGCAACAAAAGCATCATAATCTTCACCCAATACTTCTAAGTTTTCTCGTGCAACTTCCTCACAGGCGATGAACCCAGGTTGTTTAGTCGTTGGCGTTGCTTCTGGAGTTTGTATTTTTGATACGCGCACAGAGGGTTCTGGCAATAACGTATAGCACTGGCCTATACTAAGAGAGGCTAGATCATCTGGTTCTACTAACGCTTTCTTTTGTTGTTGTTCATTATAGCTGACTCCATCACGGAAAGTATTAGCACCAAAGCTTGTATTTTTTTGCTGCCTGGTTACTGTTTCATTTCCGCACATAGAGCTGATCATCTTAGCTATTGCGGGCTCCGTATTGCGGAAGAAAAAGCTTGTGCCGAACTGGCCAAAGATAGTCGAGCCATCATACTGCCCATAATGGGAATAGAGCTGGTTTAAAGATTGCAAACCTGCTAGTACGCACACTCCATATTTACGCCCTTCAGCCATGAGAGGCGTCAAAGCAGGCAGCTTACCAAGGCTTGCTAGCTCATCAATCACCGTCCAAATACGCCTATCCTTGTTTATGCCAATTTCCATTACTTGAGCTAATGCTAATTCCGTGAGGCAAGCTATTAATGGCAATGTAAGAGCTCTACTACTAGGTTTAGTCGCTAAAAACAACCACGCACTAGAGCCATCCTTAATATTAGCAAAATGCTCCTTCATAGAAAAGCTCCCAGCCTCGCCCCTTCATGCAAATAAGTCAGCGGCTTAGCATTAGATGCTAACACTGATGCAATAGAAGCCGCTGTTTGCTTTGAGTCAGTGTTTAAGAATCGCTCTGCTTCTGTACCTCGTAATTTAGTTTGCAATTGATTAATGTCAGCATGGCACACCATATGAGCTAATTCCTCGATAGAGTTTTGCCTGGTTCTGCAATATTCAGCGCAGGCATTGAATACAGCCTCTGCGGAGTTCTCCCAAAATGGGTCAGAATGACTACCAGATTGTTTGCGATTAAAACCAATCAGTATCTTAGAGAACCGCTCAAGATCAACGCGCGTATCACAATCAGCCCAAAAATCCCAAGACTTACTCCTAGAGTCAAATGGGTTGAAAATAATATCCCCGCGCTCTTGGTTGTAGTATTTAGCAATCATCTCACCAGTTTGATCAATGACAATAGCTGGCTGCCCCTTAGCCTCTACCTGAGGCAACAAGTTGTGAATCAAATTAGTTTTGCCAGAACCGGTAGAACCAGATACTAAGAAATGCCTTGTCTCCATATCTTTCACAAGTGGCATCTTACCTATTGTAAAGTGACTTGCTAGGCGCATAGACTTTAGTGTACGCTTTACTTGATTTGCATCTAACACCTCGCCACTGCCAGCCTTTTTCTTCTCGTCTTTTAGCCCTCTACCAAATCTACTCCACAACAAGAACACCAGGACAAAACAAGTAAGTGTTAGGCAGGCAGAAAGCCACGACACTCTAGTTGCAAAATCCCAGAAGTTTTTGTCGGCACGCTTGAACAATCTCATCTTGGTGACTTTGTAGGGATCGATATCTTGCCATGATTTATTTCGAGACTTAGCATCAATATAAGTTATGTTGCCAGAACCCTTGCCTATAGTTTCTCTGATGTCTGTAAAAGCGTCATCCCAGGCAAGAGTAACAATTGCCTTCCTATATGAATAGGGTGCATTAAAGCTTCAAATGCGACACATAAGGATCTATATTATTAAAATAAGTAATTTATATAGAGAAGAATATGTCGCATCATTTAAGCTCAGAAGAGCGAATCAGAATAGAAACATTACTGGATCTTGGTACAAGC
>CAXMOU010000020.1:0-18805 GCA_964195465.1 uncultured Rickettsiaceae bacterium
AGATTTATACTAAATATTTTGACCAATATGAAGGGAAAAAGAGAGTCTAGACCTATGCTCATGAAAATGATCGGATGGTCTCCAAATTATCTTCATAAGTTTATTGGATTATTAATGAAGCGTTCATGAGGTGACCGTGGCTTATTACTTAGTGTTTTTAATAAAATTACAAAATATTAAAATTTGGTTTTGGACTGGCGATGTAATCTATTATATATTATTTGCGCTAAAGTTAATGAAGCATGTCTGGTTTTGCAGCAAGATATCGGTATAGAAGCGTGTAATGGTTCGGTAGCAAATTTTGTCGATGATTGATAATGTTGATATAAATACTTCGGATATTATAATTTAAGCAAATAGTCAAAAAAAATTGCCCAACAACTTGTAACAAGTCATCAGGCAATTTGTCTGTATCTTTTGAATAATATATTAGAGATATTATTCTGAATCTTCTGGAGTAGCTTCTGCTTCTGCAGCTTTTGCTTCTGCCATTGCGACTTCTGCTTCAGCTTCCATTGCAGCTAACTCTTCTTCTCTTTCTGCTTCTTCTTTGTTTTTGCCGCCTTCTTTGAACTCAATCAAAGCGTCAGACGCTTCTGTTTCAGATTTAGCAACAACAACAAGTATAGAAGTAACAACTTCAGCATGCAGTACAAGTTCAACTTCGTAAACGCCGTTGAATTTTATTGGATGAGCAAGAATTACATTGTGGTAGCTCAGGCTAATGCCAGCAATTTTAGCGATCTCTATAGCTAGTGCTTTCGCGCTAACAGAGCCGAATAATCTTCCATCTGCTGCAGATTGAGTAACAAAAGTTAGGTGCTTACCCTCTACTGCTTTAGCTGCTTTTTCTGCTTCTGATTGGCGAGTAGCATTTTTCGCTTCTAAATCTTTTTTCATAGATTCAAAATCAGCGACATTGTCTTTAGTTGCTCTAATGGCGAGTTCTTGTGGGATAAGGTAGTTACGTCCATATCCGTTGGTAACATTGACGACTTCGCCTACTTTACCTAATTTTCTAACTGGTTTTACTAAAATAACTTGCATAGCTTCAAATAAATTAAATTTTTATAAAAATGGTTTTGTAGTACTAAATATACTATCTGCTTAAGAACACAAATGGTAACAGAGCAAGAACGCGACTGTGCTTAATAGCTTTTTTAAGCGAGCGTTGGTGCTTTGCGCATACATTTGTGATTCTGCTAGGTAGCATTCTACCACCTTCAGAAATAAACTTCTCTAACAATGTAGGATTTTTGTAATCTATAGCAGGTGTTGAGCTAGAGCATAACGGACATCCTTTGCTTTTCTTGAAAAACATTTTTGTGCTATGTTTATCTGTAGCATTTCCTGTATTTGTTGATTCTTTAGACATTAATTCTAATCTGTTTTAGTTGTTAATATATTACTTAGCGTGTTTTTTGTTGCTTGTTACATCAACAGTTTCGCCTTCATCAAGATTCTTTATTCCAAGTATTGGAGATGGATCTTTACTGATTTCGTCAACTCTAATTAGTGAAGACCTAATTACGCTCTCACTAAGTTTTAGTTTTCTGTCTATTTCGTCAAGCAAAGGTTGAGTTGCTTCTATACCCATGAAATAATAATGACCTTTCTTGTTATTGTCAATTTCGTAGGCGAGCTGTCTTAAACCCCAATATTCAGTTTTGATTACCTTGCCATCATGGGCTTTGATAATTTGTGCAAAATCATTAGCGATCTTATCAACTTCTGTTGATGAAACATCCTGACGAATGATAATGATAGATTCATAAAAGGCCATATAAAGCGTCTCCTAATTAAATAGTATTTTAAAAATATGGCCATTTATATCAATTTACAGCGCTTTATTCAAGCATTATCTTTGCTATTGTGCAAAAATGTCTTCAAATAGCCATAAAGCAATAAAAAAATTGTTTGTTAATTGCGTTTTACCTGGTTGTAATGATGAAAAAATTATAATACCATACGCATAGAAACAAATTTTATTTAAGGAGAAAAATTCGTGTCAGATAAATTGCCACCAAAGATTTTAGTTATTGAGCCAGATGAAATTCTAAATGCTAGCTTGTGCAACACTATAGAGCGCTACTGGTTTGATGTAACAAGAGGTAAGAGTGCAGAGGCTGCAGTGCGCGCAGCTGAGGTTGACCCACCTAATGTAGTTATAATCAGTTCTAGAGTGCAGGATAAGTCCGCTGTTGAGATGGCGATTACATTGCGCAAGATGAAAGGCTTGCAAGATGTGCCAGTGGTATTTTTGATTGAGCAAGGTGAGCATAAGGAAAATTATAGCTCTGTGAATAGTAAAAACACAGAATTACTGTGCAGACCATTTACACCAAATGAATTGATGACTACAATCAGAGCGCTTCTTAGAAGATCTGAGCCTGTATTCCAAGATAAGATCATCAAATATGGTGATATTAGTATGGATCTGTCTACATATAAAGTGCGCAGAGGTGTAAAGCAGGTGCATTTGGGCCCAACGGAGTTCAAAATATTGCAGCTATTTGTACAAAAGCCTAATAATATATACTCGCGTCGTCAGATTATTGACTATGTTTGGGGAACGGATAAAGATATTGCGCACCGCACTATTGATGTTCATGTTAATCGCATTAGAACTTTGATGAAGTTAGAAACGGATCAATATCAGTTGATTAAGACTATTAGATCTGCTGGCTATTGTCTGGATTAATTTTTTGCTGTATCATTCGCGTATAAATTTTATAAAAGAGATGCTTTTTTGTCGTTAGAGAGAAATATATCGTCTGGGGCGATTATTAAAAGATTGCTCAAAGAGCACGTAGCGCCGCATAAGACTAGAGTGTTTACCGCTATATTCTTTATGGTTATAGTTGCCATGTGCTCTGCTTCTATCGTGAGATTGGTAAAGCCAGCGATTGACGAAGTGTTCATAGAGCATGATCGTGAAATGCTGGTTCTTATACCGCTTATCATGTTTAGTATATATTCTATAAAAGGCATCGCTGAGTATTTTCAAAGCTATCTAATTAAATATGTAGGCCAGCAGATACTCACTAATATGCAAATGCGTATGTATGAGCATTTGCTTTATGCAGATTTTCTGTTTATTCAAGCGCAATCTTCTGGCAGGTTGATTTCCAGATTTACGAATGATATCACTTTGATGCGCGGTGCTGTGTCGCATATGCTTGTCGGGTGTGCTAAACATCTATTGTCGGTTCTGTTTCTGATCATCATAATGTTTAGTTTGGAACCGTTCTTATCTGCATTTGTGTTCTTAGTATTTCCATTAGCGATTTACCCTATACAAAAATTAGGCAGAAGAATGCGCTCTGTTACTGGCAGCGCCCAAGAAGAGTTAAGTAATTTTACGGCTAGGTTAGATGAAACTTTTCATTCTGTGAAAGTGATAAAATCATTTTGCGTAGAAAAAATAGAAGTAAATAGAGCGCGCAAAATTACAGATACTATATTAGAATTTTATCGAAGAGCTGCAAAGTTTGATTCTCTTACTTCGCCAATTATGGAAATTTTAAGCGGTGCAGCCATCGCCTGCGTGTTGTGGTATGGCGGCATGGCAGTTATTGAAGGGCGCATGAGCACTGGTGCTTTGTTTGCGTTTATTACTGCATTTGTTTCAGTGTATAGGCCTTTTAAGAGTTTGGTGGCTTTGAATGTGAACCTTCAAGAGGGCTTAGCTGCTGCTAATAGAGTGTTTAATATTTTGGATCTTAAGCCGGAAATACGTGATGCTAAGAATGCTTTGAAGCCTGTTTTTTCTAGCCCAGAAATTGAGTTTAAAGATGTTCATTTGAGTTTTGGCAACAATAAAATAGCGATTAAATCTTTAGGCTTTAAAGTAAAAGCTGGTCAGACATATGCTTTTGTTGGTCGTTCTGGTAGTGGTAAAACTACCGTGGCTAACTTGTTGGTTCGCTTTTTTGATCCTACAAAAGGAGCTGTGTTTATTGATGGCAATGATATTCGGGACATTTCTGTGGGATATTTGCGCAGTCAAATTGCTATGGTTACTCAGGATACATTCTTGTTCGATACGAGCGTGGCAGAAAATATTGCTTATGGCTTTGAGGATGCAACTAGAGAAGACGTCATAAAGGCTGCAAAAGCAGCGGATGCGCATGAATTTATTGAAGCTTTGCCAGATGGGTATGATACATCTGTTGGCGTTTCTGGCTCCACGCTTTCTGGCGGTCAAAAGCAGCGACTATCTATAGCGCGCGCCTTCCTTAAAGATGCTCCGATATTGCTACTAGATGAAGCAACAAGCTCTCTGGACCCTAATTCAGAACAATCTATTATTAATTCAATCGCCAATTTGAGGGCAGGTAGAACGACGCTGATAATTACTCATAGATTAAGTAGCATCACAAATGCAGACCAGATAGTCGTGATGAAGCAAGGGAATGTGATAGAGCAAGGGGATCACGAGGAGTTATTGAAGCTAAAAAAAGAATATCACAAGCTTTACAATAAGGAATTGAAAGACACAACAAATTCTGTATAATGCAGAATATTAACTTATAATATTACATAGAGGAAACATGTTTATAGATACCGCATACGCTGAAACTGATACAATAGCAATCCAAGGAGCAGACGGTGAAATGCCAGCTGCACCTCAAGCGCCAGAAACAAATGCGTTTACTAGCTTAGTGCCAATGGTTCTGATTTTTGCTGCGTTTTACTTTTTGCTGATTCGTCCGCAAGATAAAAAACGTCGCCGTCAGGAAGCTTTGGTTTTGGGCGTAAAAAAAGGCGAAGATGTTTTGACTAATTCTGGCATGTTCGGCAAAGTAACTAAGATCAATGATAGTGACAACACAATAATGGTACAAGTTGCAAAGGATATTGAGATTAAAATGCTTAAGAATGCTATTGCAGATATCACAAGCAGACCTAAACAAGAAGTTGCAAAGAAGGGCAAAGCTGCTTTGAAAGAAGATAAGTCTGAGAAAAAAACTAATTCAAAAAAGAAGTAATTCTTTAGATTTGATGCGATAAAT
This sequence comes from uncultured Rickettsiaceae bacterium, assembly GCA_964195465.1. Classification (GTDB taxonomy): domain Bacteria; phylum Pseudomonadota; class Alphaproteobacteria; order Rickettsiales; family Rickettsiaceae; genus Megaera_A. The sequence continues at coordinate 5,016 of CAXMOU010000020.1, forward strand.
AATTATGAATAAAATATCAAGATGGAAGATAATTACATCTCTTCTATTTACTTTAATTGCAGCCATATATGTTATCCCTAATTTTACGGATGATGGTCCAGATTGGCTGCCTGGCGCCAAGGTGAATTTAGGCCTGGACTTAAGGGGCGGTTCGCATTTGCTGTTGAGTGTTGATTTTGACAGTTATATGGATGATATAAGCCAGTCTGTTGCGGATAGCTTACGAAAATATCTGCGTGAGAAAAAAATTGGTTATCGTAATTTGCAGATCTCTAGAAATAGCATCAAATTTGACTTGCGCTCTGAAGATAATCATAAAGATGTAAAGAAGATTGTTCGTAATATCGATGAAAATCTATCATATTCACAAGAAGAGAATAGCTTTACGCTGTTCTATAATGAATATGCCGTGAATCAGCTGCAAGATAAGGTGATAGATCAATCTATCGAAATTGTAAGAATGCGTGTTGATAGCAGCGGAACTAAAGAGCCGAATATTCAAAGGCAGGGTGTGAAGGATATCTTGCTGCAAGTGCCAGGTGAAGAGAACCCAGCTGAGCTTAAAAGAGTTCTTGGTAAGACGGCTAAGCTTACTTTTCATATGCTTGATGAGAGCGCTAATTTAGAAAGAGCAAGGGCTGGCCACGCGCCGCTTGGCTCTAGGGTTGTTAAGTCCGAGAGTGATGATAATGCAGTGATGGTTATCAAGAAGAAAATTATTGTTAGTGGTGATCAGCTGAATAATGCGCAGGCGCAATTTCAAGACGCAATGCCTGTGGTGCATTTTTCGTTTAATAGCATAGGTGCTAAGAAATTTGCTGAGGCTACATCTAATAATCGTGGTAATAGATTAGCTATCGTGCTTGATGGCAAGGTGCTGAGTGCGCCTGTTATTAATGACCCAATTCTGGGCGGTGATGGTATTATTTCTGGTAGTTTTTCGGTGGAGTCTGCAACTGAGCTTGCTTTGATGCTGCGTGCTGGTGCGCTTCCTGCGCCTCTTAAAGTAATTGAAGAAAGAACAATAGGGCCGAATTTAGGGGCTGACTCAATTCAGTCTGGCAAGCTTGCTGCTCTTGTTGGCTTTGCTTTGGTTGTTGTGTTTATGCTTCTTTCATACGGTATGCTTGGGATATTTGCCAATATAACTTTGGTTATAGCGCTTTTATATATATTAGCCATACTTTCTATGCTGCAGGCCACTTTAACATTGCCTGGTATCGCTGGAATTATCCTAACAATCGGTATGGCGGTTGATGCTAATGTGCTGATTTATGAGCGTATCCGCGAAGAGCTGGAGAAAGGCTGCTCTAATTTATACGCAGTTAAGATAGGTTTTGAGTCTGCATTTGCTACTATTACAGATTCTAACGTAACCACTTTGATAGCAGCATTCTTGCTATATACATTTGGCGTTGGAGCAATCAAAGGCTTCGCTGTGACTCTGACTATTGGTATCATAGCCTCTATGTACACTGCTTTGGTAGTTACAAAGCTGATGATAGATCTATGGCTTAAATATGTTAAGCCGAAAAATATGGGACTTTAGTTTTAATAGATTTGAATATGAAAAAAATCCTATTACGTTTTGTTATATTGCTTTTATCCGCAATTGTGGTGATTAAGGCTTTTCATTTTGATACAGACAATAGCACGCTGAATATTTTTGCTGAGCGTTATTTTGATGAGTCTTATTATTTAGAGCATTATCCTGAGGTAAAAGATTCGGGTCTTACGCCATTTGAGCATTATACTACTATTGGCTGGAAGGAGAATAAGAATCCTAGTTCTGATTTTGATAATGAGTTCTATGTGAATATTTATCTTAAAAATAACAAATATAATTTAAATCCGTTAGCTGATTATTTTAGATCTAATATGTCGTTTAAGAAGCGTTATATCAATTCAGGCCAGCTAAAAAAAGTAACTTTATTAGATTCTCCGAAATATTATTTGTCTTTAGTTGTTATTTTCCAAAATGAAGCTAGGTTTTTGAAAGAATGGATCGAGTTTTATCGCATGATAGGGGTTGAGCATTTTTATTTGCATAATCATTTAAGTACGGACAATTACCAAGAGGTGCTTGCGCCTTATATTGAAGCTGGAATTGTGGAATTGAAGCAAATAACAAGGCGCCCAAAGAACTCTGATGAATGGTATGAAATTCAAAATGGGGTGTATTCTGAAGTCTCAAAAAGAGTAAGTGATATCACAGAGTGGCTTGTGGTAGTTGATTCTGATGAATTTTTATTCCCAGTAAATGGGCGTAGCCTAGCTGAGGCACTGAAGGAATATGATGAATATGCGGCTCTGTCTGTAAACTGGAAAATATTTGGTAGTTCTGGCGTAGAGCGTATTGCTGATAATACATTGATGATAGAGCAATTGAAGGGATCTGACCCAGAGCCAGATTTTCATGTCAAAACTATCGTGAAGCCAAGATATGTAGTTGATTACATCAACCCACATTATCCAATTTTAAAAGATAGATATGCTCAGATAAATGAGAATTTTGAGCGTTTCTGGAAAGCATTTGTTCCAGTGGAAACTCGTAATAAATTTAGAATAAATCACTATTGGGCTAGGGATCTAGAGTTTTATCGTTCTCATAAAATTAGCAGAGTGCATCTTTCTGGTGACAAAACTCCAGAAGAAATAAAGTCTCAAATAGAAGCTGCTTATCAGATAAACAATGGATACTCTATTAAGTATGATGATTCAATATTGAAGTACGTAGATGAGATGCGTGTTAGGATGGGTTTTCCTTCTAAATAATTTGTGAATATGAAAAAAATCCTATTACGTTTTGTTATATTGCTTTTATCCGCAATTGTGGTGATTAAGGCTTTTCATTTTGATACAGACAATAGCACGCTGAATATTTTTGCTGAGCGTTATTTTGATGATGCTTATTATTTAGAGCATTATCCTGAGGTAAAAGATTCTGAGCTTACGCCATTTGAGCATTATACTACTATTGGCTGGAAGGAGAATAAGAATCCTAGCGCTGATTTTGATAATGTGTTCTATGTGAACATGTATTTATTGCGGAACAAATATAATTTGAATCCGTTGGCTGATTATTTTAGGTCTAATATGTCGTTTAAGAAGCGCTATACTAAGCCAGATCAACTCAAGCAAATTACTTTACTAGAATCGCCCAAATACTACCTTACTTTGATGTGTATTTTTCAGAATGAAGCTAGATTCTTAAAAGAATGGATCGAGTTTTATCGGATGATAGGTGTTGAGCATTTTTATCTTTATAATCATTTGAGCACAGATAATTACCAAGAGGTGCTAGCGCCTTATATTGAAGCTGGGATTATTGACTTGATGCACGTAACAGAGCGCCCTAAGAATTTACCAGAATGGAATAAAATTCAAGTTGGTGTGTACTCTAAAACAGCTAAGGAAGTGCGGGATATCACGGAGTGGCTTGTTGTAGTTGATACTGATGAATTTTTATTCCCAGTAAATGGTCGTAGCCTAGCTGATGCGCTGAAGGAATATGATGAATATGCAGCATTGTCTGTAAACTGGAAAATATTTGGTAGTTCTGGCATAGAGCGTATTGCCGATAATCAATTGATGATAGAGCAATTGCAAGGCTCTAATCCAAAGCGGGATTCGCAGATTAAAACTATCGTAAAGCCAAGATACGTAGTTGCTTATGAAAACCCACATTATCCAGTTCTAAAAGATGGTTATGCTCAGATCAATGAGAATTTCGAGTATTTCTGGAGAGGAGTTTTGCCATATGGGATTCGTAATAAATTCAGAATAAACCATTATTGGGCTAGAGATTTAGAGTTTTATCGTCTGCGTAAAATGAACAGAGTGCACATAAAAGCTAGCGGTACGCAGGAGGAGATTGACGCTAAAATAGCGGCGCTATACAAGCACAATAAAGATATTTCTACTGAGCATGATGATTCTATACTGAAATATGTAGAAGAGCTGCGTGCTAGAATAGGGCGTAATTAAGCGTCTATATTTCTGTGTATTTTTGATGTTATTTATGTGCTAGTTCGCTAGTTTCTTTAGCGAAGCCTGTCATTCCTGTACTAACTTTTACAATTCCTGTACTACCAAATTCATTCCCTCACCGCCGTTGTTATTCTCGTAGCACCAAATTCATTACAGTAGTACCAATGTCATTCCCGCACCACCATCATTGTCATTCCCGCCCATCATTGTCATTCCCGCGGAGGCGGGAATGACAATGATGGACGAAAATGACAATAGTGATGAGGAGGTGTATTAGGCTATGGAAGAAGAATGGTGAGTGGAGAGGTTGAGACAATGTGGTTAGGTTAGCGTTGAGTGTGATGACGGCGCGGTTGGTGAACCCGGCCCGAGAGCGAGGGAAGACAGTGTGTGAGTTGTAGCGACGCCACCTGGGTTGTGTGGCTTCAAGGGCAAACCGCTTATCTCATCGTTTTGACAAGCTCTATGATTTTTTTGCGGCTTTGTGGGCTTGTGATTTCGCTGAAGGCTTTTATTAAGCTTACGATTTCTTTTTCTGTAACAAAATCTTTGTCGTGCGCGTCGTAAGTTGCGTTGCTTTCTGCAAATACTCCGCCAATGACGTTGCTGCTATCCTCGCTTTGGTCGTAAAAGTAAGTCACAGGTACTTTTAGGAATTTTGAAAAAGCAAATAGCTTGCCGCTTGAGATGCGGTTTGTAGCTTTTTCGTATTTCTGTACTTGCTGTATACTTACGTCTACGGCTCTTCCAAGATCTTGTTGACTTAAGCCAAGCATCATACGACGCATTTTAAGACGACGACTTACTAGCCTGTCTACGTTATCTGCTCTACCTTTTGTTTCTGTTTGTTTTGACATTGTTATTACGCTAAGGTTAATATCTTCATATTTCTAGTCTATCGTGCACCATTTGATGGTACAAGATATTTCCTTTAGTTATAAAACAAACGAGACAAGAACACAATTGTTGATTGCAATATTAACACTAAAACAACTTGAAAGAGCATTGCGAGCACCCCCCATTCTGAATAAATCGTAGGCAATACAAGCTTTAGAGGGATGCTACCATCAAGTATGCCTATTTTATTGAGTTCTAATTTTTGTAAAACGCGTCCAAGCGGGTCAATAATTGCAGATATTCCGTTATTACCAGCTCTTATCATTGGCAATCCGTTTTCTACGCTACGCATTCGGCTGATTTCGAAATGCTGATATGGGCCAGAAGAATTGCCATACCATGCATCGTTGGTGATGTTTATTATTACATCTGCATTGCCGTTTGAGATTCTAGCTTCTTCTGAAAATATGGATTCATAGCAAATCAGCGGTTGTATATATAGGTTTGGCTCTGCTAGGTGAACTATTTCGTGATTCCCTGGAGTGTAGTCTAATATTCCTGGAGTTAGTTTCTTTACGGGTAAATATTTGGCAAGCGGCATATATTCGCCAAATGGTACCAGGTGAGATTTGTGATAGTCAAATAGAGTTTCGCCGCTGCTGCTAAGTGCAAACATGGACGAGTAAATTTCGTAATCATCTCCATTCTGGCCATTGTCGCTCACGCCGCCAGAGATTAGCACTTGGTTATCATTGGTAAAAAGCGACATAAGGCCTTGGTAAACTGGTTTGTAGTGATAAGGAACGGTTAGCGCGGCTTCTGACCATATTATGAGGTCTGGCGATCCTTCTTTTTGTGATAGAGCAATCTGGTTTCTAAAGTTGTTCCAGAAAATATCTGGATCCCATTTGTCGATTTGTGGAATAGATGGCTGAACAATGCGTATTTTGACTTCGCTAAATTCTGTTTGATTGGCTTGTAGTCTATCGTGGCCAAAAGCTATGAGGCTTGCAACAATTAGTATTGAGACAATGATTCTAGCTATTAGTGTTTTTTTCGAGAAGAAAATAGAGCCAACATACACAGCAGCAAAGCTAAGGCCAAATATACCAACTATGCTTGCAGACTGGATGAATGTGTCTGATACTGATAGTGTATAACCGATAACAGCCCAGGGAAGGCCAGTGAAAATCCATGACATCAGCCACTCGGCAAACACCCAGGAGCAGCAAAATACGAAATGATATAATATATTATTGCGCAGCGACCAAAGATACGTTGCCTGCACGCCGATAAATAATGCCAAGAATGCAGGAAGGCCGAATAGTGCAAATGGTATAGCCCACCAGAATTCGTTTATGTAGACGCTAACTCCAAAGGCTATCCAGTATAATGTGCTAAGAAAGAATCCTAAGCCAAATAGGTAGCTAAATATCATAGCTTGTTTTCTTGTTGGCGCCTTGGATATTTGGTAGCACAGCACAGAGAGCATAAAGATCGCTGGCGTAAAAAATACTGGAGCAAAAGACAGGCCGCAGATTAAGCCAGATATTAAAGAGGTCTTTTTATTCAAAAACATTGTTAAACCACTTGTGTAAAAATCTTTTCGATGATATACAAAATAATCTCATATGTATATATAACTAATAGGGTTTTTTTATGTCAGGTGCTTCAACTAAACTTCTTGCTGGTAAAAAAGGTATAATTACTGGTGTTGCCAATAATCTGTCTATTTCATGGGCGATTGCCAAAATAGCTAAAGAGCATGGCGCAGATATCGCGCTTACCTATCAAGGCGAGGTTCTTGAGAAAAGAGTAATGCCACTAGCCGAAGAAGTAGGTTGTGACTTTGTTCAAGAGTGCGACGTGACAGACGAAGCTTCAATGGATAAATTATTTGAAGTAGTAAAAGAGAAATGGGGAAAGATTGATTTTATTATCCATGCAATAGCTTTTGCAGATAGGAACGAGCTAAGAGGCCGTTATATAGACACAAGCTTGCCTAATTTCCTGAACTCTATGAATGTTTCATGCTACTCGCTAACTGCTCTTGCCAAGCGCGCAGAGCCTTTAATGACCGATGGTGGCTCTATTGTTACGCTAACATATTATGGTGCTGAGAAAGTTATACCATTCTATAATGTAATGGGACTTGCTAAGTCTGCCCTTGAAACTAGTGTAAAATATTTAGCGCATGATATGGGTCCAAATAACATTAGAGTAAATGCGATCTCTGCTGGTCCTATCAAGACTCTTGCTTCAAGCGGTATTGGTGACTTTAAATCAATGCTAAAAATGCATGCAGGCACAGCCCCATTAAAGCGCAATACTACTCAGCAAGATGTAGCAGGCGCGGCGCTTTATTTGATAAGTGGCCTAGCTAACGGTGTTACTGGTGAAATTCACTATGTTGATTCTGGCTATAATATAATGGGAATGATAGATCCTTCTTCTTTGTCTGATAAAAAATAATAAATGGAAAAATCCGCTGCTGGTAAATATTGGTCGCAACATCTTCATGATGAAACTTTGATCTCTGATCTAGTTCGTTCTTTGAGGCTTAGTGACTTTCTGTCGCGGATTATTTCTAACCGAGTTTCTTCAGTTGATGATGCTGAGAATTACCTAAATCCCAAATTAAAAGCACAATTGCCTGACCCATTTCATCTGCGTGATATGGAAAAAGCTGTCGCCCGTACTATCTTAGCGATAGAGGCTAAGGAAAAAATATGCATCTTTGCGGATTATGATGTTGATGGCGCTACATCTTCTGCCCTGTTAAAGAATATATTTCGTGATATTGGAATAGATGCGGACATATATGTTCCAGACAGAATAGAAGAAGGTTACGGGCCAACCGCTGGTGCTATGGACAAAATCCGTAATGCTGGTGCATCTCTGTTGATCACAGTTGATTGTGGTTCTGTAGCTTTTGATGCTCTTGAACGCGCGTCTGAAATTGGTATGGATGCAATTATTATTGATCATCACATTAGCCTAGACCATCTGCCAAAAGCTGTTGCTGTTATTAATCCGAATCGTTTAGACGAAACTAGTGACTGTAAGCATTTAGCTGCTGTTGGCGTTTCGTTTTTGTTTGCGATCGCTTTGGTTTCGCGTTTGAAGCAGGCTGGCTATTTTGAGAAAAATAATATAACCCCCCCCAATTTACTAAAGCAGCTAGATATTGTTGCGCTTGGTACTGTGTGTGATGTTATGCAGCTAACTGGCTTGAATCGTGTGTTTGTTACGCAGGGTCTTAAGGTAGCTAAGGCGCGGAGTAACCTTGGTTATAAAACATTAGGTGATGTCGCTGGTATTGATGAGGCAATAAATTGCTATCATTTAGGGTTTATTTTGGGCCCTAGGATAAATGCTGGTGGTCGAGTTGGGAAGTCTTCGCTTGGTGCTAAGCTGCTGTCTACTTTATCTGATGTTGAGGCTTTGTCTATCTCGCAGGAGCTTGACCGCCACAATGAAGAGCGCAAAGTTATCGAAATGACTATGCTAGAGGAGGCTATGGAAATGGCCGCTTCTCAAGCAAATGAGCCTATGTTATTTATAACTGGAGAGGGGTGGCATCCAGGCGTTATTGGTATTGTTGCTGGTCGCTTGAAAGAGAAATATAGCAGGCCAGTGGCTGTTGTCGCAATGAATGATGGGATGGGCAAGGCTTCTTGCCGGTCTATTAAGGGAGTGGATTTTGGTTGTAAAATAATAGAGGCAAAGCAGCAAGGGCTTTTGATTGCTGGTGGTGGGCATTCAATGGCAGCGGGTTTTACTGTAGAGGAGTCTAAGCTGCAAGATCTGCGTGCTTTTTTGAATAAGGAGTTTGCTAAGGATATGGCTGGGTCGGACTTGCACCTTCGTGAGTGTTACGATGCTAACCTAACCACATCAGCTGCGACACTTGAGTTGCTGGCAGAAATCAATCAGCTGGAGCCTTTTGGCGTTGGTAACCCTGCGCCAGTATTTAGGTTTGCGGGAGTATATGTGCTGCGGGCGGATGTTGTTGGGCTTAAGCATATTAGAGTAATATTTGCGCCAAAAAAAGAGTCTCATGCTTCGAAGCCACTTACGGCTATTGCATTTAATGTGGTTGGTAGCGATGTTGCTGACATATTGCTGTCACGAAAGTCACATCAACTTGCTGTTTTTGGTACATTAAAGATCAACAAATGGCAAGATCGCGAAACTGTTCAGCTTCAACTGCGCGATGTGCAAATTGAGCGATAATTTAATCCTCTGGATCTTTTTGATCTTCATGATCATCTAAATTGATCATAACATTATGTAAATCATCAGACATCGCGTTTAACTTACTATTGGGCCAGAAATGCTCTATTATTTTATTGCTAAATGATAATAAAACCGTCGTTGACATTGCTAGTATAACTACAAACATAATCATTTCTCCTGTTTACAACGTTACGTAGATTCACTCTCTAGTAGAATTACCTATAATAAGTCTACACCCAGAATGATTAACAAGTGGTTAAAACACAAAATGAATCTGTATTTTGTGAAAAATGAATCCGGATTAATTGACGATGGCGTGATATGGCGTTAGAATAAGTTAAATTAAACAAATAAGCTGCATATATATGACATCAAGAGATATAACGAGTAAGAAATTAGTGTTCAAAGGTTCTTTGGGGGATGATCTAGTTGCTAGATTAGACTCTCCAGAAAACCCAGATGCATATGTTTTATTTGCTCACTATTTTACTGGTAACAAAGATATTAGCGCTTTGAGCAGGATTTCAAGAGCGCTTAACCAAGCAAATATTGCATTGTTTCGTTTCGATTATACAGGCCTTGGTGCTAGCGGAGGTGATTTTGCTAACACGAATTTTACTTCGAATGTGAACGATTTAATCGCCGCTGCGAATTATATGCGTGATAATTTTGAAGCTCCACAAATTGTTGTTGGCCATAGCCTTGGTGGAACCGCCGCTATTGCCGCTGCTCCTGAGATTCCAGAGGTACGCGCTGTGGCAACTATAGGCTCCCCGTGTGATACAGAGCATGTTCAGCATAATTTTGCAGATCATATAGATGAAATTAATGAAAAAGGCCAGGCGGAAGTAATATTAGGCGGCAAGAAATTCAACATAAAAAAGCAATTTCTTGACGATATCTCTAATCAAAACATGCCAGAAAAAATACGCAATCTAAAGAAGGCGCTTCTGGTTATGCATTCGCCTATTGATGGCACTGTAGGAATCGAAAATGCCCAGCGTATTTACGAGCTCGCTAAGCATCCAAAGAGTTTTATCTCTCTTGATAAGGCGGATCATTTATTAATGAAGAGCCCAGCAGATAGCCGTTATGTTGCGGCAGTTTTGGCTGCTTGGGCTAGCAGATATTTAGATGTTAATTAGAGTTTTATTTACAGATAATGTTTTTGCTGTTATCAATGCTTATTCTTTTTAAAATGGTATATATATGAAAAAAGCAGTTATATTAGTAAGCGGTGGTCTTGACTCCTCTACAGTTCTTGCGATGGTGCGCGAGAAAGGGTTCGAAATTTACGCTCTTAGCTTTAATTACGCCCAGAATCATGTGGTGGAAATAGAGAAAATCAAGCAATTCATAAAACCATATAGCGTTAAAGAGCATAAGGTTATTGATCTGGACCTTTCGGCTTTTAATAGTTCCGCTCTTATATCTGATGATATAGATGTTCCAAAATATGATAATGCTGCAGATATAGGGAATAAAATTCCAGTTACTTATGTTCCGGCTCGGAATACTATATTCCTTAGCTATGCTCTTGGGTATGCCGAAGTGGTTGGTGCAAATAATATCTTTATTGGCGCACATATGACGGACTCTGCAAACTATCCAGATTGTAGAGAGGAGTATTTGAAAAGCTTTGAAAAAATGGCGAATTTAGCTACTAAGGCTGCGGTTGAGGGTAATAAAATTTCCATTACAGCGCCTTTGATTAAGATGTCTAAGACCGATATCGTAACGGTTGGGATGCAGCTTGGCGTGGATTATTCTAAGACGATATCTTGTTATGATCCTACAAAAGACGGTAAATCATGTGGAAAATGCCATGCTTGTTTGGTTCGCCTTCGGGCTTTTGAAGAAAATAGACTAACAGACCCAATAGCATATGTGAGGTAAGGCTATGAATCCGAAGTATTTTTTTGGTCCGTTTCCTGCTCTTAATCTGGGCGATATAGTCCTGCGTGAGATAGTAGAGAGCGATGCACAGGATTATCTGGACTATATGAGTCGCGATGAAATGGAGGGGTTTTTGACAAAAGAAAACAGACCTCAAACATTCGAAAGCGCTTTAGAAGAGGTGAAATATTGGGGTAGCTTATTTTCAAGTAAGCGTAGTATCTACTGGGCTATCGCCTTGAAGGAGACTAACCAAATGATTGGCACCGCTGGGTTTAATATGATCTCTTTTCCTAATTCCAGAGCGGAGATCAGCTATGATCTAGACCCGCGCTACTGGGGCAAGGGGATTATGCTTAAATCACTCAAAGGAATACTTACTTTTGCAGACCATGGCCTAGAGCTAGTACGAATTCAGGCGACTGTTATTACGGACAATGCAAGGTCGTTTAGAGTGCTTGAAAAATGTGGTTTTGAGAAGGAAGGGTTCTTAAAAAAATATGAAGTTGTAGAAGGTGAGCATAAGGACTACTATATGTATGGTAGAGTTGTAACGTAGATATTTTAGAAAGGTTATGTTATGGGCGTTAGGTTTTTAAAAATTATATTGATATCATTATTATGCGTGTCTGATGCATATGCTAAAATAGTTGCAGTAACTGACGCATCTCATATACGCACGCACTTTGCTTCTTTAGATGAAAATGATCTAGTTATTTTTGATATTAAAGAGGTGATCTTTGCTCATAAGGATTATATTCTTTCCCCCAATCACCGTATAAAGCTGAAGCAGTTCCTAAGCAAGATTGCAAAACAAAAAAGCCAAGCGGAGGCAAACAGGCTATATGGTATTGTTTTGCTTAATGCGGAGCTGAGAATAGTTGATAAAGACATTCCAGTAATAATCAAAGAATTGCTTGCGAGAGAGATTAAAGTAATAGGTCTAACAAGCGAGCGTACGGGTTCATTTGGTTCGATTGATAAAATTGAGGAAGTCGTATTAGGGCAGCTTAAAGAGCGTAATATAGATTTTAGTAGTAGTTTTGAAATCAGCAGAACTGTTTTGGATGAAGCTAAAAATATTAATGGGACAAGCTTTTCACCCTCTATGTATAAAAAGGGTGTGATATTTGCGGCCGAGCGCCAAAAGGGCGAAATGTTAGAGGCTCTGCTTAAAAAGTTAGATTTCACTCCGAGGAGAATTATTCATATTGACAACAGTATTGAAAATATTACTAGCATTAAGAATTTTTGTGAAAATGCGGGTATTGATTATTTGGGTATTAATTTTACAAAAATATATATAGGCGCTACTCGCTCTTTAAGTAAAGAAATTTCCAACAAACAACTAGAGGTTCTATCAAATAGAAGCCGCTGGGTTTCAGATGAGATTGCGCAATGTATGTTTGATACTGGTTTAGATATCAACGAATGCACTCATTAAACAAACCTTTATTTAGCGTTAATTCGTTAAGCAACTCTTCGTACAAAAATTCTTGACACTTAACCACAGGTGGTGGTGGTTTCTGGGCATAATATTAATGTTAGGATAATTATGTCTGTAAGTGCGATTAGTTCGTCAAAGATTCATCATGCAAGTAGTTCTCGTAAAACTGCTAGTACTGCCACTAAGACAAGGAGCCCGTTCAAGTCTGGCTATGTTTTTATCAATAACAAGAAGATAAAGCTTGGTGCTACTTTAGAAGAAACTGTTCGTAATATTAATAAAAGATTTACTGAAACTGGAGTTAAGGCAAAGATTGTAGATGGAAGATTAGTATTAGTGTCTTCTAAGAAATCTATGAGCATTAAGGATCCAAACAAGTTATTGGCTGATTTAGTTAAAAATAATAGAATTGGCAAAGGCTCTAGCAAAGATGTTCAAATTGTTGCCCTGCATGGTAGTAAAAATTCTGTCAGGGTAAAATATTCGCAAAAAATATCGGGAGCGTCGCCTCCTGCACAAGGTTTAAAATTAACCGAAGCGGCAAATGCAGCATTAGCTAAAACTAGAAGAATCTTCCCACAAAGAGTGAATGATATCATGTTTGTGCTTGATGGCGAAGAGGAGGTGCATCAGCCAGATGCGCGAGCGCCTGAGTTAAATGCTGAAGCTCTGCCGCCTGTAGTTGAGCAAGATGCGCCTATGCCGATAGAGGCTTTGATTGATATAGAATTAGACCAACCTATAGAAATATTTCCGATAGAAGCGGAAATTAATCTTAATGCTGCTCCTCCTCAAGAAATCGTTGTAGAGCCTGTCGCGGATCCGAAGCCGCTCATGCCTAAGCCTCCTATGGAAGCTAGAATACCTGAGCCTCCTATGGAAGCTAGAGTGCCTAAACCTCCTATGGAAGCTAGAATACCTGAGCCTCCTATGGAAGCTAGAGTGCCTGAGCCTCCTAGGGAAGCTAGAAGAGGCTTTTTTAATAATGAAGAGGAGGGAAGAATTCAGCTGCGAGAGAAGTATGGCGAGAATTCCTCAGAGCAGATTTTAAAAACTGTTAATACAAAATTTAAAGATCTAGATGAAAAGGTTGTCTATGGTATTGGGCGTGTTGTATCTGAGCTCGTTAAAGATATAAATCCAGACTTCTTTCTATTGCATGAAGATGAGTTTTTGAGGGAAATACAATCCTCTATTATTTCTGACAATAAGGAAAAGCTTGTAGGTTGGGAGAAAATTACTATATTTTAGTATAGGAATTTCAAAGTTTTTTAAAATCTACGTTTTTATAGAATCTGATAATAATTTGATTTAAAATTTAAAAATCATCGTAATCGTTAAGTCTCAATGTATAAACTTCAGGAAAATCATTCTAGAAAAA
>CAXMOU010000021.1:0-9567 GCA_964195465.1 uncultured Rickettsiaceae bacterium
GCTTGTACCAAGATCCAGTAATGTTTCTATTCTGATTCGCTCTTCTGAGCTTAAATGATGTGACATATTCTTCTCTATATAAATTACTTATTTTAATAATATAGATCCTTATGTGTCGCATTTGAAGCTTTAATGCACCAACGACTAAACTCGATACAGCTCGGACAAGAACTACTCAAGCACCATTGTTTTTACTTATGTTTATACAATTACCTACCCACTTTTACTAAGCTCCTCTCTTTCTCTGGCGAAGAGCCTAATTTGAAAATCAACTAATTCAGAAGCAATCACAGATGTAGTAAGCTTGTTCGCTTTTAGCAGGATTTCTAAGTCACGCCCTAAATCTGCGAAGAAGAATTCTGGTTCTCCGCTTTGCTTTGTGCCAAGTATCTCACCGCCACCGCGCAGCAACAGATCTTGTTCAGATATATAAAAACCATCGCTGCTATTGCGCATGATCTCTAAGCGTTTGCGCGCCATTGTGGAGAGTCTTTTGGGGTTATACATTAGCATGCAATATGATTGCAAGCTCCCACGCCCAACTCGCCCCCGCAATTGATGAAGCTGTGCTAGGCCGAATTTTTCTGCATTATCTAAAATAATAAGCGTTGCATCTGATACATCTATGCCAACTTCAATTACCGTGGTGGCGACAAGAATTTTGATCTCACCATCTTTGAATTTTTGCATCACTGCTTCTTTATCCGCAGCCTTCATTTTCCCGTGCAGAATGGCCACAACTCCAGGATATGCGCCTTCTAGCTCAGCCGCCCTTTCTGTTACATCTGCGTACACAGCATCTTCTTCTAGCTCTATAGTTTTATCGCTTTTATCAATCAGTGGGCATACCCAGTATATTTTTTCACCAATGGCTAATTTCTTACCCAAAGACTCAATCACTTGATTCTTTTTATCATTAGAAATAATAGTAGTAACTATTGGCAAGCGGTTTTTTGGCTTGGCTTTAACTTGTGATACACTCATATCGCCAAACATTGTAAGGGTTAAACTGCGTGGAATTGGGGTGGCGGTCATCACCAAAACATCTGGGTTTGATGCTTTTCCTATTAGCTCCAAGCGCTGCTCAACGCCAAAACGATGCTGCTCGTCTATAATCACATAGCCAAGCTTGGCAAATTCCACCGAGCTCTGAAACAAAGCATGGGTGCCAATTAATATATCAATCTCACCATTTTTCAAGCCTTCTTGAACAGCGCGGCGCTCTTTTGCTTTGCTCTTTCCAGTAAGCAATGCTGGCGTTATTCCAGTTCCCTCTAGCGCATGTGTGATAAACTGATAATGCTGCGCGCTGAGCAAATCAGTCGGTACCATCAAAGCAGACTGATGCCCGCTTTTAGCTACGTTAATCATCGTTAGTAACGCCACCAGAGTTTTGCCCGAGCCAACATCCCCTTGCAGCAATCGCATCATTTGATGGCCCGATAGCTGATCTTTTTCTATCTCTTCTATCGCAGAGCTTTGCGCATCTGTTAGCTCAAAACCCAACCTATCAAGCACTTTCTGCTTTATTTCTGAGAATATATCAAAATTATTACCAAGAACGGCCTTCTCTTTGCTCTTCAGCTTTGCAAGAGAGACTTGGTTAGCAAACAATTCGCTTGCAGACAGGCTCTCTGTCGACTCTTCTATAGATTGCTCAATTAGCATTGGGTTTGGCTTCGCATCTAGCAAATGTATCTGCTTGATATGGATAAGCAAACGCGCCATGTATTCTTGCTGATCCTTAGACTCTGATCCAAACTCTGCGCGCGCTTTTATTGCATTTTCAAAAGCCTTGATAGCACTTATAATATAAGACCCCAACTGCTTATTAATTATGCCATAAGTAAGCGGATATACTGGTTCCACGGCAGAAACGGATGCTTTGTTAAAAACAAAATCTGGATGCGTCATGCGCCACATTCCATCTGCGAACTGCACCTTGCCAACAACTATACATTTTGATCCAATTTTTAGCCTGTTATAAATAAAGCCTGGGATTTTATTGAAAAAGAATAGCATCAACTCGCCGCTTTCGTTGGATGTATAAATCTTCATCGGCGCGCGCCTGGAGGGTGGGTGCAAAATCTCGCCTATGGTTACTTCAATCTGCACCAGCTTTCCATCACTCAAATTCGCAAAATCAGAGGAGGTATCGATAATATTATATCCAGACGGTTTATGAAACAGCAGGTCACGCAAGCAATGAAGGCCCAAACGCCCCAAAGCCTTCTTCGCCGCTTCCTTCATTGGAACTATTTCTGTTATAGGCTGGAACAGGATATTATACATAAATATGCGCGGTTTTTATGATCTAAACTCTGCTATTATTAAAGCACAACTAGCGCGAAGATCAAGGTCAAAATTATTGGTATTATCTATAATTTTTTGCACGCAGCTATGCTTTACCTCCAAAGCTTGAGGAAAATTAGATTTAAACTGGGACAGCAATTCCAGCTCTAAAGGGCTCAAGGCAATCTGAGCATCAATCATATGACGACAGAATTTAGCCAGCAACCTTTCTGCAGCAACAGAAAAACCAACCCATAAATCACGATCCTTAGAGGCAAACTCTTTGATAAAAGCCAGCCTATCAGCTACCGAGGTAGATTTAAGCAATGGTTTTACAAAGCGCTCTTCTACGTCATAATGAGATGAAGTGTCGTAATGGTGAGTGATTTTAGCGCAGCGGGAACGAATAGTCGGCAGGATAGAAGCTGCATTTTCTGTTATCAAAAACAAATGCGTATTCGGCGGAGTGTCCTCCAAAATTTTCAAACATGAATTTGCAGCATTCAGATTCATTTGATCTGCCCCGTAAATCACCGCAATCTTTTTACCAGCAATTACCGAAGTTTTATATAGGAAAGACTGCATCTGACGAATCTGATCAACAGAGATGATTTTCGTTTTATTATCAAGCCGCTTTAGCAAAAGATAGTCCGCATTATGCTGCAAATTATCTGTACCAAATAAAGAAGCAGCAATGAAATCTTCCGTCTGGGCCAGCGCAGGCTCTAAATTATCCACGCTTATCAAATAGCTGCTATGCAACCGCCCTATTTCATTATGCTGCTCTAAATAGTGCTTTATCATTACTAGGCACTATTTTTTTGCTTTAGTCTTAGTCGTCTTCTTCTCTTTATCCTCAAGTGCTTTTTCGTCTTTAGGCTCTTTTGTCTCTACCGCCTTCTTAAGGGTAGGTTTTTTCTTTTTTCCAGTCGATGGAAATTCTGGCTCTTCCTCAGAATCTATAGGATTTTCTAGCAATAAATGCTTGATCTGCTTACCAGAAAGCGTTTCTTTTTCGATCAATGTTTTCGCTAGCAAATGCAATTCATCTAGGTGCTTAGTTAGGATATCTTTCGCAAAATTATACCCATCTCCCACTATTCTTTTAATCTCTGCATCAATCTCTTCTGATGTTTTATCTGACCTTGTTTTATCACCAGCACCAGCAGTATACATATCCTCATTGCTTCTACCATGGAAGATAGGACCAACAGACTCACTAAGCCCCCATTCAGTAACCATAGCCTTAGCCATACTAGTTGCCATTTTAATGTCCGAAGAAGCACCCGATGTTACTTTCTCACTACCGAATATTATTTCTTCTGCCACGCGCCCAGCCATTGCGGTTGCTATGTCTGCTTTCATCTGCTCAAAAGACATAGAAAAACGATCATTTTCAGGAAGCCTCATAACCATCCCAAGCGCTCTTCCTCTTGGAATAATAGTTGCCTTATGAATAGGGTCTGCAGCTGGGCAATACATCCCAACAAGAGCATGACCGCCTTCATGATAAGCTGTTAGTTTCTTTTCTGAAGCAGACATAGCCATAGATTTTCTTGCTACGCCCATAAGAACCTTATCTTTCGCCTCTTCCATATCAGACATATCAACAAGTTTTTTACCTAGCCTTGCTGCAAGCAATGCGGACTCGTTGACTAAATTCTGCAACTCAGCACCAGAAAAACCAGGAGTCCCGCGCGCAATAACTCTAGCGTCTATTTTATCTGAGTGCTTAATTTTTTTCATATGCACTTTTAAGATTTTCTCGCGCCCTATAATATCTGGGTTTGAAACAGTAATCTGCCTGTCGAAACGGCCAGGTCTAAGAAGCGCAGGGTCCAGAACATCTGGCCTATTAGTTGCAGCAACAATCACCACACCTTCATTAGCATCAAAACCATCCATCTCCACCAGCATTTGGTTTAGAGTCTGCTCGCGCTCGTCATTACCACCGCCCATGCCAATGCCTCTATGGCGACCAACAGCGTCAATTTCATCTATAAATATAATACATGGAGCATTCTTTTTACCCTGCGCAAACATATCACGCACGCGGCTAGCACCAACACCAACAAACATCTCAACAAAGTCAGAACCAGAAATGCTAAAGAATGGCACGTTTGCCTCGCCTGCGATTGCTTTTGCAAGCAAAGTCTTACCAGTTCCTGGAGGGCCAACTAACAAGCAACCTTTTGGTATCTGAGCACCAAGTTTTTGGAATTTACCTGGATTTCTAAGGAACTCAACAATCTCTCCTAGCTCCTCTTTGGCCTCGTCAATACCAGCAACATCTTTAAAAGTAATCTTCGCACCTTTGTCAGAGATCAGCTTAGCTTTAGATTTACCAAAGCCCATACCTTTGCCGCCACCTTGCATCTGACGCATAAAGAACACCCACACACCAATAAGCAACAGCATTGGGAACCAAGAAACAAAAATACTAAATATAGAGTTCATTTTTGTGTCTGGAGGCATGATTTCTACATGCACATTATTATTGCTTAGCTTCTCCATAAGACCAGGATAGTCCGCTGCGTACGTGCTAAACGAAGTGCCATCTGCCATTGTCCCTTCAATATTACGACCACGAACTTGAATAGAATTAACTTGCCTATCATCAACTCTGTTCAAAAAATCTGAAAAAGCAAGTTTATCTGAAGCTCCAGTAACGCTATCACCTTGCAATGCATTGAAAGTCATGACCATTAAAACAAAGATAATGATCCAAATAAAAATTTGTTTGTTCTGATTGTTCATTCAATTTTTCCTATAAGAAATGCGTAAAACGTGAAATAAAATTCGGCCTAAAAATAATTTTTATCTTATGTTCAAGACCATCATAGTAAGATATATGGGGAATTGCTACGATTTTTTCAAGGTTTTTTATCACCGGTAGAGTAAATAAAATTGTCTTATGGTTATTATCGCTAATTTTAGCTAATTCTTGAAAGTTTAATTTGTCTTTGATTTCTAAATAATCATCAAACTCCAAACGCGCGCAATGATATCCGCTATCTAAATTTTGCGGTAATATTATCTGGAACCTACTGTCCCACAGATGCTCTTTTTCTAGATTCGCAGCAACATCAGTGACGGTAGATTTTTCCTTGAAAATCAACAGATTACCCTGATCTCCTCTTAAAATACAACTATGCAAACTACAATCAATCTTAGCGCCAGATACAACCTGCTGTACAATTGGATGCACACTACGGAAGCGAGGCAAATGAGCCTTGCCGCTTATTATAGTAAGCACATAATTCAATATCTGAATTATTATATCTTCAGGCTCCCTGCGTAATTTCTCTAAATCAATTACAGCAAAGCCATAATTATTTATCCAAGCACATTCTGCAAGCGCCGCAATAAATTTAGCATTTAGAATCTCTGCCTCATCATTAACTTGCTGAATTTCCTCTACTATCCCTTCTCTGTCTTCTTCTGAAAACTCACTAATTGTTCTGCGCACACGATTCCTTTCATACGCATCCGAACTATTAGACTCATCCTCAAACCATTTTATACCCAGAGCATTTAAATATGCAATTAACTGGCTCTTTCTAAAATCAACTAGCGGGCGCAGCACCATAATATTCTTATAAAAAAAACTACTAGAACTACTCAAGCCAAGAACACCGCTCTTCTTCCTCTTGCGCATTAAATAAGTCTCGATCAAATCATCAAAATGATGCGCGGTAAGCAAAATGTCCACCCCAAGCTCATGGCATTGAGTGCTCATCAAATCATAACGCCCTTCTCTGGCTCTTTCTTGCAGAGCAACCTTAGTGCCACCGCAATCCCAAGACATAGCATAAAACTCATGCCCCAAGCTATCAGCTAACTCCCGAACATAACAAAGTTCTTCTTTGGATTCTGGCCGTAAATGATGATCAACAGTAAACACAACAAGCTCAGCCGCATGCGTCCTCGCCCAATCAGAGGCAAGATGCAATAACGCAACCGAATCCGCACCACCAGAAACGGCCACAGCGATTTTCTCTGGCTTCTCATTTGCCAGTAATTCTGTAAATAATTGATTAAAATGCGATTGAATCATAAGAGCACCCTCCTAAACTCGTGTTTTTAAGCAGCTTCCATTACTTTTGGTTTTATCCCAAGCTCTGCAAACACGTCCAGCAGCGATTCTGTAAGATGCGCTATCATTTCTTCTGTATGAGCAGGTGTTGGAGTAATACGCAAGCGCTCTGTACCCCTTGGTACTGTTGGGAAATTAATATGCTGTACAAAAATATTGTGCTTATCCACAAGCATCTTAGACGCTCTGCGCGCAAGTTCAGGATCTCCAATAATAATCGGGACAATATGACTTTGATTCTGAAAATACTTGATACCAACCTTATCAAATGAGCTTTTTACAGACTTCACAACCTGCTGATGCTTTACTCGCTCTGCATCAGACTCCTTCAAATGTTTAATGCTCGCACGCGCTGCCTCTGTTATAGCAGGCGGCAATGATGTAGTGAAAATGAAGCCGCTAGCACTTAAGCGAATAGCATCTATCATCTCCTTGTTACCAGCAATATATCCACCAATAACTCCGTAAGCCTTAGCAAGCGTGCCCTGCATGATATCAATCTTATGCTCAACACCCATCATATTTGCAATACCAGCACCTCTATCGCCGTAGAGACCCACACTGTGCACCTCATCGATATAGGTCATTGCATTGTATTTTTCTGCTAGCTCGCAAATTTTATCCACAGGTGATATAAGCCCATCCATAGAATAAGCCGACTCAAACGCAATCACCTTAGGGCGATTAACATCTAGCTTTTTTAATATTTCCTCAAGATGACCCATATCCAAATGGCGATAGATGATCTTCTCTGCCCTAGAGTTCCTCATCCCAGAAATCATAGATGCATGGTTAGACTCGTCTGATAAAAACACCAAATCTGGCAATATTTTAGCAAGCGTAGTAAGCGTGGCATCGTTTGAAACATATCCAGAAGTAAAAACTAAAGCGGATTCCCTATTATGCAAATCTGCTATTTCATGCTCTAGCTCAACAATCGCGTAATTATTACCACCAATATTTCTAGTTCCACCAGAACCAACGCCATTCTCAGACAAAGCAGAACTAGCTGCTTTTATCACTTTTTGGTGCTTGCTCATGCCAAGATAATCATTAATGCACCACATGGTGATATCTTTCCTATCTTCACCCCAAGATGCCATCGGAAACTTCCCAGCATGACGTTTCAAGCCGATAAAGTCACGATATCGCCCTTCATCTCTGATTTGTTGAACTTGCTTTTTAAATAAAGATTGGTAATTAAGCATCTTTTTCCCTATTGATAATGCTGCGACTATACATTAATTCATTTCACTTGAGAATGAATTAATTATAAATTATATAATTTTGTCTCTAATCGTTGATATTTGAAGCTTGTAGTACTCCTAAACTACCTAACAAAAAAGAAATTGCTCTCATCAGACATAGGAGAGTCAAACTGATACCCACCGCCGTAAAAACTCTTCACTCCCTCTGGCTCATCTATTCTATTTTGAATAATATAATCCGCCATCATCCCACGGGCGCGCTTGGAATTCAAGGCTATATTCTTCAGAACACCATCTCTTTTTTCTCTAAAGTGGATATTAACCATAGGAGCCTTTAGGGATTTTGAGTCTATCGCTGCAGAATATTCATTCGAGGCAATGTTCAAAACCACCCTGCTCTTATGCGCACTCAGCTCTGCATTCAAAGCATCTGTAACATCATTCTGCCAGAATTTGGCCAGGTTTTTTGGAGCAATCTTAGCAAGCTTAGTTACCATCTCTAATCTATACGGCTTTATCTTATCTAGAGGCTTTACTACTCCATAAAGCGCAGAGATAATACGCAAATGATCCTGAGCGAATACAAGCTCCCCTTCCTTCCAAACAGCGCTATCAATGTTATTATATACATCTCCCGCATAAGCGAATATCGCCTGTTTTTCTGGAGCATTATCATAATTTTGGAAGCGATCATAATTGAGCTTAGCGATTTTCTCGCTAACTTTCATAAGCTTAGATATCTCATCTGCAGAATGCGCCTTTAACTCTTTTAATATAGAGACGCTTTTAGCGCCCATATCTACATTAGAAAAAAGATCAGTAGGAGCAGCGGACTCAAAATCCATAGATTTTGCTGGCGAAATAATGCTAATCACGCTCGCTTCTCGTTAGATAATTAAACTCAGCTCCGATGATAAAAATCATATTCACTATATAAAAGAAGATCAAAGTAACAATAATACTACCCAGCGACCCGTAAACAATATTCAGCTGATTATAATAAACAATATATGTAGAAAGCAAATAACCACTAATGGACCATAATATAATAGTCAAAAAGGCACCAGGCACTACTTCAGCAAATCTAAGCTTTGCATTGGGAATAATATAGTATAATGCACATACAGAAAGGAATAGAGAAACAAATATCACAGCATATCTAGCCACATTCAGAATCGACTGATACCCCTCGATAAGCTCTATGAATCTCGGAATTTTTGCAAGGCCAATGGGGATAATGATAAGAAGCAGCATCGCTAAAGAAATCACCAAGCTAATTACCAAGAACTGCGCAATACTAAGAAAGCGCCTAAATATATAATTAGGCGGAGATTTAATCTCGTACACCCTGTTTAATATAGTCCGAAGACATTCTACAAAAGAAGATGACGTCCAGATAGTACCAACAATCGCAAGCGTCATAAGCCCTTGCGGCGGGGCCTTCATTAACTCTGACATCCTGGATCTTATAGAGTCAATAGAATGTGCTGGCATATTGTCTAGCGCTAGGCCAACGAATTTCTCACCAAGCTCAGAAGCCCCAAAAAAACTCGTAAACGCCAATATAAAAATGAAAAAAGGAAATATCGATACCAGAACCATGAAAGACATATAACCAGAATGTTCAACACCGTCATGATCTACCATGTTCACGACGGCCGTATATAAGTTACGTATCAGTTTTATCATTCTCTTCGCTAATCTTAAGTTTTTGTATCATCTACTACCTAAGTAATTATAAACTTTATTTCAAGATAAGCAAGCATACCCACGTCAAATAAACATATATAAATTATCTACCCGGTGCATTAAAGCTTCAAATGCGACGCATAAGGATCTATATTATTAAAATAAGTAATTTATATAGAGAAGAATATGTCACATCATTTAAGCTCAGAAGAGCGAATCAGAATAGAAACATTACTGGATCTTGGTACAAGCAAAAAGCAAATAGCGTTATATTTAGGTCGT
>CAXMOU010000022.1:0-14166 GCA_964195465.1 uncultured Rickettsiaceae bacterium
TTTTTCTAGAATGATTTTCCTGAAGTTTATACATTGAGACTTAACGATTACGATGATTTTTAAATTTTAAATCAAATTATTATCAGATTCTATAAAAACGTAGATTTTAAAAAACTTTGAAATTCCTATACTAAAATATAGCGAGGTGTTTATTGGTGAGGGGGGTGAGTTACCTACTATTTTATTTAAAGAGTTTGGGGTAATTAGAAAAAAATACGAAGCTATACGCAAAGAAAAATTACAACGTGAAGAGGTGAAAGAGAGCGATCAAGCAGAGGCGCAAGAGGATTATGAAGATTATGACTCCGAAGATGAATATGAAGAAGTTGGTAAGCAATACAAAGAAATGTCTCGTACAGTGTATAAAGAGGGCGTTGCTCAATTGAAAGTTCTAAATTCATTTGTATTAGATAATATTCAGCTTGTTGTAAAAAAGGGGCATTCAGAATTTGCAATGAGGATTATAGAGAACCATAATCAGCAATTATTGGCTTCAAAAGTAGCTTATAATGATGGAGCGATTGTTATTAATTCTTTTGTACGCGAGAGCGCCACAATATTTTTTCAGAATAATCAAAACAAGTCTGCAGTAAGATATATAGAAAAATCTAACCACAAAATGTTAGATTCAGTAAACGATGGGCCTTGGTTAGAAGACATACAGCCTGATGTACAAAAGAATGTACAATTTCTTTTGCAAAACAAACAAGCAGATGATGCTAACGAGATGATGGAACAATATAACCAAAAGATACTAAGTATGATTGTAAATCCTGGGCACAATCTAAGCGACGAATTGTCTTGTGTATTAGATAACATTAAATTTCTTTTAAAGAGTAATCATGAAGAAATTGCTACAGAGTTTGTACTTCAATATCATTCTGAAATTCTTAAAATGGTAATAG
This sequence comes from uncultured Rickettsiaceae bacterium, assembly GCA_964195465.1. GTDB lineage: Bacteria > Pseudomonadota > Alphaproteobacteria > Rickettsiales > Rickettsiaceae > Megaera_A. The sequence continues at coordinate 906 of CAXMOU010000022.1, forward strand.
CGCCTCATTATTTATCAGAGCCACATGAGTATATATACATAACCATCGAAACCCTTATCCAATATGGACAAGCTGATGATTTGAATAAGTTGTTTGCTCAGTATAATGATAAGATTTTAAAAATACTGAATGTAGAACAAAGATGTTCAAATTATCTAGAATTTATGCAGCCTTGCGTGCGTGATAATATCACATTGATGCTTAAAAATAAGCAAGATAAAGCTGTTGATGAATTTATTGCAAAATATATACAGGGAGTGCTTGATGATCCTCAGCATGATGGTAAAAAATATGAACATCCATGCATAAAAGAAAACGCAGCTATCCTACTAAAATACAAGCACATAGGGGCGTTTAAGGAGATGCAGTCGCTATTAAAAGAGCATAAAAACGCAGATAAATTTGCTGTATTGCTACCAGCCCTAGAGAAAATGTTTGCGGCGCATGAGGTTCAAATGGAGATTGGAGCGGCGCTGGATCCTATATTAGGCATTGGTTATTTAGCAGATATTATTGCGGATTATTATGGTGATAGGCCTGAGGTTGCTGCTGCGGGCGTGGTTAAGGAAGTGGACGAAGTTAAGGATGGGGCTGACTAGGTTTCTTATGTAGGCTTAAGTTCTAGCTCAGCATAAGTTGCAATTTCTATTTTTGCTAAGCCTGGGTTTGTATTATATAGTAATTTAGGATGAATTAGAAAACACACCTAATTCATTTTAAATTACTATAGTTTTGGTTAGTATTTCCCAACTCTTATATATACTTACGTTTATATGCTGGTTATAATGCATTAGTATGGGTGATTTATACTTGAACTAATAATATGCACTAGCCCGCGCGGACCAGTGCATTGGCGCTTATTTGGGAGCCACCAGGATGAATATATGCGAAAAATTTTGATAAAATCTGCTGCGATGCTTTATTTGGGCATTCTTTGCTTCTTGCCATTTCAGTGGTATAAGATCTCGCCTTATGGTGAGATTTTCCCTGCTTTGGATTTGATTATCATATATTATTTAAGCACGCATTACCGTGTGAAATATTGGCATTTATTTCTTGCGGGATTGCTGGTGGATCAGCTATATCAAATGCCTCTTGGGACTAGTTCTCTTTCTTTAATGGCGGCTAATTTGGGGCTGTATATGGCCAGCAATTGGTTGTTGCTTCGGGATTATTTTATTAATTTAGCAGTTTTTTGCGGATATGCTTTATTTGTGATTAGTGCCAGATATTTATTAGTGACGATAAGTAGCACACACCATCTTGAAGGATTGTCGATCTTATTTTATTTTCTTACTACAATTTTTGCCTATCCGATTATTTTGCCTATAATTACTAAGCCAATAAATTTATTGAATTATAATGCTGGACAAAAACTCTCTTAATAAGCAACTAGTTACTCGCCGTACGTTTATGATTGGCGCGGGCAAGCTTGGCTTGTTGTTTTTGCTTGCTGGGCGAATGTTTTATATGCAGTTCATCAAGAAGGATGATTATAAAACTTTGTCTGATAAGAATCGCATTAAGATGCTGGTGATAAACCCGACTCGTGGGCAGATTTTTGACTCAAATAATAAGATAATCGCTAAGAATAATACCTGCTTTAGATTGCTTCTGGACAAGAATGGGAATCCTGAGTTCTCTCTTGAGGTGGATTTGGTCGCGGAGATTCTGGGGCTAGATGCAGAGCAACAGCAGGAGGTAAACAAGCGGGTTAAAAGGGGCGGCAGGCGCATACCTGCTATCATAGTGGACTGCCTGGACTGGAGCCAAGTTGCCATGATTGAAGAAAGGCGCCCAGACCTTAAAGCCATTTTTATTGATACTGGCTTTGAGCGTAGTTACATTGCAGGTTCTGCAACGGCGCATTTGGTTGGCTATCTTGGCAGGCCGCGCAAGAGGGAGGGCGAGCATGCTAATTTTATCGATGAGAATTTCAAGGTCGGGAAAAATGGCATAGAGCGATATTACGAGGAGAGCTTGCGTGGTGAATTCGGTTATAAAAAAATCGAGGTAAATGCGCACGGAAGATATGTGCGTGAGCTTGGAAAGCAAGAGAGCGAAACGGGGCAAGATCTGCATTTGAATATTGACGCAGAATTGCAGAAAAAAGTGATGCCTTATTTGAGTGATAAAGGCTGCAGTGCTATCGTGATGGATTGCACTAATGGTGGGCTTCTTATGCTTGCTTCTTCCCCTGCTTACGACCCTAACGAGTTCAATAAATTATCTAGCAAATATTGGAATAGCTTAATTAATAATCCATATAAGCCCTTGATAGATAAAACCACTAGAAGCCTTTACCCCCCTGGCTCTGTGTTTAAAATCATTACAATGTTAGCGGCACTTGAGAACGGCGTTAAGCCTGAGGATAAAATAGTCTGCACTGGCGGTCCTATTCTTGGGGGGAACCGTTTTAGATGCTCGCGCCTTCGTGGTCATGGTGGGCTTAATATGATTGATGCAATAAAACATTCATGTAATCATTATGTATATGCAGTCGCTAGGCAAATTGGAGCGGATAAAATAATAGAAGTAGCTAAGCGCTTTGGTTTTGGTGAAAAAACAGGGGTGGATATGCCTGGGGAATTGGCAGGCTTTGTGCCATCTAGAGAGTGGAAACAAGAGAAGTTTGGCAATAGGTGGAGCATAGGTGATACGCTTAATCTTGCAATAGGGCAAGGCTTCTTGCTAGTTACCCCCATGCAATTGGCGCGTTTTATTGCAGCAATTGCTAGTAAGGGCAAGCTGTTTACTCCTAAAATCGTAAAGGGTGAGCTTGAATATACACAAATTAGATTTGATAAAGCGGATTCGGATATTCTTAAAACTGCTTTATATAATACAATGAATGCTCCTGGGGGAACGGGGTATTTTAGTAGGATTAATTATAAATCCATGCGTATGGCAGGCAAAACAGGAACAGCCCAAGTGCGAGCAAAGAAAAGCGCATCGGATAATTTAAGCCGTGCAAACATCAACTGGGAAAGCCGCAATCACGCTATATTTACTGGCTATGCGCCGTTTAATGACCCACATTATGCTATCTCTGTTTACTACGACCACGGCGGAGGAGGCGGCCGCGCTGCTGCGCCTATCGCTAAGAAAATTATGCAATTGGTAATGAAGAAATATTTGTAGTTACTTAATATAACCTCGGTTCAGTGTAAAATGCAATTTAGATTTCTGCCTATTTTGACTGCAAATTTATACTGCGTTAGTATTTGTGTGTGTCTTAAGAACGCACCGCCAGGTGTGTCATCCAGAGCAAAGCGAAGGATCTCTTTTCGATATCCGTCATGAGATCCTTCGCTTTGCTCTGGATGATAACCCTAAATCGGGTCGTTTTAATGCAAATTACTATTTCGGAATTATCGCATCTGGTGGGCGGATGTAGAGCGGTTCTATTTGATTTATTATTCCTTTGTTGATTTGCTCGTCTGCGAACCTGGCTATGTGTAGTGCTTTTATGGTAGGGAATCTTGGTAGGATTATTAGATTATCTATATCTTTGATGTCTTCATATATCACAGCAAGGCCGCTACCAGCGCAGGCTGTTTTGCCAGTTTTTTGCAGAAGCATATCTTTTATCTCTGTATTATCCATTAGCTTTGGCGTGGATTGTGTGCCGTTTTTTAAGAATTCTTGAACATATACTTGGCCGCGATATGCGTTGATCATAATAACAGCAGAATCATAATCGCGCACTTGCATAGCAAGCCTGTAATGCGCTGCTTCGAAATTGCTGATAGCAACGGGCTTCATGTTGCTGGCTCTTAATATACCGCGCGCTGCTGCTATGCCAATACGTATGCCCGTAAAGCTTCCTGGGCCAGTGGTTACTGCCAGATAATTAAGATCGTCATATTGCATATTTACGCTAGCTAAGGCGGCTTCAATCATTACCAGCAGGCGCTCTGCTTGCATGGATGGTTTTAGTTCTTGTTCAAACGATAATATTTCCTGGCCCACAGCTATAGCCACAGAGCAATTATTACTTGAAACATCAAAACAAAGAATCTTATTCATTATCATTGTATCTAAACTATTATTGCAATAATATAACTGATATCTTAGACAATTTAAAGAAGACTATGCAAATAATATCAGGGTCGAGCAATTTGGGCTTGGCAAAAAGAATAGCAACAGAATTAGGCGCTGAAATATTAGAGACAAAAATCGATAATTTTAGCGATGGTGAATTAAGGGTGCAAGTGCTGGATAACATCGGCGCGGAAGTAATGATTGTGCAATCTACTAGCTCCCCTGTGAACAACCATCTGATGGAGCTGCTGCTGCTTATAGATACCGCAAAGCGCGCGGGGGCAGAGAAAATCATTGCTGTCATTCCGTATTTTGGATATAGCAGGCAAGATCGCTGTACATATAAATATGGGCCAATCTCGGCTAGCTTGGTGATTAAAATGTTAGAGGCCGCTGGTGTTACTAAAATGATTACATTAGATTTGCATTCAAGCCAGCTAGAGGGAATGTTCAATGTTCCCATAATTAATTTCTCTACGGAAAGCATCTTCTTCCCAGCATTAGAGGGCAAAGAAAACATGATGATCGTCTCGCCTGATATTGGCGGCACGGCGCGTGCTAGAAATTATAGCTCATTATTTGGTGCGGACTTAGCCATTGTGAATAAAAGCCGTGATGCGAATAATGAATGTTCCATGAGTGAAATTATTGGCGATGTAGCGGGCAAAAACTGCGTGATAGTAGATGATATAGTTGACGGCGGGAGCACGCTTTGTATGGCCACTGAGTTGCTGCTTAAAAATGGTGCAAAAAATGTAAGCGCAATTGTGACGCATGCTGTGCTTTCTGGTGATGCTTCTGAGAGAATAGAAGAAAGCGAGTTGGAACATATTTATGTTTCAGACTCAATACACCATAATAAGTTACCAGCAAAATTTACCGTAATGCCAATTCATGAGTTGATGGTGCGTTAAAAATCAAGGTCAGCATATTCGCGTGGTGGGTTGAAGCCGGCTATTCTATCTTGTAATATTGGCTGAAAGGACGGTCTTGATTTGATGATTGAGTACCATTGTTTTATGGCCAGGTAGCTGTCCCAGTTTATTTCACCAAAATAGTCGATGGTGGAAATATGCGCAGCAGCGGCGATATCCGCGCAGGAAATTTCTTCTGATAATATATAAGCGCTTTTCTCTAGCAAGTTATTTAATAGCTTAAAATGTTGCACCAGATTGGATTTTGCTGCCTTGATGAAATTACTTCTTGGCCCACCAAGATTCATAAGCAGACGAATTATTTTCTCATCTACCAATATTTTGCTAACTTCGCGGTAGAATTTCTCGTTGAACCAGCTTAGGTATCTTCTGGCTTCTGCTTTTGCTAGGGGGTCCTTGGGCATGAAGTGAAAATCTTCAAATGCTTCACTCATATATTCTATAATGGAGTAATTGCCAACTAGTGAATATGCTGGGTCATCTAATGTTAATACTGGTAAATTACTCGCTGGATTAATGCGCAAGAATTCTGGCCTTCTTAGCCAATAATCCTCTTTTACCATGCTGAATTCTGCATTGAATTCCTTCAGGTAAATCCTCACCTGACGGGATAATGGGCAAATCGGATGATGGTAAAGTGTTTGCATTTGATTTACTTAAAAAACATATGAAATTAAAGATGGTCTGTAAGCCGGATTCTGTATATTGCAGTTATTTATCTAGGATAAATGTTACCATTTACCTCAAGCGACCTACCCGCATAATATCTGGCTATAGACGCGCCAGGAACCAAAAGCCCTAGAGCCCAGGTTCGATTATGCCTATTTGGTCTTGCTCCCAGTGGGGTTTACACAAGCGGCCCTTGTCACCAAGAAGCCCGGTGCGCTCTTACCGCACCATTTCACCCTTACCTCTAAAAAAGAGGCGGTATAATTTCTGCTGCACTTTCCCTAAAAAGAAACCTTTCGGCTTTCCTTCCGCTGGTAATTACCCAGCACTGTGTCTATATGGAGTCCGGACTTTCCTCGCGCTGCCCTAAAGCAACCCGCAACTGCACGACCATCTCACGCATTAGTCTATTCCGTTTGAGCGAAAGTGTCAATGGGGTAATTAGGGCATTGCTGCTCTAGAGCTTATTGCTGCCTAAAATTCAAGATCATCGCCTTTTTATACTCTTGCTTCGTTAACTTGACTATCCCTGTCCAGACACTAAATCTGGCCTGCATCAGCATCTGAACAAGTATAGGCACCTATTAAATCTAGCACGGCCCTATTTTCATTCGGATTAAAGATATCTGAATTATCTATGCATGATTGAAGGCATTGTTTAAATATATCGTGCGGGTTTATATCAGATGCTTTTATCAGAACTGACAAGCCTACATTAGGCGGGTTGACAACTGCCTCTTCTGTTATGCCATTAGATGCCTCAATAGCACTAGAAACGTCACGATGATTGCCCATTTTATCTAAAACAACAAGCTTTTCACCGTTTAAATTAATATATTCTATAGTAGTATATAGTCTCAACTTGCCACAAATAGATGATAATATTTTTAATTCATATAATTTGTGATCTATATCCCTCACGCCAGCTTTGGCACACTTACCAACAAACCCATTTAAAATCGCGGAATTGAATTTTTTTAAAATTACTGCTCCATATTTGACCTCAATAGCAGAACTTATTTTATCTGATATTGCAAAATAAACTTTATTTCCGTAATCATTACTTATTTCCGAAACCCTTTCGCTAGAAGAAGAGAAAACCTCCTCCCCAATTACCCAACTTTCAATTATTTTGTCATTATCAAGCTGATTAACTCCAAGCTTTTGAAGTTGATAATATTTATGTATTTGTTTTTGTATAAAGGAATATTGGTCTTCCTCTTGTTCTGTAACAACGCATTCCTGTTGAACTTCTATATCAGCAACATCACCGACTTTTATTTCCGCCTCTTCTGGGTTTGGATGGATATCCAAAAGATTCTCTAGGTAGTCTATGCAATTCTCATGACCGCCAAATCTTGCATAATCAAGCGCTGTACCACTATTATTATCAGTGCATTTTAATAAATCTGGTGATTTAGCAATCAAACTCTTAAGAACAGTAAGCATTCCAAAAGCTGATGCAAGATGAGCAGGTGTTACACCGTTTTTATCAGCAATATTAACATTCGCGCCTGAGTTAATTAAAGAATTTGCAAACAGCTGATGGCGAAACGCGATTGAAATGCTTAAAGCAGTTACACCATCCTTATATACACGATTTAAATCTACATCATGCTCCAACATCTTCGGCAAATAATCTGTCCTACCGATCTTGGCGCATATATCTAGAGAAAAATTCTGCTCTTTTAATATCAGTAGAGTTGTTATATCGTTTAGTAAAAATTCTATTATTTTCTCCTTATTATTAAGGATAGCAAAAATGAATTTCTTCGAAACTACGATCTTTAAATTTTCAAGACTCTGTGGGTTTGATTGCTTATAAACTGCATCTATTATTTCAGAATTAAGTTTGCGCAAAACAAATTCAAGAGTTTTTGTATCAATAATTTCATTACTATGCTTTATAAGCATGATGGCCACATCAAACGTTGTTTCCTTATTTAAAGAACTCTTTAAGGCTGTATAACCTTTCGCGTTTTTAATAGTAATGTCTGCCTTTTGATCAAGAAGAAGTTTAACAGTTGATGGCTTGTTCCACATTGCGGCTAGAGCCAACGCTGTATATCCCTGGTTTGTTACAGTATCCAATAGAGCATTTTTCTCTAGCAATTGTTGTACAATGTCGTTTCTGTTCTTCTCATCTTTATTTTGTATGGCTATATGCAGCGCAGCATGTCCGCTTTGACTTTTTTGTTCCAAATTTTGTGGTTTATGAATCAAAAATTCAAATGCTTTCATATCATTTTTTAATATAACATATGAGAGTATAGTTAAACCTCTTGCCTGGCTATAGATATCACTTTTGGGGCGTATAGGTATATCGATGCAATGACCCAAAAGTAATAAAAAATCAGTTATTAAAAATTTCTTCATTAAAATACTTAGATGCATAGCAGTATGTCCGCTTTGAGTAGGTATATCAATTAAACCTTTTTGATGAAATAAATTTAATGCAAATTTATTCTCTACCCTCACCGCTTCATGAGCTGCTGTGTATCCATTCATAGAGACATTTTTTTTATTACCAAGCTTTGTTGTAATGTGTGCATCTTCACCATTATAAATAGCGTTTAGTTTTATATCAGGAGATTCTATTAGTAATTTCAATATCTCATTCCGTTTTAAAGATACTGCGACACTTAATATAGGAAATTTAATATTTTTCAAAATCCCTGTATCTATTGCGAGTTTAATAATATTAATCCAATTGTAGATGATTGTATCAATAATATTAGATTCTATATTATTTTTTTGAAAAACTTTCCCAGGAAACTCTTCTTCAAGCTGTTCTTTAAACTGTCTGTCAAACTCTTTTTTAAACTGCTTTTCAAGTCTTTTAGAAGAGTTCGTTACTGAGTTTTTATTTTTTCTAGGCATTTTTGCACCTTTTTATAAAAAACTAATTTAACATAAAGTTAATTTTTATCAAGGTTTTTATCAGAAATCGATAAAGTTGTTGATTCTCCTGCAATAAATGTGGACTTGCAAAAGCGTTGTAAAGCTAATAATTTCAAGAGATTGTAAGTTATATTTGTAATCAGTTATGCAGTCATTTTTCAATGAATCTCTCGCCAATTATTGCCTGCGTTTACCTCTACTTTTGTGTCAACATCAAGCTTAAGGGCGGTTTCCATTATTTTCTTGATTAGCTTTGAGGCTTCCTCTGCTTCATTTTCTGGGGCTTCGAAAATTAGTTCGTCGTGAATTTGTAGGATCATTTTGGTTTTCATTGAGCGGGCGCGCAGTTCTTTGCTTACGTTAATCATCGCGATTTTTACTATATCTGAGGCCAGGCTTTGCATTGGTGCGTTGATTGCGGCGCGCTCGCCGAAGGCTCTTAGTGCGTGGTTTTTATTGTTTATAGTTGGTATGAAGCATTTGCGGCCTAGGATATTTTCAACGAACTCATGTTCCTTGGCAAATTCAATGGTGTCGCTCATATATGTTTGGATGCCTGGATATTCCTGGAAATATTTTTTTATATAATCTGCTGCTTCTTTGTTGCCTATTCCAAGCTGCTTAGCTAGCCCAAAGGCGCTGATTCCATATATTATGCCAAAATTAATTGCCTTAGCGCTGCGGCGAATTTCAGGAGTAATTTGCTCTATTGGTTTGCCAAATATTTGGCTTGCTGTTTGTGCGTGGATGTCCTTGCCTTCTAAGAAGGCTTTCTTTAATGATTCAATATTAGCTACGTGACTAAGTATTCTCAGTTCAATTTGCGAATAATCGGCGGAGATCAGTTTCTTGCCTTCGCTTGCAACAAAAGCAGCCCTTATGCTATTTCCTTCATTTGTGCGCGTTGGGATATTCTGCACATTCGGATTATGCGAGCTAAGCCTACCAGTGCTAGTTACTGCTTGCAGGAATGTTGTATGTATGCGGCCAGTTCTAGGGTCCGTTTGCTTTGGAAGCGCATCTGTGTATGTGTTTTTTAGTTTGCTGAAATGACGATATTTAAGCAAGAAGCCAGCTATCTCATGGCCATCATCTTGGATTTTTTCTAGAATCTCTGCGTTCGTAGAATATGATTTGGTTTTGCCTGTGACTTTTGCAAAAGGTAGTTTTAATTTATCGAATAATATTTCGCCAAGCTGCTTTGGTGAGGCGATGTTAAATTCTTGGCCAGCTAGTACAAAAATCTTTTTCTCTAATTCAGTAATTTTTTTGCCAAACTCCTCGGAGAGTTTGTGCAAATGCCTGGTATCTATCTTCACCCCTTCCTGCTCCATTTCGCGTAGTATATAGCACAGGGGCAGGTCAATATCTTGGTATAGATGTAGAGCTTTATCTGCTATTAGTTTTGCAAGCAAATGATTATAGCAATCAATAAAATACGCGCTAGTTTCCCGGGCGTTTTCTTCTAATTTGATATTTAAATAATGCTCTATTATTCCGTATATGTTTTTGGATTTATTGCCAGCGCTTAGAACATAGTCCATAAGCTGTAAATCTTCAAAAGAAGCAAGCTCACAATCAACGAACCTCAGTAAATCTTTTAGATTATAGGTGATTTTCTTGATTGATTTATCGGCAAAAATCTTGTGGATTTCCTCGTTAAAATTGGTGGATTTATTATTATAAGAAAATAAATCCGCAGGCGCTGATGACTGCACATCATATGGCACTAAATATAGATCATTGCCAGCAGAAAGCATTAGCCCAGAATTATCGCCCATTGGGTAAATAGAGACAGATAAATAACCAGATAATTTCACCTCGCTTGTAAGCTTGGTTAGTTGCTCTTGCTCTTTTACCTCAACTATATTTACCTTACTGCCAGCCTTGCTCGCGCTAATGTTTTTAATCTCCTGGGGCGGTTCTTCGATTTTAACATTAAATAAATTCTCTACTCTTCTGCCCAAAGATTTAAAGCCATTCTCGTGCAGAAAATTCGATATTTTATCTGCAGACGGTGGAGTCCAGCAAAAATTCTCAACATCCTGATTAATATCCACATCATGGTCAAGACCAACTAATTGCCAGGAAATACGAACGTTTTCTTTATGAGTTGTAAGCAGTTCTCTCTGGCGTGCGCTTTTGATTTGATCAATTCCAGCAAACACGCCGTCTAGATCGCCAAATTGATTAATCAATAGCGCGGCAGTTTTGGGGCCAAAGCCAGCTACGCCAGGAATATTATCAGAAGAGTCTCCCATTAATGCCTGGACATCGCGCACCCTATCCGCAGCCACACCAAATTTCTTTAAAATATCTTCTTCCTGAATATATTTATGCTTTGCTGGGTCATACATTTTTACATGCTCATTCACCAGTTGCATTAGATCTTTATCTGAAGAAATGACAATCGCATCGCGCTTCAAAGATGTCGCCTTAGAAGCAAGTGTTGCTATGATGTCATCCGCTTCAAATCCTTGCTTAGAAAGGGTGATGAAATTTAGAGCCTGCGCTGCTGCCTCCACCATCTTAAGCTGTGACGCTAAATCGTCTGGGGCAGGTGGGCGGTTGGCTTTATATTCCTTGTAAAGATCATGACGAAAATTCTTGCCGCTATGGTCAAGCACAATAACCGCATGCTCTGGCTTGAAGTCATTAATCAGCTTAATGAGCATAGAGGTAAACCCATAAATCGCTCCAACCGGCATCCCGCTAGGGGAGGTTAGCGGAGGCTGTACATGGTACGCCCTAAAAATAAAACCAAAGCCATCAATGATTAGTAATGGCTTCTTTGCAGTGGCTTCAGTCATGATGTTATATTTTTTGTTTAATGTATTTGATAATTGTTATTCCAAGCATCTATCCGTGTCATTCAGAGCGGAGCGAAGAATCTCTCTTACAGCGCTTTTGATTATAATAAATCATTTTAATCCGATTTCTCAACAATAATATTTGCAGCTTTTAGCTCTGCCTGGGTGTTTACGCCAAGGACTAATTTATGATTTGCTTCTTTTAAATAACTTACCTTCTCGCCAGCTGCGGCACAAATCTCTATGATTTCTGTTAGGTATAATTCTTTGCCTTGCTCTTTGGGGGCAGATACCAAGCATTGGTCAATATATTGCTCAAGGATTCCGGGGGCAAAGGCCATTACTCCAGAATTGCATAGAGTTATTTTGATTTCTTCTGCGTTAGCAAATTTGCTCTCAACTATCCTTAAAAAACCACCATCCGCATCTGTGACTATGCGCCCATATTGATTTGGCTTGTCATATTCAAATGCTAAAGTAACCGCTTTGGAGTTGGTTTTATCAAGATGATCAAATAAATTATTGATAATTTCTGAGGTAATCAAAGGATTATCGCCATAAATTACAGCTATTGCTTTGTTTGGATTAAATTCACCAATAGCAACATATACCGCGTGCGCGGTGCCAAGCTGTTCTTCTTGACGCACTAATTTGCAGCGATCTTTAAAGTCTGGTAAATAAGGCTCTAGATGGTCTGAATAAACTAAAGTTAAATCATCGCTAACTAGGCAGCAATTACGCACCACATGCTCAAGCATCGGCAGGCCAGCTACCTCGTGCATTACTTTCGGGATTTCCGCTTTCATTCTGCTGCCATGACCAGCTGCAAGTATTATTATTTGCTTATCCATATTCTAGCTTGATAATTTTTCGTATAATTCTTCGGATATTTCGTAATTACCGAATACTTTTTGTACGTCATCGCTTTCTTCTAGTACATCAATTAGCTTCAGCAATTTTATCGCTCTTTCTTCGTCTTCAATCATGATGGTGTTTTGTGGTTTCCATTCCATTTTAGATTCAATCGGCATGTCATATTTATTAGTTAGATACTCTAAACAACCAATGAAAGACTCAATATCTGTGTAAATTGTATGGGAATCATCATCAGAGACAACATCGCTTGCGCCGCCTTCTATTGCGCTTTCCATCATGTCATCATCAGATGCAACATTTTTAGCGTAGTCGATTCGCCCAAGCCTATCAAACATAAAGCTAACAGTGCCATCCTCACCCAAATTGCCGCCATATTTAGTAAAAGCACTACGCACTTCAGCAACGGTACGGTTTTTATTGTCCGTCAATGTTTCAACGATAATAGCAATGCCACCAGGCGCAAAGCCCTCATAACGAATTTCAGTGTAGTTATCTGAATCAGTTGGATCAGAGGCTTTGTCCATAGCGCGGTCGATTCTGTCCTTCGGTAAATTCTGACTGCGCCCTGCCAAAATAGCACCCCGCAGGCGCGGATTATTATTTATATCAAGGCCGCCAATCCTAGCTGCCGTAATAATTTCCCTAACAAGCTTAGTAAAAACCTTAGCCCTTTTCTTATCCTGTGCCCCTTTACGATGCTGGATATTCTTAAATTTTGAGTGTCCTGCCATATCAAATTTAAAATGCTTTTAATTACAATAAATTTATTCTAGAGAATAACTCTAAGAAGGCAAGAAAAACTAAGTGTACGAAATATAAAGAGGGTGTTAGTAGTTTCAGGTCATTAAAAAAATATAAAGTATTGGTTGAATCTTAGGGCCCTTGATGCACGGCCACCTCATGAACTTTTGATTAAACTGGTTTAACCTTAAGTCGCTTGTTAAAATGCACAAAATACTCTACACCTGTTGAGTTAAAAGCATTTGAGAGGTGTCTATGCAACCAAAGAAAGAATTTCTTCAGGGG
>CAXMOU010000023.1:0-5953 GCA_964195465.1 uncultured Rickettsiaceae bacterium
GCTTGTACCAAGATCCAGTAATGTTTCTATTCTGATTCGCTCTTCTGAGCTTAAATGATGTGACATATTCTTCTCTATATAAATTACTTATTTTAATAATATAGATCCTTATGTGTCGCATTTGAAGCTTTAATGCACCCCCGCTATTCCCCAAGCCCTACAAGGCTCCTCGAGAAAGCGGTTGCAGAAAATGGTTGCAAATCGCCCACCCCCTCGCCTATTCCTATGAAATGCACGGGGAGCTCGAACTTTTGCACTATTCCAACCACAGCCCCAGCTTTGGCTGTCCCATCTAGCTTGGTAATTACCAAACCAGATACATCCGCAAGCTCTTTGAATTCGGCCACTTGCACAGAGGCGTTCTGACCCGTAGTGCCATCAATTACTAACAAGCAATGATGCGGAGCAGAGTCATCCAGCTTTTTGATCACCCTAATGATTTTCGCCAGCTCTTCCATCAAATTTTTATGATTATGCAAACGGCCAGCTGTGTCTATAAATAATATATCAGTTCCATTTGCCATAGAGTCTGCAACCGCCTTATGCGCTACGCTAGCAGGATCAGCTTTCTCTGCGCCAGAAAAAAACTCCGCGCCAGATCTAACTGCCCATTTTTCTATTTGGCCAACAGCAGCGGCTCTGAATGTATCGCACGCAGCAATTGCTACTTTTTTCCCCTGCTCTGCGTAAGAATAAGCCATTTTGCCAATGGTTGTAGTCTTACCATTTCCATTCACGCCGCAAACCAAAATCACATTCAAGCCAGATGCTTTAAGCTCAAACTGATGTTGCTGCTGACTTAGTATGTCGCTAATGATTTCGCTTAAATCTTGTTTGATTTCTTCTGAGGTTACTTCTTTGTTGAATTTACGCCTGCGGAGAGAGTCAATAATTTGTGTGGATACCTTAGTGCCGACATCTGCAAACAGAAGCAGATCTTCAAGCCCTTCTAAAGTAGTATCATCAAGCTTTTTCTTGATAAATAAATGCTCAATACCACTGCCAATTTTGGTAGAAGTCTTACTAAGAGCATTTTTTAATCGGCCCAGCAAACCAGCCATTTTCTCTCCTTAGATTGGAATATAGGTGGAATAAATTACTTATCTTCTTCAGAGCTAGAATTATCGCTAAAATCAATGTCAGCTTCTGTGCCAGCTTCAATATTATCTGAGAACATTTCTTTCTCTGAATCTAGAGAATAATCTGTAGCAGCTTCTTCGCCTATTGTTTCTCTGGTTTCTGCGAAAAGGTTCTCTTCTGAAACTTCATCAACATTGTTATTTTTTTGTAGATTAGAAATTTGAGTTTCTCTTAACGCCTCTGGATCTATATTATTACCAGCTATCTCACGAAGGGCAACAACAGGGTTTTTGTCATTATCACGATCAATAGTTAAAGGTGCACCTGAAGAGATGTTTTTTGCACGCTCTGATGCTAATATCACTAATTCAAATCTGTTAGGAATTTGTTCTACGCAATCTTCAACTGTTACTCTTGCCATATATGCTCGCTAGCTTAATTTTATTAATCCGCATGGATTATATATTATAAGGGGAAATTTTGCAAGACCTACCTTACGCGGCGTGAATTATTGCTATTTTTTCCAGAAACAACTTTGATACGCTTCTTACTAGCTTTTGTGCGCCGCTTAACTTTTTTTGTTCTAACGCCAAAATGCTTATCTAATAATTGCACCATTTTCTTGTCCCGAATTGCGCTGCTTTTTCTGCCAGTAACCACACCAACTAAGCTGCGGTGCCCCCTAGTGGCTGCGGTTATCAAGTTACAACCAGCAGGAGTGTGGAAGCCAGTTTTCAGCCCCGTTGCACCAGGATATGTAGCCGTAACTCTGTTATGACCACGGACAGTTTTGCCTTTATATCTAAAGCTAGTCTTGTTAAAGAAATGATAATATTGAGGGAAGTCGCGCTTTATTGCTATCGATAATTTAGCCAGATCTACAGCTGTAGTAACTTGCTTTGGATCATGCCAACCAGAAGCGTTGGTAAACCTGGTGCTTTTCATGCCCAAGCTACGCGCTCTCACAGTCATTATTCTAGCGAATTTTTTCTCAGAACCAGCAATGTTTTCTGCAACAACCCTTGCAACATCGTTAGCCGATTTTATAGATAACGCTAGGATAGCATCATGAACTTTGATTCTCTGGCCAGCTTTTACATATAATTTAGATGGCAACGCCTTTGTTGCGTATTTTGAAACGTACAGATTCTGATTTAAACTTAATTTGCCAGACTCAAGGGACTCAAATAGCAAATATAAAGTCATTACTTTTGTAAGCGAAGCTGGGTATATTTTCTTCCTGGCATTGCGCGCATGGAGAATTTTACCAGACTTACCCTCAACAATCAGGCTTGTCTCTATTGGACCTTTGGATTTCTTTTTGGATCTTCTTTTAGACGCCTCTGCAATAACAGAAGACAGCGTTAGGCTTACAACAAGAATAGATATTATTACTGATGAAAATTTTCTCAACATTTGAATTGGTCACTAAAAATCTTGTTACTACACATACCACTACATCAACAACTGTAACACAAAATTGCCAATAGAATCAAATGGTAAAAGGATAACAATACAATTTTAAGTGGCTTTAGATGAAAATCCGTATTTTTTATTCACATATATCAACAAAACCAAACCAGGGATTGCTAAAACTATAGTCATAATAAAGTACAAATCCCAACCTAAATTCTTAGCTATAACTCCGCCAAAACCAACAATGCTATGGCTAAACAAACCAGATGCACTACTTAGCAGCGCATATTGCGTCGCAGAGAATTGTTTGTTACATAAATAACTCAAATAACCAACCAGCGCAGCGTTACCCATTCCAGAGGCAATATTTTCGATACTAATTGCGATCATAAGCGCGTTTGAATCATGCCCCATATGATTCAGCCACACGAAAGATAGATTCGTTATGCTCTGCGCTACCCCGCCAATCATCAAACCCTTAAAATGACCAAAACGATACATTATATAACCGCCAATATAAGAGCCAGCTACTAAAGAAGTAAGGCCAAACAACTTAACTATTGAAGCAATTTCCTTTAGCGAAAAGCCTAAATCCATATAGAACGGAGTCGCCACCACGCCAAGCATTGCATCGCCAAGCTTATAGAATATAACAGCCAGCAATATCACAATCGCGCCATCCCTTTTTAAAAAATCTCCAAATGGATCAATCGCCATTCTTTTCCACGAATGCACCGTAAGAGCGTCGAATTTTTCTCTAACAATTTTTGGCTCACGCAAAGTTAGCATAAATAAAATGCCAACTATATAAAGCGACCCTATAACCATAAAGACCGTTTCCCAGCCATAATCTTCTGCAAAATAAAACGCACCAGCACCAGAGATCAAACCACCCAGCAAATACCCAAACACCGCATTCGCAGCAGCTATTGATTGAGACTCCTTTTCAATAGTGTCAATTCTGAACGCATCAATCACCACATCTAAAGTGGCAGAAGCAAACCCAAGAGCAATAGTTAACATATACATAGATGGTATAGAAACAGCAGGATCACACTGGCTGTAGGAAAAAATAATCGCTGCAACAATCGCGCTCATAAAACACATCCAGCTCTTGCGCTGTCCCATCCTATGCAAAATAGGAATCCTTATCTGATCCACAAAAGGAGCCCACGCAAATTTCAGCGAATAAAAAACCCTCGCAAACGCAAATGTCGTAATAATAGCAAGGTCAACATTAGACCCCTTCATCCACCCAGAGAGCGTTGAATATATTATAGTAAGCGGCATTCCACTAAAAATACCAAGAAAGAATATCTGAAACTGACGATAATCAGTGAAGACTTTAAGTATATTCATATGAGGTGTTTTGTTTTATTGTTGACGGTCTTCCTCTGGTTCTGTCGTATCTTTTAACCAAGTATCTAGAATCGTACAAACTACTATGTTTTACTTACAATAGCAAGAGCCTCTTCACTAAGACTCTTTGCGAGAACCTCCAGACGTGACAGTCTTAGCGAGGAGCGACGCGGCTAATGCGTAAAATTATTACCATTGCAAACGCTAAATTACGTGATTTTTTGCAAAAGATCACGTAATTTAGCGTTTGCAATAGGAGTGGCATCGTCAAGTTAAAGAAATGAGTGTAAAAGAAGGCGATAACCTTGAATTTTAGAGGTTCTCCCGCAATAAATGTGGACTTGCAAAAGTCTTGTAAAGCTAGTAGTCTTCGGGATTGTAAGTATTATTACTAATCAGCATGCAGTCATTTTTCAATGAATTATTAGATTTACCTCAAACAGAAGTAACTGGATATAAAATCGATGGCAATAAGATTCGTTCTATCACTGCTGACTCTTTCTCATCAGATTCAGCGACCCTTTTAGTCGCTGCAATTTGA
This sequence comes from uncultured Rickettsiaceae bacterium, assembly GCA_964195465.1. GTDB lineage: Bacteria > Pseudomonadota > Alphaproteobacteria > Rickettsiales > Rickettsiaceae > Megaera_A. The sequence goes on from CAXMOU010000023.1 coordinate 4,397, forward strand.
CCCGGTAAATTCCTTATCTCCTGTCCTAACTTTGATTCTTTACATTTAACTCCAGACAATTTAGATTTAACATAATTAAGCTTATAATCAACCGCATAACTACTAGAATTTACTATCGATAATTTTTGCTTATGACTCTTAACAGTTTGCTTCAAAACAGACTGCTCCGCTTCTGCTTGATTCAATTTACCAAGCTTATATTGCGCATCATTAAGCGCCCTATTAACCGACAAACATTTATCACTCAATATTTTTTGCTTTGCTGCTACCTTAGCATTTGCCAAACCTAAGTCATCATCAAAGCGCTTTTGTTTGAAGCGCGATTCATTTCTATAACGAGTTTCACTACCACATACCCAATTAGTTTTAGCCACCCACAAGACACTTTGAATTTATGTGTATACGGAACTGGTACCGTATAATGATACGCCCCACGATTCGCATGAATCCCATCACGCTGAGCAATCGCATCATTCAAATCACCATCCGCATTACCTATAGCATCCCAAATTGACTTATTAATTCTTTTCATAAACTAAACCTACAAAACAAATTATTAATAGCGTCGCGTTTTCTATATACTACCCTGGGTTTATTTGTTGGTCAATAGAATAACCAAAGTTTGTGGCGTTGTTGCATAAACCAAGGTTCTATCACAAAATATAAAAATCTGTTGCAACTCTGATTGTATAGAATTGATTTTCTACCCCCTTGGTTCATCAAACCACGCTCTCAAGCAACTATACGATCCTGCATGCATAGCATGCTCCACTAGGCTCAGTAAGCGTCTTGCTCTTTGGTTATGACGCGTAGATATTCATATATTTGATAATGTAAAACAGGAAATCTAAAGAAGTCTAGCTGAGGTATACTCTTTCAATTAACCTTAAGTTTCAATTGACATAATAGCTTTATACATATCCGTTATATTTTGTAATTTTTTTATTCCTCTATAAATAGTAAGAATGCCTGGCGGATGTTTGTTTTTCTTATTTTTATAACCTCCTAATTCAGCAATTTGATAATAGAAATTCTGTAAACTTGGAGGCTCATCATTTTCAATAAATTTATGAGATAAAAAAATACTAGCCGCTTCTATCTCATTTAAGCTAAAAAAATGGCTGGATAATAATTTTCCGCCTGATCTAGCTTGGTGAATAAAACTATAAGTTTTGATTGCGGCTATATTAACAATAGCTAGTAAATTTTGGATAGCATTTCGAGAGCTGTGTAAATACACTTCATCTGCTTTATAGGCTGTTTTTAAGACTTTATGAAAAGATTCAATGTGCCAGCGTTTTTTGTAAGATTCAATTACAAAGATTACATTTTGTAATGTTGTTACAGGAAGGTTTGTAAGCAAAATCCATTCATTCTTTTTATCACTTGCTTTTACGACATTCATTTTAATTGGAGCTAGTTTATTTTGTGGATGACCAGCGCCGCGATGCACCGGTGGTATCAATACTTCTGATAGGGCTTTTAGATGAAAAATACTCTCATATTCTTCATGAGTATTAGGATCAGTTATTTTCAGAGCCATAGTGCCCAACTCAA
>CAXMOU010000024.1:0-10345 GCA_964195465.1 uncultured Rickettsiaceae bacterium
AATCTAAAAGAAGTGATCTTTATAGCGATAAGTGATTATAATATTTTTCCTGACAAGTCAGAATATATATCACATCATGTAATTTTAGATAAAAACAACTACGATCACGATCTAAAAGATTTCTCGTTTAGCTTTATTGAGCTACCAAAATTCCCTATAGATAAACTAGAAGAACTAAAAACAGTTATAGAGAAGTGGTGTTATTTCTTCAAATACGCGGCTAAAACCAGCGAATCTGATTTAAAACAGATAATTGGCAGCGACTTAGTAATAGAGCGTGCCTACGAAGCCCTCAATCAGTTTAACTGGAATGAAACAGAGTTGCTAGAATACGAGGCAGAAACCAAACGCATCATGGATAACAAAGCTGTGGAATCATACATGATAGAAACCGCTGAAGCTAGAGGTGAAGCTAGGGGCGAAGCTAGAGGTGCTGATAAGAAGTCAGAAGAAATCGCAACTCGCATGCTGAAGCAAAACACTGACGCTAAATTTATTGCTTCGGTTACTGGTCTTTCTATTGAGGACATCCTAAAACTTAAAAACAGGCTGTAAAGCAGCTATATCAAGATAGTTAGCCTAGTTTATTGCGCCGTCACTATCAGTTTCATAATTTATCTTATGGAAAGCAGCGGTAGTAAACAACAGAATATCAATGGCTTATCCTGTTGCATTGGCTTGTCTGGAATATCCTTCAGATTAAATCATGAACGGAATATTGCCCTTTAATTCTTCCTGCACCAAATACTCCCCCAGTTTGGTCAAGTTATTATCGCTTAAATCTAATTCTAACAAATCTTTTAACTCTTTAGCCTGCCTGGCAATGCAAGTTGCACCCGTGTCTTCTAACTTGTTATTACTTAAATTAATCGAAGTTAGTTGAGGATTTAATTTCAGCGTCCTGGCAAATTCAGCAGCAAAGTAACGACTTAAACTACAATTGCTTAAATTAATACTTTCTATTGAGTTCTTCTTCTTTAAGAACTCAAAGAATGCATCTAAATCTTGGTAGGCAAAATTATTAAATGACAAATCAACTGCAATTAAGGACTCGTTCTCCTGCAATTCACTTGCTAAATCGTTAAAGGAGCTGCTGGCTAATTGCGTGTTGCTTAATCGTATAGATTTGATATTGTGGTTCTTAGCTATCGAAGTTAACAATGCACGTAGTGATTGTCCAGCAAGTGTTTGGTGACTTAGATCAATTTCGCTGATTGATGTATTCGTATTTAATATATGCGCAATCACATCAAGAGCTTTAGGATTTAGTGCATTGTTAGTCAAGGCTAGCTTTTTTAAGTTGGTATTTTGTATTAGATCAGTCGCGACATAAGATAACAGTTGGTCAATCTCTACATTATTAGAAATTGTTAGCTGTTCAATACTAGCATTAAACTGCAATAATTCCTTTAAAGCAGGGTTCAACAAATCAAAAGCTTGTAGATTATTTAAGGTCAGACTCTTTACTGACCCATTTAGAGGCATGGCCTCTCCCAACAATCTTTCAATAGTCGAATTAACAGCCATATCTTTTATTTCTATTTCAGTTATGGAATTGCTAATTGTGCACGCTATTACAAAATCGTTTTCTTCCTTTTCGGTAAAATGACGGTCTAGAGCTGCTGTATTTAAAATAGCCACCCTATCATTTTCAATCAATTTAATTAACTCTGCTGTAGTTTGCATTTTACCTCTTAAAATCATTTAGAAATGTTGCTTTTGGAGTGGGCTCAATAGATTTTAGTTGTACTGAAATAGCAGGATATTCTATAGTGTTTTCAGTCTCTGTCAGTAAGGCTGGTTCTAGGTTTACTTCTACCGCCGTAGCTTGTCTGTTCCTAAATTTAGTGAATAGGCTATAGAAAAATTTAAGAAATTTGCTTTGAGCTTGTAAATTCACCTTCAGCTTAGTAATCGGGTATTTACCGCATAACTTGACGTAACATGTTCTAGGAGCTAGGTTTTTTACTTCATCAGGTAAGACCAGTCGTTTAATCTTCTCGGCTGAATTAATATTAACTCCATCACGCATAGTATTAGAACCATATGAGAGGCTCTCTTTAGTCTCATTAATTTCAATCTCACCAAGCGATTTTGATGCGTATTCAGCGATGTTATTATCGCTCACTGCAAAGAAAAACTTTGTACGGAATAGATCAAGTAATTCCTGAGCCCCAGACTTGCCATATATACGATCAAGCTGAGCAATATTCTGAATACCAGCTACCATACAAGCGCCGTATTTACGCCCCTGAGCTAGAACCATTGCTAAAGATGGAATCTTTTGCATAGCAGGTAGTTCATCCATCACAAACCACATTTTTTCATTACCACCAGAATGCGAACGATCTAAAATACCTTTAATGGCGATATTTGCCCATGCTGAGATTAAAGGCCTTAATGTATCTAGCTCATTGGGCGTAGATGAAATGAATAGCCAGCCATCCTTATTGCTTTTACTATTCACCCATTCTTTAATAGAAAAGTCACCTTCGTTCTTTAAATACTTCAATCGCTCTATTTTGCTTATCAATGTTGATCTAACAGATGCAGTACCTTTTTCCGCTTCCTTGGATACATAGCCTGCCGCATCAGTATCTGCAAAATATTCACAAAATTCTTGCAAAGGAGCTCTATTGATCATTTGCAGCATATGCTGCATGTCTTGAGTTGATCTTTCCTTTTTAAAAGCCTCTACAAGTACTGCCCTTGCTGCATCTTCCCAGTAGCGATCAGATTGTATAGATTCACCATCCAGAAAAGCTGCCGCTAAGTTGTTGTACTCCTCGTCTGTTTTACAGTCATTCCAAGGTAGCCAATTCACACTACCATCCTGCAACGGATTAAGCAGAATGTCAGTTTTGGGATTAAAGAACCTGTCTACAAACTCACCAGTCACATCAAAGATAATGGCTCTGTTCTTTCTCAATCGTATTTGAGGCAACAGCTCATTAAGCATATTAGTTTTACCAGCACCTGTAGTACCCGTTAAAAGCAAATGCTGCGTTTCTGAACCCTTGACCAAAGGCAGACCGCTGATACGGATTTTCGAAGCTTGCCTTGCTCTCCACAAGATTCTTCTAAGTTGACCTACAGTAACGAGTTCACTACCACGTAGTTTTTTACTGCCAATAATGCCTCTGCCCTTAACTATGAAAAATAGCAGCCCTAACATACTCCCAAACACAAAGGCAAATGACAACTCAAGCCAAGCATTACCAAGCACCCACTCCATGAAACCACGAGCAATTTGTCCAAATTCTGTAACATGCCAAAACTTATGTTCAAAATCCAAAGCCTTGCGAGAAATGAAAGCTCCGTGCTGCAAAGAATAAAAACTAATCCCTATTTGCTGCGTCCCGTAGAAAAAGGAACCTACAATCAGCTTTAATTGTACATACCGCTCTATCAGAAAATAATAGAAAGTCTTAAAAGTCATATACTGACTAATTCGCACAACAAGCACTGCTATTGCGCATAGTAAGCCTACAAAGCAAACATTCTTTGCCCCTTGAACGCCCATTCGTATATTATGCGCCCAGAGTTGTGCGCCTCTTGTGAAATCACTGTTACTGCTCATATTTCCTTCTTGTATTAAAATTAATCTGGGTCGTCTATAGAATTACTAGGTTGATTAGGGAAAGATGGATTAAACACTTCTCCCATTGCTTGAACTGAAGCATTGGCAAGCTGCTCACCGAACGATCTATGTAAAGTTTGCACTACTGGAGCATCCCCCAATCCTAACATTCGCATCATTTGCGCATTATTAGTCCCTTCTAGCCATCCCTGTTCTTTGCACTCCTCTAGTGGAGAATTTGGTGGTGTAGGTGGCATGAAAGAATACCCTGGCTGGTAGGCTGGATTCTTCATCATTCCAGAGAAGAAATCCTGCATGTGCACCTGGGCTGTAGCTTCCATTTCTTTGGATGGCATAAATGCCTTTGCGAAATCAGGCGAAGGTACTGCATACGGATTGTTCATAATCCCAGCAAAAAAGCCATTAATGTCGCTTAACGCTTGTTCTTTTTGCTTCTCAGCTATAGGCAATAAACAAGCTATATTATCAAGATTGATATTAGAAGAGGCGGCATTATTATGAATAGATGACTGCTGTTCTACGTTTAGCACCTGAGGAAGTTTAATCTGATCAAAAAGAACCTTAAAACTTGGCAGAACCAATACTGGTGCATCCAAATCCAGATCAGGTGAGTTTTGTTGTATTTTCTCTATATCAATATTGAGGCTTTTAACCAAGGTTTTTTTGTTTAACGCCCTGATTGAACTCATTGTTAATTCTAAACAATCAGAAGCACCGTATTTTTGTAAAACCGCCAAAGACGCAGCAGAGCCTAGGGTCATTAATTCATTGCGTGTAAAAATTGTTGTAAAGTACAGCGGCAACCCAGCCCGGTTATATACCTCCTGTACAAAATCTGTACAATCATCAACAGCCAATAGATAATTACCAGGCTCTATACGACCATCTATCTTACTGCGCGTATAATCTAATGCTAACTCATACTGTTCTTTGCTTAAAATAATCGACTTGTATGAATGATACTCTTCACCAGTTTGGGTTTTTAATTTTTCAAGTTCAATTACTCTTAGTTCTTCAGCTTTTGAGTCTATGACTTCTTTACTAAAGAGTTGTTGAAATAGACTCTTACCCTGCGCATATTTACCAAAAAACTGTTTTGTCTCATTTTTCTGTAAACTAACAAAGAAATGACCAGGAGAAAAACTCTGTTCAATAGCTCCACTTACCTGGTTCACATTAAGTGCAATAGAACGATGATGGATATTTAGATAGTATTTGTTGTCTGATGCTTTACTCATAATTTCCTTTTTAATTTAGTTGTAATTTTTGATAGTAATGATCTTGCTCAAAAAAAACTCCCTCCAATACTGGCGATGTTTTAAAGCTTTGAAAAAATACCATTTTGCTTTTAATATATTGCTCTCTACACCTATACCGTCCTGATACATGAGAGCTAATCTGTATAGCGCGTAGGGGTTGTTAGTTCCTGCCGCCAGATGATAGTATCTTTGCGCCTCACTAAAACTTTGAGGCACTTCATGACCATCAAAATACAAGTCTGCTAGGGTGATTTGGGCTAAAATACTTCCTCTACTCGCAGCCTCTTGATATAGAGCTATAGCTAAATCCACATCTTGCTTTGTTCCTTCGCCGTTATGGTGCATGTTAGCTAAATTATAGGTGGCAATATTCTCGCCTGCCTGGCTAGCACTCGTATAATGCTGGAATGCTTTTTGGTAATCTCTATATTGACTCTGTCCACTTCTATAAATATATCCTAAATTAATATCCGCTATTGGATTCCTACTAACGACTGACTGTTCATACAAATCAATAGCTTGCGCGTAATCATCCTCTTGTTGCTTAGATAACTGATACAAAGTAGCTAGGTTGTTTTGACTAAAGGAATGCCCCTTCTCTGCAAGTTCCTTATATATTGATTTTGCATTCTGCCAATCCTTTTCTACACCGTCACCTATGTGGTATTGTAGAGCTAGATTATATTGCTTATCAGCAGCATTATTACTAGCGATAGACAAATTAATTTGAGGATTCTGTTTTAATATTATCACTGAAATTCGAACTTGCGCTTCCAGGCTGTCAGCCAAATAAGCTGCAAGATTATAATATTGAAATGCCTTGTTTAGATTAACTGTGCAGCCTATACCATTCTCATACATACCAGCTAATTTAATCAGCCGTATCAAGGAACCCTTTTCTGCCGCTAGTTCATAATATTCATGCGCCTGAGTGAAATTCTGCTCTATCACAGAGTTTCCAGTATAATAAAGGTCCCCAAGATAATTGAGAGCTATACCATCCCCATCTTTGGCTGCTAACGTAAAGAGTTTAATGGCATGATCTATATCCTTCTCTACTCCAGTACCGTTTTGATACAAAAGACCTAAGCTTCTAATCGCAAGCAAACTACCCTTCTTTGCGGCCTTTTGATATAACTCTATGCCCTTCACTAGGTTTTGCGCTCGGCCATAACCAGATATATACCAACTAGCTAATTTAGCCTGTGCATTCGCATCTCCTGAATGTGCTTTTTCTAATATCAATTCATTGTATTGTGCTATTCGCTGCTCAGCAGCATAATATGAATATGCTTGCCAAGCTCCATAAAACAAACACGGCATCAACAACAAAAGAAATACTATTTTCCTAAGAGACATTTTCTTACTCACCCCTTGCATCACTTTGTTCTCTGCGCATTTGCCAATTCTCAAGGTATTTTGCAGCTATTTCTGTATCCTCAATTAACAAAACATTCTCAGCATTGCGAGTATCTGCGGCGTTAGTGAAGTTGAAGCTACCAGTAATCACTTTTAGCTTGTCTAACACCATTACTTTGTTATGAGCGATGCCTGACATTTTGTCGAAAGCAACCCATATACCCGACGCTTTAAGATCATTAAATATGCCTTTGTTATTGCTGAGATTACCATTATCAAGAAGCACCCTTACCTTCACCCCTCTAGCACTAGCTGCTTTCAGTTGATGTATGATTCCCTTTGAGGTTAAACCATATGCCTGTACAAAAATACTAGATTTAGCTTTGCTGATTTCTTGCGCAATCAAACTACCGCAGCCAGATGGCGGCGTAAAACATACGTTGAGCTTATCGGTTTCTGGATGATAATTATGCCAAGTACCTACTCCAACCATCTCCTGATAGGCAACGCCAATACTAATTCCAAGCACTAACACAGCAATAATCGAACGCATAGGCGCCTTGCTAAAGCCAAAAAACTTGGCCATATGGTTGATATCTGATTTCTTTAATTTAGGTTTTCTCATGAGTCTTTGTCTGTGCTGTTTTTTAATTTAGTGAGCTCCTCTGGTGTAGGAAGATATTTTGCTAAATCCGAAGGCAAACTCTCTGTTAGCTTAAATTGAGACACGCCCATTGGTTTGTTGATTCCCTCAATAGCATACTCAACTGTTATGCCGCGCTTCTCTTCGCACAAAATAATACCAATAGTCGGATTGTCAGATTCATCTTTAACTCTTCTGTCCATTAGGTTTAGATAGAAGTTGAGTTTGCCTGCATATTCTGGTTTGAACTTGCCAGTTTTGAGCTCTATTACCACGTAGCATTTAAGCTTTACATGATATAGAAGCATATCCAAATAATAATCCTCTCCTTCTAATTCTATGTGATATTGGTTGCCAATAAATGCAAATCCTTGCCCTAGCTCCAGCAAGAAGTCTCTGATATTATCTATGAGTTTGTTTTCCAGCTCGCTTTCTAAAAACTTACCTTGGATATTCAAAAACTCTAGATTATAAGGGTCCTTAATTATACTAGCTGCTAAGTCAGACTGAGGGGATGGAAGAGTGCTTTTAAAATTGTTGATACTTTTACCTTGTCGCTTATACAAAGCAGTCTGAATTTGTGCAACCATTACATTACGAGACCAACCATTTTGAGCGGTTTCGTTTGCATACCATAAACGCTCTTCTCGGTCAGATACTTTGTCTAAAAGTGTAGTATTGTGATACCAGGTAATTTGCGCAAGCGTCGCCTGCGTAATTGCAAAATCAGGGTAAGACTTAGCAAAAGTTTGCATATACACGAGGTTTCTAGCCGATAAACCTTTCATTTCAGGAAACTCCTTTCTAAGGTCCTTCGATATATTTTCAATAACTTTTGTCCCCCAACCTTCTTGTTTTTGTCGTTCTAATATCTGATTGCCAATTCTCCAATAGAGGCTAATCATCTCCTTATTAACAGACAAATGCGCCCTGATTCTAGCAGTGCTAATTTCTGTTTTTAAACTTTGCAATAATATTGCGTAATTGGTATTTTCTAATTCTGTATTCATATCAGTTTCTATTTTCTCATTAGCTCCGTTAAAATATTTCGTGACCATATCGTACACTTATGCCATGGAGCCCTGCGCTGTAACCACAGCTATAGCCAACTTTCCAGGCCATATTCTCTAGCTCATCCTTGTACTCCTGATCAGACTTGAAGTCTTCACGTTTAACTTGCTGCCTCACATAATCCGCATAAAAATCCAGCCCCTCTTTAAATCTTTTTCTTAGTTCTAGCTGCAATGGGAGCTTAATATTTTGACTGCGCATCTCTGCTAGCTTCATCCCCCTTTCAGATGCTGGAAATTGAGCTAAATACTCCTGCTTCTCTCTCAGCACTCTTTTCTTGAATGACTCAGTTTCTTTTTTATACTCAAACCACAAATCAGGAATTGTACCAGTGATCTCACTCCCGTTGACTTTGCTAGCATTATAGTCCGCTGCGAACTCGCCATATGTTTTAAACCTTTGGTCCAGTTCTATCTGTAATGGGAGCTTAAGATTACCAGCGTTGATTTCAGCTAATTTAACGCTCCTTTCTGGCTCTGCAAATTGAGCTAAATACTCCTGCTTCTCTATATCAGCTCGTTTTTGCAGCTTTTCTGTTGCATATTCATAATTATCATGCAAAAAATAGATTGGGGTTTTATCTTTGACCTCATCCCTATCTCCATCTGAATACCCCGCATGATACCCAGATATAATATGAGACTTGTAGGCATGAAAATTAGTATCATTGTTCATATAGACGTAGATAGCACCACCACCAAACAGGGTCACTAATAGCACCACTGGTATCAACTGCACCCCAATCAGAGCTATAAACCATTTCTTGTATTTCATAAAAAAGCCTTTTATTGCATTTTCTTCTGTCATATTTTCTCTCATTTTTTATTTTTTTTGTCTGGGTCTGGATTTAGACCAGCGGACTTTAGTACTGCCGCGCTAGTATCTCCTATCTCTTCAACCAGTCTTAACGCAGCAGATTTGCCAGCTAGAGTTTTTGAGTGTTTAATGCCGTTGTTAACCTGGTCTGTCACTATTTGTGCTACACTTTTTTTCCCTTTATCCTTTTCAAATTTCAACTTTTGAACTGCTACTTGTTCTTTCTCAGTTAAGTTAGCCTCTAGCACTTTCTCTACAGGTTTATTATACTCCAAATTGCTGATTTTTGCAGCATCCTCAACCACTGTTGTTATTGGTTTTGTTACACCTGTTGCATCCTTGACAACCGCAGTCTCCTCAAGGGTTGTAGTCGCCTCTTGATGCTTTTGTTTTAAGCTTTCTGGAGCAGCAATTGTCATGTTTTTGACGTCTGGAGTATTTTGCTGCAACTGCTCTACTTTTGCAGCAGTTTCTGGCGACTTAAACGGATTGTAATTACTGATGATAGGCTGGGCAATTGCGTCAGCTTCAGTGCGATGGCTCTTCATCCAGCGGGCAGCTTGCTCCTTGCTCTGTAATTCTGGATGTTTCTCCATAACAGCCTGCATTACATCATTATTTGCATTGCGATCTATCGTTCCTGAATTTGCCTGTACGTATGAGAGTTGCTTACTATACGTATCAACATCCTGCTGCGTCTTAGCTTTGTCAGTAGCAATCTGTTCCTGCGTGCTTAAATTCGACGAGAACGACTTGTTCAAACGCGTTTCATCGGTGTTGTTAGTAGTTAAACTATCTGTTTTAGCAGCAGTTTTAACTTTGTCCATTGCTGTGTTAAATGCCTGTCTATCCTGTATACTCATATCTTCTCTAAAGTCATGAGTATTTGCGGCAGTAGTACTTGCTCCACCGTCAATGCCTGTAACTGCACTAATCGCACCTGGTACTTTTGAAGTAAGATGAGCATTAGTGCCAGTTGATTTACCATCACTAACGCTATTAGTCTGATTAGTTGCTTTTTCAACGGCAAAGCCAGTTTTTAGAGCATTAACGTCCGATAGAGACAAATTGCTTGCAGTCGTGCTGCCACTTGCAATATTTCTGGCAACATCAAGATTTTCTGCGCTGACAATACTAGTCTGCTCACTCTCCCTATCAGTTAGGCTAGCCAGATTACTTTTGCTGTTGCTTAGGTTTGTGTTAATACTACTATTCGTACTATCACTGGCTCTGTAGTTCACTGCCATTTGATCCTGATGCTCCGTAATAATTTGCCCACCAGAGCCATCGGACTGCACTCGCATACCACCATCATCAACAACACCGCCACCAAACGACAATGAAGCCTGTTCATTATGCTGGTCTCTGGTGAGATTATTGTACGACCTTTGCCCCATTGATATATTACCATCAGCCATATTAGCACCAATAGACGCAGCACCTGCCGTGCTAGCAATAGGTGCATTAAAGCTTCAAATGCGACGCATAAGGATCTATATTATTAAAATAAGTAATTTATATAGAGAAGAATATGTCACATCATTTAAGCTCAGAAGAGCGAATCAGAATAGAAACATTACTGGATCTTGGTACAAG
>CAXMOU010000025.1:0-1545 GCA_964195465.1 uncultured Rickettsiaceae bacterium
TTTGACTGTAAGAGTTCTATCTTTTGTTGTTAGTAGCCCTATTTCTCCAACTGTTTCACCAATATGGATCGCTCCAATTAACTCTGGACTGGAGTCATCATGTTCTAATATAGAAATAAGACCTCCACTTACTAGTACATACATCGCATTTGAAGTATCACCTTGATGAAAAAGTTCTGTGTTTTCTTTTAAAGTAAGGATTTTAGTTTGTTTCAGAAAACTACGAAGTAGCTGATTGCTTAATTCAGAAAACAAAGGAATTTGTTTTAATCTTGTTAAATCCATAGAAACTCTCTAATTTACTTTTTTGATTAAAAAGATTATTGTTGCTTGCAACAACCGCTTCAAAGTTGCATAGATCCAAATTATTATACAAAATCAAGAGTGTAGAACTTTCTTCAATGTAGTCTAATTTTATCTTGTCAGTGGCGCAGTCAAGCCCCGTACACAACATTGATGCATAGATAATGCATCAATGGATGAATGATAAATTATACCTAGCAATAATAACAGAAAAATGCAATTGATGGCGTTAAATTAACAAAGCAAGAGTATAATTGATGTCGGCGTTGTTGCACGAATAGGATTTTAAATATATTACCCCAAGCCCCAAAATTAAATTTTATGCGACACGCACAGAAGTAGGTTTGCCAAGATCAAACATTTTATTTAACAGTTGGCATTTAATAGTCATTTCATTTGTCATATTATCACTGTCTCTTGATAGAAATTGACTACCAAAAGAACCCTTGAATCTTAGGAAAGTATTTTCCGCTGACTCCCTTCTTCCGTATCTATTCTTGTTTCTCCATGCATGATATCCTTTAGTTTGTTGATGCGCAGCATTTTGCTGGCGTTCAGTTTGCGCCTTCTTCGATGACAGATGGTTTGGTGGACGAATAGTTGGCTTTATGCCGTTCTTCCGCAGCATCCTATATATATTCTCACCATCATAACCTGGATCACCAAGGAGTTCCTGCGTGTTAATATCTTTGATCAGAACACTCACTTGCGACCTGTCATCTTTTCTATGATCAGTCGTAGAATTGGCAATGATTTTACCATTATCGCTCACTAATATATGAAGCTTTTTCCATATTCTGCGTATATATTGTTTACCGTGTTTATTCTCTAACCATTCATTACCAGTGTAGGTCTGAATCCCAGTGCTATCAATAGATACATAAGCAAACTCTGTATTCTTCTCAAGTAAATATTCTAGATTTAAGCTCTTACCACGTCTGCTTAAAGTCGTATAATCTGGACTACAACCCATTGCTAGTTTAGCAAGAATTTAGTTGCCTAATCTAACCACCTGCTGAAAATACTAGTTTAGTTTTTACAAAAATGTAGATTCACCTTTTTTTGATCTAAAAAGCGAATTTAGAGCGTAAGATTATTGCCGGTATCTCAATACCGTATCGATTTTTTACGATAATTGATAGCCCTATGGAAGACAAAAATGCCGTAAATTTATCATAGCAAATGCTATATACTTCATGCCATAATGATGAGAGCTAATTCGTTCAAATCGGATAAGCAGTC
>CAXMOU010000026.1:0-12221 GCA_964195465.1 uncultured Rickettsiaceae bacterium
GCTGCTGCCATTTTTGAATATATCGAAGTATTTTATAATAAAAATAGATCTCACTCTACTATTGAATACCTTGCTCCTACTGAGTTTGAAGAGAGAAGAATCCTTTTATAAAATATTGTCCTCTAAACTGTTGCCATATCACTGTTAGTCCCTATATCATGATTATCAAAATGGCGTGCTGTTTGCATGGAACCTTTAACATGTAGATAAACCGCATTTTCCTGGGCCCCATCGAACGATAATGTACCAACATCTTTCGTATCTAGGCCAACAGTATTCAAAGCGTTATCACGCACTTCTTGGTAAGTTGCTTCTTCTTTAGCCATATAATTTTTAAGCCCAGGAGAGCCAACTTCTCCACGATTTTCATTACTACTTTTACAAGAAAATTAGGCGTTGTAATACCAGATTTAACACTATATATAGCAGAATTCAAGCTTGTATCCATATCTGTAGACGAACTAAACGCCAAAGCAAGTGCCCTGCCCTGTTTTTTAGCATCTTTAATTTTATCTGGAGAATCTGAAATATCATCTACGTCATTTTGTGGGTTATTTTTCCCGTCAAAATACTTCAGCGGAATATTATCATAACAACCACCATCAACATATTTAACGCCATCAATTTCAACTGGTGCAAATACGAATGGTATACTAGAAGATGCGTGCGCTGCCTTAGCGATTTCTACATCAGGTGTATTTTCAGCACTAAATAACATTAGCTCACTGTTTGATTTTTTACTGGCTGTAATTACTAGGCCTTTAAATTTAACAGGGTTAAGGTTATGCAGTAAGTCTAGATCTCCGAAGGTTACTTTATCGGTTTCTTGCACGCGCTTGTTAATGTCTGCTAATCTAGCTCCGCCATCATCCATAATTGAGTGCAGCACGGTTTGCTGTTTATTTAAGACCTCAACACGATCCAAAGATTCTTGGTCGCTTTTGCCTTCAAGAGAAGTTAATTCATCATTTACAAATTGTATTCTTGTATTACACACTTCTAATACATCGGTATTTTTCAGGTAGTCAGTCACATTCTTACTAATTGCTTTGCGGATAAATTCCTCTAAAGGTTCTCCGCCAGCATTAACTTTCATGCCTCCAGGCACTGATGTTCCGCTTCCGAGAAGGTCTTTAAAATTAGTGTTTTGTGAAAGATATTGAAAATCTTCTTTGGTAATACCGCTTGCAATCACTGATGCTGTAATCGCACCAGCAGAACTCCCGGCGACTTCATCAATACCATCTAGCACACCAGAGTCTTTAAGCGTTTCATGAACACCAGAATAAATAGCACCTTTAGCACCACCGCCACTAAATGCGATATATTTAAACGGTTCTTTTTGAGCCTCTCTTAGTTGATCCATTAGCTCTTCGTTGATTTTACCAGCCATAAACATCTTCCATAAAATTAATAATATATTAACATAATTCTAATGCTACTACTTGCTTCATGCAAGATTTTTTTTCTTTGCATGACAATTGACTAATTTTTTGCTACAATACCTGCATTAATTAACACAATTTGTACAAAAATCATGCAATTTATTGACGAAGCAAGCATATATATTAAGGCCGGGAACGGCGGTCATGGGGCGGTTAGTTTTCGTCGCGAGAGATACATAGAACGCGGTGGCCCAGACGGCGGCGATGGCGGAAGCGGTGGGAGCATGATTTTCCGCAGCAATTCGCATTTGAATACTTTGCTGCAATTTCGCTTCAAAAAACATTTCAAAGCTGATAATGGCGAACAAGGGAAAGGTTATAATAAAACAGGAAAATCGCGTGACCCAATGATCTTGGAAGTCCCAGTTGGTACTCAGATTTTCTCTGCAGGTGGCCATTTGTTGATTTATGATTTTGTAAATGATCAGGAAGAGTTCGAAATTATCGAAGGAGGCGGTGGCGGCCTTGGCAATAGCCACTTTAAATCATCTACCAACCAGGCCCCGCGCAAGCGTACTAACGGCGACACTGGCGAAGAGATGGATGTTACCCTGAAACTAAAATTACTTTCGGATGCTGGCCTTGTGGGCCTTCCTAATGTTGGAAAATCTACCTTCCTATCAGTAACAACTTCTGCGAAGCCTAAAATTGCTGATTATCATTTTACAACCCTAAAGCCAGGCCTTGGCGTGGTATATGTTAGTGAAGAAGAATTCGTGCTAGCAGACATACCAGGCTTAATCAGAGGTGCTCATTTGGGTAGCGGCTTGGGTGATAGGTTCCTAAAGCATATTGAGCGCTGCGGAGTTCTAATCCATGTAATTGACGCCACTAGCGAAGATGTAGTTCAGGATTATCATACAATACGCGAAGAACTAGAATCATACTCACCGCTTTTAAAAGATAAAACTGAAATTGTATGTTTAAATAAAGTAGACTCTATCACGTCTGAAGAGCTTGAAGCACAAACAAAGATTCTGCAAAAACTAACCGGTCAAAAAATATATCCAATTTCTGGCTACACCAGGCAGGGTGTTGAAATCGTTCTAAAGAAAACATTAGAGGCCGTCAAGGAAGCTAATTTAAGGTAAATAAATGTCTACAAGATTGCTGCAAAATATTCTAATTCTATCGCTGCTTGCACCATGCATTGAAGTGGATATTTCTGTCCCTAGCTTTCCAGATATCTCTGATTATTTTGGTATTTCAGATGGAATGACGCAAATGACTATCGCATATAATTTATATGGGATGGTCCTTGCATGCTTATTTCAAGGCCCATTATCTGACAGATATGGCCGCAGAAGAATGATGATTATCGGCAATGGAATTATGGTGCTAGGTGCACTTGGCTGCTCTATGGCGTGGTCCATTGAGTTTCTTTATGCATCACGTTTTGTCCAAGGAATAGGCGCAAGTGCATCAATGGTGCTAACGACAACGATTATTGCAGATAAATTCAAGGCAAAGGATGCGGCAAAACTATACGGGCTTTTAGCATCGATTCTAACTATCTTGATGTCATTAGCACCGATTGTTGGCAGCTTCATTAATGAGCTTGTAGGTTGGAGAGGGAATTACAGTATAGTCGCTGCTATTTCCATTGTTTCTTGGGTATTTTTGTTCTTCAAATTACCAGAAACATTACCAAAGGCAACTGCTATTAATGTCAGAAAAACCATCAAAGATTATTTAAAAATATACACAACGAAGCGATTCTTAAGCGCCTCTATGATACCAAGCTTAAACTACGCAGGGCACCTTAGCTTTATCACCGTCGCCTCTTTTTTATATATGGAAACATATGATTTGCATATTGCAGAATATGCATTCCACCAAGCTTTTGTTGTTGCCTCGTTCTCAATAATGAGCATGAATACTGGCGCGTCTATACAACGTATTGGGGAAGTGGAAACAATGTATACAGGCGTTGCGTTATGCTTTTTAGGGGGCGCGCTTATGAGTATATTAGCAATCATGGAAACTCAATCGCCATACGTCGTGACTTTAACAATGATGATATATGCAATGGGCTGCGCGCTATCTAGAAACGTACCATTTGCAAAAGCCATGGAATGCTTCCCTCAAATCAAAGGAACCACAGCATCCGCCTTGATTACTCTTCGAATGGTAGTAGTTTCAACTGTAGTCTCTATTGTGGGAATGCTATATGCAGGAGAACTCATCTTAATAAGCTCCGTGCTTCTAATAAACGCAACTATCATGATATTGCTCGCCATGCATGTTAGAAGATCGTTTAGTTTTTAGAGCTAGTCTCGCTAAATGCTTGGTCCACACGCACTCTCACAAGGCTAGACATCCCTGGTACTATCCTGCCCTTAAGTTCTTCTGGTATTTGTAGGTCTATCAATACTGGTACGCGCTGTACTATTTTGGTGAAGTTGCCTGTTGCATTTGCTGGTGGTAGCAGGCTAAATTTAGAGCCAGTTGCTGGGGATATATTGCGTATGGTTCCGGGGATTTTTATACCAGGTAGGGAATCTATTGTAATAGTCGCTTTCATTCCCGTTTTAAAAGTAGCGATTTGTGTCTCTTTAAAATTCGCTTCTACATATAGCTCATTCATGGGTACAACTGAGAATAATATAACTCCGCTGCGCACATAGCTTCCTTCTCGCAGGCCACTATTTCCAATCATACCATCTATTGGCGAGTAAATATTTGTATTATTCAGAGCCCGCTGTGCAAGATAATTTTCTTGTACAACGTTATTGCGCTTTGCTATTGCGGCTAGTTTTTTTATCTCTAGCAAGACTGATTTTTCAGTACTAATTTGCATGTTTAGCATCGCCTGTGACATCTCATTCTTGGTGCGCTCGAGGGCTATTTTGCTATTATCAAGCTTTTGTTTGCTGGCAAAATTATCTTTGCTCAATTCTACGATACGTTGATGGTTCACTTCTGTGATTGTGAGCTTTTCATCCGCGAATTCATATGCTTCGGTAGTTTTATTTTTCTCTATTACAGAAAGGCGAATATTTTGCTCTATGATTTCAATATCATGCTTTGCAGACTCTAGTGCTGCTTCGGATTGTTTTAGCCTTGCTAAATAATCATCATCCTTGATTTTAGCGATGATTTGCCCAGCTTTTACTAGGTTATTTTCCTTAACAATAACTTCTGCAATCACACCGCTAACTTCTGCGCTGATGTTAGAAATATCCGCTTCTATGTAAGCATTATCTGTAGATTGAGTGTTAGCCCATATGTATATTTTATACACACTAAACAGCAGTGCAATAAGCGCGACAGAAAATATAATCTTCGCGCGTGGATGGTTCTGGATTTTAGCTATAAAAGACTGCACACCGCACCTTATAATTTATAAATTAATCCTGTTCTATTTTGCTACCCTTCTTAGCAGAATAATAACAAAACGGAATGGATAACATATAAATTATAGCAGCAACTGGAAGCGCATACCAGGGATATATTACGGTTGTAATGATAATGACAGCTGAAATTATCATCGATAGTGATAAATATTCTGGCTTGATTTTAAAATTCTTCATCGAGAAAGTAGGAAATCTGCTTGGCAATAGCAGGGCTATAATTGCAATATATAAATTTATTCCCAAAGTATGATTTCTAATACTAAAATTATCGATTAACTCAGTAATTTCAAAATCCATCATCATGGGTATTAAAGCAAGAAGGCCTCCGCACGGGGCTGGAATTCCAGTGAAGAAGCTACTTTTATTGGGGTTCTCTTGCTCATCTCCCACCAGGGTTGTGTTAAA
Organism: uncultured Rickettsiaceae bacterium; assembly: GCA_964195465.1. Lineage (GTDB taxonomy): Bacteria > Pseudomonadota > Alphaproteobacteria > Rickettsiales > Rickettsiaceae > Megaera_A. The sequence continues at coordinate 5,207 of CAXMOU010000026.1, forward strand.
TCTAGCAAGACGAATAGACATGCACACCACAAAGAGCATGATAGAAGCCCAAGATATCACTTTATGTTCATATTGCTGAAACGACCATAAATATATCAAAAATGCAGGGCATAGGCCGAAATTCACGAAGTCACACAGCGAGTCAAGCTCCGCGCCGAAATGGCTTGTTGCATTAAACATGCGCGCCACTCTTCCGTCAATACCATCAATAATGGTAGCTATCAATATACAGTAAACCGCGGTTTCCCATTGCCCTTCAAGCGCAAAACGAATAGAACTAACCCCAATAATCAAGCCACTTAACGTCACTAGATTCGGCAGCAACTTTACAAATGGCACTGGCTTAGAAAGCATCTTCTTGCGATTGAATCTCATCAAATTAACGTCTCTCAAATTTAGGCTGAGCGCTTTTTTTCATATTCAAATCAGCAATAATGGTTTCACCACCAACGCATGTTTGGCCTTCTGTTACCATGATTGCTGTTTTTAGCGGCAAATAAATATCCGCTCTACTACCAAAACGAATTAGGCCATAACGCTGACCAGCTAGCACTTCTTGCTCTTCTTCTAAATCACACACAATTCTTCTAGCGATTAATCCTGCAATTTGTACGAAGCCAATTTTTGTACCGTTTAAAGTTTCCATAAGCACAGATTGACGTTCATTATGAATGCTTGCTTTATCTAATGAAGCATTAAAGAACTTACCAGGATGGTATTGTAGGGATAAAATCTTACCAGTTGATGGCACTCTGTTAATGTGCACATTAAACACATTTAAAAACACACTCACGCGCAGCATTTCCTTGTCACCTAAGTTCAACTCTTCTGGCGGAACAACTTCTTTAATGCGCTGAACAACGCCATCTGCAGCGCTGATAATTAGATCATCAGCAACAGGAGTGACGCGCTCTGGGTTTCTAAAGAAATACGCACACCATAATGTGCATATGCTACCAAGCCAGCCAAAGGTTGCGCTAAATGAGCCAAGTAGAAAAGTTACGGCTGCAAAAATAATTATAAATATATAGCCTTCGCGATGAATCATCTTGGCCAGGTCGTTATAGGGTTTCATGGGCGTATCTCCAATATAAGAAATGTTTAATCGTAGGAGATAATAAATTCCTAATACCCTGCGGTCAAGGATAAATATTAATTTGCAATTATAAAACATGTTTTTCTGCTTGACATAATTGTGTTTATACTCATATAATGCATGCAATTATATATAAATACGCCTTAGATTATTAGGGCACGAGAGGGAATTATGAAAATCGTTAAATCACTAAAATCACTAAAATCAAGAGACAAAAACTGCAGACTAGTTAGAAGAAAAGGCAGAGTTCTTGTGATAAACAAAATTAATAAACGCTTTAAAGCTAAGCAAGCTTAAGCTAATTAGCTGTTTATATTGAATATAGATATATTAAAAGGAGTCTCTCTGCGAGGCTCCTTTTTTTGTGCCAAAGAGCTTGTTAGTCAGATAAAAGAAGGCATACGCGCGCGGCCACCCCTCACCGCTTCATGGATTGCCGCGCTTCCGCTCGGCAATGATGATACGCATATTGAATCAACGGGCTTTACTTATTAGCAATAACCCAGTTGCTATTTAAATAATCATCCGAATAGCTGGCCAAATATTCTTGATAACTTCCTCTGAAATCCACAATTCCTTTTGCAGTTAGGGCTATTACTCTTGTGGCTATTGCGGTTGCGAAGTCTCTATCGTGAGTCACAAGCAGCAATGTTCCTTCGTAATCAACCAATGCTTTCTTCAGGGATTCTTTAGATTCAATATCCAAGTGGTTAGTCGGCTCATCTAATACCAGCAAATTACCTTCTTCAAGGATAATTTTCCCAAGAAGCAAGCGCGCGCCTTCACCACCACTTAAATGCAGGATGTTTTTGCTAACATCGTCCTTGCTGAACAGCATTTGCCCAAGCACCGTACGTATTCTACCAACTAATTCCTTTGAGGCCTGGCTAGACAGCCACTCAAGAACATTCATACTTTCATTTAAGAGATCATGATGGTCCTGCGCGAAATACGAAGTATGCACCTCATGCCCCCACTCATATTGCCCCGCATCTGCTTTTATCCTATCTAGTAATATCTTAAGTAACGTAGATTTACCAATACCATTTGGACCAATGATAACAACTTTTTCACCGCGAGTAATAGTGAAATTCACCTTGTTCAAAACAACCTGATCATCATAAGATTTGGCGATTTTCTCGACTTTAATAACCTGCTTCCCCGAAGGACGCTTTTGATTAAATTTAAAAGACGGAGAAATTCTAGAACTTTTCTGAATGTCCGGAAGTTCAATCCTATCCATCTGCTTCTCACGCGATTGTGCCTGTCTTGAGCGCGTGCCAGCGCGGAATTTATCCACAAATGACTGCATCTTAGCTAGTTTCTTCTCAAGGTAGTTCACCGCATGCATTTTATGCTCAACAACTTGCTGTTTTTGAACTGCAAATTTATCATAATTCCCTGTATACATATTGATCTCACCATAATCAATATCCAGAATATGCGTTGAGACATTATTCAAAAACATTACATCATGAGAAATAAACAACAACGCGCCCTTGAATTTTTCTTTCAAGTAATTCTCCAGCCAGTAAATAGACATGATATCCAAGTGATTCGTTGGCTCATCAAGTAGCAATACATCTGGATTATTAAACAAGCTCTGAGCCAACAATACGCGTAATTTATAACCACCAGAAAGCATAGAAAGCGGCTGATAATGCATATCCTCTTTAATACCAAGCCCAGTTAGAAGCTCCGCGGCTAAGGTTTCTGCAGTATAGCCATCGTTATTTCCTATAATTTCCTCAAGCTCACCAAGCCTATATCCGCTTGCATCGTCGAACTCCTCTAGCTTCAGCAGCTCTTCTTTCTCCTGAAGAGCTTCCCATAGCTCTTTCTTACCAGCGATTACGGTATTGATAGTCAGAGTATTTTCATACTTGAATTGATCTTGGCTCAAGCAGCCGATTTTAGCATTACGAACAGCTATCACTTCACCGCTGCTTGGCTCTTCTTCTTTCATTATAAGCTTAAAGAAAGTAGACTTGCCAGCGCCATTTGCGCCAACTAAGCCATATCTATCATGCGCATTCAAATTTAAGTCAACTTCCGTAAATAAAAGCTTTGCACCATATTGCATAGCCAAATTGGTTATTTTAATCATGTAATTATATATATTTTAAAAAGATTGATAGATAATAACAATTAATGAGCGATCTAACAATCAAAATCGAAATCTTTTCCTGCCGCAATGTATTCTCTTATCCTTTTCATGAGGTCCTGAAAATATTGCACGTTATGCCATGTCATTAACATAGAGCCTATCATCTCGCCCACGCGCACTGTGTGATGCAAGTAAGCCTTTGAATAATTCTGGCACGCTACGCATGGGCAATCTGCCTCTAGCGGGCCGGGGTCATCTGCGAATCTACTATTGCGGATATTTATAGTTCCTGCCTTAGTAAAAGCCTGCCCATTCCTGCCAGACCTAGTTGGTATAACGCAATCAAACATATCAATGCCGCGCTTTACAGCGCCTATGATATCGTCTGGCTTTCCAACTCCCATTAAATAGCGAGGCTTATCTTCTGGCAATAAATCTGGCGCATATTCAAGCACTTTAAACATCTCAGCTTGCCCCTCGCCAACGGCCAGCCCGCCAATAGCATAGCCATCAAAATCCATCGCGATTAAATCTTTGGCAGAGCGCGCGCGAAGCTCCTCATAAACACCGCCCTGGATAATACCAAACTGAGCGTACCCTTCGCGCTTTGCAAATGCATCCCGCGAGCGCCTCCCCCACCTAGACGTCAGCTCCATCGAGGATTTTGCCTCCTCAAAAGTAGCAGGGTACGGCGTGCATTCATCAAACGCCATGGTAATTGTGCTATCTAATTGATGCTGAATTTCTGTTGAATATTCTGGAGTAAGCATATGTTTACTCCCATCAATATGAGAATTAAACTGCACGCCTTCTTCTGATATTTTCCGCAAATCCGACAAAGACATAACCTGAAACCCACCAGAATCAGTCAAAACAGGCCCGTCCCAATTCATGAATTTGCGCAAACCACCAAGCTTCTCTATCCTATCGGCACCAGGCTTTAGCATCAAATGATAAGTATTACCAAGCACAACATCACTGCCAGTAGCCTTAACCGACTCTGGCATCATAGCCTTAACCGTCCCGCGCGTACCTACCGGCATAAAGGCCGGAGTTTTTATCTGCCCATGCGCAGTATCAATAACGCCCATTCTGGACTTTTTATGTGTATTTGAAATGTTGAATTTGAATTGCATAATTATTTTAGAAAATTGAATTGTATACCGAGCTAGAGGTTAATATACAGAACGATATTCACTTTGGCCATAACTTTAAATCCGGCCCAACCAATTCCTGAAAATCCTTGGACATGTCGTTCCACAAAGTAACATCTACGGTAAATGGTAAATTTGATTCTTCAAGCTCTTCTTTTAGATCGAAAATTTCAGAGGTGGTTATTGTTTCGTCCGTTATACATAAATCAAGGTCAGAAAACTCCCTCTGTTTCCCCGTAGCCCTTGAGCCGTATACATAAAAACTATATGGATATTTTTTTAATATATCATCGATGATTTGATAATCATCCGCGTCCATATGAATCATTTTATTTTCTCTAAATTACGCGCTAATTCATCCAAAGATGCAGAGAAATCGTCAAAGCATTCTATTATTTTTGCTGATATTTGTTCGTTATATGTATGTACTGTTAGATTCCTTATATTAATAAAGTCGAACCATATTTTGGGGTTAGAGATCAGGCCCATTTGCGCAGCCTCTCTAATCCATGATTTTGTGGATGTTATTTCTGGGTCTGGCACGCCTTGAGACCTTAAAATACGCCTCATAGTTTTCCATGCTAATTCATAAGTAAATTCAAAAGCCTGAATTGCACCGGCCCTATCACGATCTGTTAGCATATCTATACGATACTCTTCAAATCTAGCGCGAGCTTTTAGAAAGCTGCTAATATCAACTCCACTCATCTTATAGAACCCATAATTTGTTTAATAACTAAAATATATAACATAACCACCTTTTAAATTCTAATCAATTAATTTGACAAAACTGCCATCTATGTGATAGAAATATGCATCAATATGCCTCTGTGGTGGAATGGTAGACACGACAGACTCAAAATTTGTTGCCCCTGCGGGCGTGCCGGTTCAAGTCCGGCCAGAGGTACCATTCATTTTTCCTAAATAACTTTAATGGCATTGCTTTAGATGCTTCCTCACTAGCCAGTAATTCACAGGTAATGCAGCAAGATATCCAGCTGGGATTGCTAATATCAGGCCTATCCAGAATATAGCATCAAACACGGAGCTTGCATTTACGCCGCCTACTAAGTAATCAGTTCCATTCATTGCGATTTCCATAACAGCAATCGAAACTAACTCACCAAGCCATACTATTTTTATAGCTAGCACATATGTTGTGTTTCGGTTTTTAACTACAGACATAACGGCAAGACCCATGCCAGTAATGAAGGCCAGAACCGTTGCTAACGCCATAGTAGTAAACGGCGGCAATTGATAAGTAACACCAATTGCCAGCCCTATAACCTCACCAATAACGCAGCCTATTAGGCAATGTACTGTAATCTGCGCTGCAAATAACCAATCTTTCATATTTATTATGTTAGGCCTTAATACGCCAGCCTTTATCTATTAATTTACTGAGTAGGAAATACATCAGTATATTAGCCAAAACCAAAAATCCTATCCCTACAGATATATTACCATCCGCGTGACCAGTGATGCAATATCTAAAGCCATCAATGATGTAGAAAAATGGATTCATCAAGTTTATTGTTTGAAAAATAGGCGGCAATGCGCTTACGGAATAGAATGTGCCAGACAAAAATGACAATGGAGTTACTATATAACTAGTGACTGCCGAGTGCTGGTCGAATGAATTTGAGATCAGGCCAGAGAGAATACCCATTTTACCAAGCAATGTACATGACGCTAATACGTAGAACGCCAATAATAACGGGTGGTGCAGAGTATAGTCAATGAACGGCGACAATGCTAATGCAACGGCGATCCCAACCATCACACCGCGCAATACAGCGCCAATAGTGAATGCTATGATGATTTCTGTACTACCAAGCGGCGGCGTGAGTATATCTGAGATATATCCCAGAACTTTGCTCATAATAAAAGATGACGAGCTATTAGCGAATGAATTCTGCACAAAACTCATAGCAATCAGCCCGTATCCCATAAAATCAATAAATTTAATTCCATTAACATCCGGGCGGTTAGAGCCTATCGCAAGCACAAACACCGCAAGAAAAATCAAGGAAGAAACAACTGGCGTTAGTATCGTTTGATTATACACGCGCAAAAAACGTAGCACCTCACGCTGTGTTAAAGTGTATGCACCATACCAATTGATTTTTTCCATAATTCTATTCTTATTATTTTATATCGCTACTCTAACATTAATTTATCATTTTTTACAGTAAGCATAATTTTTTCGCCCGATTTTGTATCTCCAGCTAGTATCTTTTTTGCCAATGGGCGCGCATTAGGAATCTATATGCACCTCTTCTACCGCGCCAGAACAATCATTATTGTAATAGTCTTTTATATGATCCAGTATAGAGTATGTCTCTACGACTAAATAAGGCTTCAATGCACGAAGCATCTCTGATTCTTTTGGAGGCGAAAAGAACAAACTTAAAAAAGCTATATCATCATCTTCTTGTAGCAAAAGAGAGTCTATATAGCTTTCTCGCTCTGGTAGCCTTGCACTACGCAACATACTTACATTCTCTGCAAGAGCATACTAAGGTGGTCCCCATTTGTTGGACAGGATTGCAGCAAGTTTAAGATATAATCTTCTATTGAAAAGTAGAATATTTATGCTGCAATTTGATTATATACTTCATGTGGCGTTTGTCCATCGAAAGTGGAGTGAGGTCGTTC
>CAXMOU010000027.1:0-6006 GCA_964195465.1 uncultured Rickettsiaceae bacterium
CACCTATTGTAGCATAAACATACATAATAGCATTTTATAGTATGTGATGGCAAATATACTCAGAACTAGGCTGCCACCATAGGTGGCTTAACTTGATAATATAGATCCTTATGTGTCGCATTTGAAGCTTTAATGCACCTAACTTCTGGTGTGATCGGACTAATTTCTGGCGGAACATCCATTGGAACGATTTTGCATTTCAAAAAGAAATTCAAAAAAATGAATAAAGAAAAAATGAAGCTCGATATTGAAAATGAAGAGATAGATATTGATAGCAAGGATATGCATAAACATATTAAGAAGCAGGTGATTCATTTTGAACAGATGGGTATTGAGATGGTTGATGCTTCTAGCAATGTCGTAGAGACTGGTCGTCCTAATAAGGTTGCTGAGTCATTGGCGGATGTTGCTGGTAGTGGTGTGGGGATGCTTGGTGGTCCTGAAGATATACAATCTATTCTTGGCAGTGGCATTCAGTCATTGGTATCTTCTGCTAAGAATAGTCCGGCACTAGAATACAGAAGTAATGCTTTGTTATTAGATAGCCCACACAGACCTAGTCCAGCGCACTTCATGAGAAAATTAGAGGGTGTTAAGGATTCTTCGGAATTTAAGCATGGAGTTTCTTCTAGACATCAATCTAGAGATTTTGCAGAAGAGGTGAGAAGCAATTTGTTTGATTTAGTTTCTGGACAAATTAGCGGTCGCAGTACTCCAGACAACATTGGCGAGTCACCTGTTCTAGTTCAAAGAGGTTTTACTCCAGCTGCTAGTGCCAGGCGGTTAGAGTTGAATGCAGAGATCGTTAGAAAATCTATAGAAATAGAGCAAGCTAAAATAGCAGACGCTCCAAACCCATTGATGTTGGGTATGATACCTGTAGAATCAGATGGTTCGATTATTATTGTCGGTGATGCTGAGGTTGTAGACGTTTAAAGGCGAATTATAAGGGTTCGTTTGTTATGTGACGCGGCCCTTATTCTTTTGCGTGCTCATATTGTCTAGTTAATGATTGTAAGTTGTTTAGCAAAGTTTTCTTGATCTCTGTCCAGTAATTTGTTATCATCCTGTCAGCCTTTTTGGTATATGAATAAGAGCTAACATGTATAGTGTTTTTTACAGCGTTTTGCCTATTTTCCTAATTGCGCTTCTTGGAAGTGTGATAAGGAGAAAATGGCTAACTTCAGACGAATTCTGGCGCGGCTTAGAGAAGCTTTCGTTCTATATCTTATTCCCCACAGTATTATTTCAATATAGTTATAAAGTTGATCTTGGGTCTTCGGGTTTTTTGCGTCTTGCTGGTGCTTTGATCATTGCTAATTTAATAATTGCGGCTCTTTTAGTGATTTACCAATCGCGCAGGCCGTGTGATAAAATTCAGTTCACTACTGTATTTCAAGGGGCCACTAGGTATAACAACTATATATTTTTTGCTCTTGGTGCTGCATTGTTCGGCGAAGAGGGGCTTACGATTGTTTCTACAATATCTCCAGTTTTACTGATTGTAACCAACATCACTTCTGTTATGTCTTTTATATATTACATTCCGAAGGGCGGCAGCGCTGTCTCTAAAAGGAAAAGTATACTATTAATGTTTAAATCTATAGGGGCAAATCCATTCGTTATTGCGAGTATTGTTGGAGTGATTTTTAATTATTTTGACCTGACCTTAAATGTAGGGGTGGCAAAAACAATTCGCAGCCTTGCAGATTCAGCTCTTGCTATTGGTATTATGATTGTGGGCGCGAGTATCAAGTTCCGTATTAAGCCAGAATATTTCAAGCAAGTAATAGCAACTAGTAGTGTTAAACTGATTGCAATGCCGATAGTTACATTCGTTGTGCTTTGGTCTATGTCTATTACTGGCACGGCTCAGTCTGTTGGGATTCTATTTAGCTGCCTTCCATGCGCTAGCTCTTCATACATACTTTCAAGGCAACTAGGCGGGGACCCAGAAACAATGTCGTCTACAATAACGTTTACTACTATCTTTTCGATCTTGTCATTATCCTTACTTGTGTATATCCTTGGTTAGTATAATTATACTTAATATAATATTGTAAAAATTACTTATGGAAGATTCAAAATCACCTGAATATATTAAAGCTCTTGAATATCATTGCCTGAATAATAAGCCAGGGAAGATCGCACTAAAACCAACCAAGCCATTATTATCTCAGCAGGATCTCGCTTTAGCCTATTCCCCTGGAGTAGCAGCGCCTTGTCTTGAGATTCAGAAAAATCCTGAGGATATTTATAAATATACGGCAAAAGGAAATAGCGTTGCTGTTATTACTAATGGAACAGCAGTGCTAGGCCTTGGTGCTATTGGCGCCGCTGCATCTAAGCCTGTTATGGAAGGCAAAGCCGTGCTGTTTAAGAAGTTCGCAGATATTGATTGCTTCGATTTAGAAGTAGATTGTACTGATCCTGAGGAGTTCATTAATGTGGTAAAGCATCTTGGGCATAGCTGGGGTGGTATTAATTTAGAGGATATCAAAGCCCCTGAGTGTTTTATTATTGAGAAAAAGCTAAAAGAACTAATGGATATTCCTGTATTCCATGACGATCAGCACGGCACTGCTATTATCACGGCTGCTGGTTTAATCAATGCAGCTTTTATCACAAAGCGTAAGATGTCTGATATTAAGATCGTAGTTAACGGCGCTGGCGCTGCTGCTATGTCTTGTATTAATCTTGCTATGGCCCTTGGTATTGATAAAAACAATGTGATCCTATGCGATACTCGTGGTGTTATTTACAAAGGCCGCAAAGAGGGTATGAACAAATGGAAGGAAGAAAAAGCTGTCGACACTCCGCATCGTACATTGGAAGACGCTATAAGAGGCGCTGATGCGTTCTTGGGCCTGTCGGTTAAAGGAGCTGTTACCAAAGAGATGATAGCTCTTATGGCTCCTTCGCCTATTATTTTTGCTATGGCTAACCCTGACCCAGAGATTACTCCAGAAGAAGTGAAGCTAGTTCGTGATGATGCGATTATTGCTACTGGTCGTTCGGATTACGATAATCAAGTTAATAACGTGATGGGCTTTCCGTATATTTTCCGCGGGGCGCTAGACGTACGCGCTACTTGTATTAATGAAGAGATGAAAATAGCTGCTGCCAAGGCGCTAGCTGAGTTAGCCAGAAAGCCAGTCCCAGGTGAGGTGTATAAGGCATACGGCACAGGACGCAAATCTTTTGGCCCAGATTATATCATCCCAGTTCCATTTGATCCAAGGCTTATCACAACCATACCAGTTGCAGTAGCCAAAGCCGCTATTGAAACTGGCGTTGCAAAGCTTAAAGATATGGACATGAAAAAATATAAAGCAGAATTAGCAAGCAGACTAAACCCTGCATCTACTTACATGCATTCTGTTTATAACAAGATACATAGCTCAGAATTGCAGAGAGTGATTTTTGCAGAGGGCGAGGAGGAAGAGGTCATCAAGGCTGCTATGATGATGCGTGATGAGAAATATGGTAAGCCAGTTATAGTTGGAAGACATTCAAAAATTGATCCAATCATTGAGTCTCTTGGGGATGGTTACAATTTAGACGGAATCACGGTAATGAACGCCGCGATTAACGATAATTTGGATAAATATATAGATACATTATATTCCAAGCTACAAAGAAAAGGCTATCTATATCGCGATTGCGCCAGGATGGTAAAGAGCGATCGCAACGTATTTTCTGCATGTATGATTGAGTGCGGCGATGCTGATGCAATGGTTACTGGTTTCACCAAGAGCTACTATAATAGCTTAGATGACATATGCAAAGTGATTCAACCAAAGAAAAATAAACGCGTTATGGGTTATTCTATTATGCTATCAGAGAAGCATAATATTATGATTGCGGACAACACAGTCTGCGAGCTTCCAGATGCAAATGAGTTAGTGGATATCACAATTCAAGCAGCCAAAGCATCCAGGGCTATGGGTTTTGCCCCACGCGTTGCGCTTCTTTCTTTCTCTAATTTCGGCAATCCTGAGCGCGCCAAGACAGCCAGAGTGCGTGATGCCGTTACTATGTTAGATGAAATGGACGTAGATTTTGAATATGAAGGCGAGATGAGCGTAGATGTTGCTTTGAATCCTGACTTGCAAAAGCTTTACCCCTTCTGCAGATTAAGCGGCCCTGCTAATATATTGATTATGCCAGGCCTGCATTCTGCTGCTATTTCTACAGGTTTGTTAGAGGAGTTTTCTGGTGGTACATTCATCGGTCCGATCTTAAACGGTTTTGAATATCCAGTGCAGATTGTGCCTATTGGATCTTCTGCGTCAGACATAGTTCAGATTGCTGCCTTTGCTGCAATAGAGGCCATTAACGAGAAGCAGAGCTAAATAAATGCGCGTTAAGATTGGCACAAGAAAAAGCAAGCTGGCATTGATCCAGACGGAAATGGTTATTGATTCAATCAAGAGCCATTTCCCAGCGGCAGAATGCGAAATAGTTCCTATTGTTACTTCTGGTGATAAAATCACAGATAAGAACCTATATGATATTGGTGGCAAGGCTTTGTTCTTAAAAGAGATTGAAGAGCAGTTGCTTGCTGGGAATATCGATATCGCAGTTCATTCGCTAAAGGATGTTCCTGGAGTTTTGCCAGATGATTTAGAGATCGCCGCTGTTCTTGAGCGTGAGGACCCAAGGGATTGCTTCGTTTCGGTGAAATATAAGAGCTTGGATGATCTGCCAAAGGGCGCTAGGGTTGGTAGCTCTTCAGTTAGGCGCAAGGTGATTATTCATCAGCAGCGCCCAGATTTAGAAGTCGTTCAGTTCCGTGGTAATATTCATACAAGGCTCAAGAAGCTAAAACAAAGCGAGGTGGATGCAACCATTCTTGCGTGCGCTGGCCTTGTGCGGGCAGGGGAGTTTAATACGGATTATTGCTACCCAATAGAAATAGATCAGATGCTGCCAGCTGCAGGGCAAGGAATAATTGGCATAGAGATCCGCAGCGATAACGACCAAATGCGGGATATCTGCAATAAAATAAATCACCAACAAACATGGAATATTGCAGAAGCAGAGCGTAGCTTCCTGGCTTATCTAGATGCTAGCTGCAGCACTCCCATTTCTGCCTACGCCATAATGCAAGACGAAAAAACCATCCTCGCCCGCTATATGCTGGCAGATTATGAGGGAAGCTTCGTTAATTATTGCCAAGAGCTTGGCGGTGTTGAAGAGGCTGCACAAATGGGAGTTGTCGCTGCCAAGAAGTTGGGTTGATTTTTTCTGGTTCTTTTTTGCTTCTGAATTCAACTTACGCAATATATGCCAAATTTCACCCTTGCTTATTACTATCGATTAGTATACAATGCCTTCATCAAAACATATCCTTATCGCGGGGTGGAGCAGCTAGGTAGCTCGTCAGGCTCATAACCTGAAGGTCGTCAGTTCAAATCTGGCCCCCGCAACCAAATCAAAGCCTTATGTCACAAGGGTTTGTGTCTGATTTATGCTTCCATAAATCACTTCTCTAATTACACAATAAATCATTATAAATCAGTCTATTTCATTGCCTATTGCTGGCTTAGGCACCGTCAAGTTAAGATAGCCTAAAATGAAACTTGTTGAATTGAGTGTGCAAATAAATTATTCTAATGCGATCAATTAAAAGGAATAATTCAATGTTGCTGCATATAAACAAAGCACCAAAAAGGCATCGTTTTCCAGTATCAATAATAAGTCATGTAGTGTGGCTATATCACCGTTTCAATCATAGTTATCGTGATATTCAGGAACAGATGGCGTATAGAGGGATTATATTGAGTCACGAGACAATACGTTCTTGGTGTTATAAGTTTGCATCTCACTTCAAGGAAGTAATCAAGAAACAAGAGCGTGAGCCAAAGGACAAATGGCATTTAGATGAGATGACTATAAGAATTAATGGTGAATATTTCGTATTATGGAGGGCAGTTGACTCTGATGAGTTAATGTCAAATCTGGTGTATGGCATGATCAGGCAACGCTCCTATTTGATTGCTC
>CAXMOU010000028.1:0-4721 GCA_964195465.1 uncultured Rickettsiaceae bacterium
ACTCAAGATCAATTAAATGAAATTAAGCATCTTGCCAAAAGCAAAACATTAAAAGAAATAGGTCGTCATTTTAATATGAGCAAAGAGCAGTTTCAATTATTTAGAAAACAGCAGCCAGAAATCAACGCTATCTATTATGGAACAACTAAAGATAAGGTGCGTACGGAATACACACCAGAGGAGTTAGTAGAAATCGAAAAAATGCTAGCGACATCAAACTCAGTAAGTCTCGCAAAACATCTAGGCATTTCCATGTCAGTTTTAAGGCAAGCAAGAACAGATCATCCTGAATTAGATGCAGCAATAGTTAGAGGCATAAATAACAGGTCAGCTGACTTTAATCTTCTAATGAGAATTCAGAGAAAAAAAGCAAAAGCGGAGCAACTAAAAAGTCCAGAAGAAACAAAAAAAGATGAGTCGAAGAAAGTGACACAAACTAAAAACATAAAAGTTAAAGAACCAGAGTCACTATTCACCAGAGCGCCTGATGATATATCTCCAGAAGACGCAATGGAGCGATTTCAAAGATTAAAAAGACAAGATAAGCAGCAGAGGCTATTACAAGAATTGAAAGAAACTGATATGTAGCTTGCCTTTGTACACGACACTGATACAGTGTTTATTAAGCAAACGCAAAACCACGTGGCTTGCCTCGTGGATGTAGTAAACCAGGATTATTCATGGCAAACCTAGTTTGTACTAGGCTTTAGCCTGCTAGATACCATGGGGCTTGCCCCGTGGAGGTTCACTCGCTTGTAGCGGGATATAAGTCAAGTAAAAGTAAAAATGAAGATCATCAAATAGATATTGTAAAATAAATGAGCAAGTACAAACATGACTAACCAGATTTCACTGACCGAACCTAACTTTTTGAAAATAGCTGATACTTTAAGTAAGTCAGATCAATACCGCGTTATAACTAAATATAATCAGCCTGAGTTTTACAACCTCGACAACGGATCTTCCAAAAAGATTGGTGTGTTTTTGGATATTGAAGCTACTGGGCTGTCATTTGGAGAAGATAAGCTAATAGAATTAGGGATGGTCAAATTCGAATATAGCGCAGATGGGCTTATTTTCCGTATATTGGAAGAATTTAATGGCTATCAAGATCCTGGTAAAGATATTTCTACATTTATCACGGGGCTGACAGGTATCACTAACGATATGGTAGAAGGTCAGAAAATAAATGAATCAGCTGTTGCTGAGTACCTTGAAGATGTAGACTTAGTTATTGCTCATAACGCTAAATTTGATAGATCTTTTTTTGAACTCACCTTCCCTAATATCAAGCCTCAAGCATGGGCTTGTTCAATGCATGACGTACACTGGAATCAAGAGGGGGTTGAAAGCCATAAACTCGAGTATATAGCTTATAAATATAATTTTTTCTACGAAGGGCACAGAGCTATTATTGACTGCTTAGTGGGAATCCATATTCTTGCACAAAAATTATATACTTCTAAACAACCTGCCCTCAAACAATTGCTAGATAATGCCATGCAACCAAGATTTAAACTTTGGGCCAAGAATGCCGCTTATGCGCACAAAGATCTCTTGAGAACTAGAAAATACAGATGGGAAACACACCCTGCCCATGGTTTTAAAGCGTGGTCAATAGAATTACCAGAAAGCCTAGTCGAAGCCGAAGTGAACTATCTTAAGACAGAGATATACCGCTCTCAAATGAATATTCCTGTTGATATATTTGATGCCTATAGTAGATTTTCATTGAATAGCTATATACATCAAGATCAAAACAAATATGCTGATAAGATGGATTGGATCACTAAATTACAAACCGCATGATTACATCTGCTAAACTTAAATAATGCAAAAATATGGAGCAAGATAATGGGTGACAAAGGCAAGCAAGATAAAGGCAAAAAAGAAGCTAAGAAAGCTCCTCTAAAATCAGCTAAGGAAAAGAGGCAAGCAAAAAGAGAGAAGAAACAAAAGTAATTTATGCTAAGTAATCAATAGATTCAGCGATGAACCAAGAGGATTTTAAAGCAACCCAACTAAACTGGCTATTTTTTGATTTAGATAGTTATTTTGCTTCAGTGGAACAACAACTAAATGCTGAATTACAGAACAATCCAATAATTGTTGTTCCATCTATTAACGATAAAATGAGCGCTATAGCTGTTAGTTATGAAGCAAGAAAGTTTGGCATTAAAACAGGAACTAAAGTTTTTGAAGCGAAAAGATTATGCCCAGAAATAATATGTGTGGCTGCTAGGCCTGAGATATATGTTCACTATCACCATCTTGTTTTTAACGAAATTAATAAACATATTTGTATTGATCATGTGTTTTCAGTTGATGAGGGGGCGTGCTTACTAACTGGTCCTATGAGGCAGGAAGAAAATATCATTAAGCTCTCACAAAAACTTAAAGCTGCACTCACCGCTAATATTGGTAAGTACATTACATGCTCCATTGGAGTAGGTTCAAACAAATTTATTGCTAAAATAGCTAGTAATATTAATAAGCCCAATGGCTTGACGATTATAGACCCAAGTGCTATTGAATCTACCCTATCAACACTGAAATTACAAAACCTTCCAGGCATTGGAAATGCAACCAAAGCTAGACTAGCCAATAATAACATTCATTCCATCGCTGATTTGTACAAATTGAACAGCCATAGACTACAGTCCGCATGGGGCAGTATAGTTGGTAAGCGATATTGGTATTTATTAAGAGGCGTTGATCTACCTCTCGCAGAGACTAAAAAGTCTACCATAAGTCAAAGTAGAGTACTTATACAAGAAGAGAGACAATTATCTGAAGCTAGAAAAATAGCCATGGCACTTATTCTCAAAGCGGCTTTTAGAGCGCGAGAAAAACAGCTACTAGCCTCACAAATAATTTGCCAGATTGATCTTGCTAACAAAAGAACTTACAAACAAAGTTTTAAAATAACTGCCACTAATGATAGCAAAAGTTTATCACAATGTATTTTAAGTTATTGGGACCAAACCTTTGATGGCATCAAAGAACTTCAGATTAAGAAAATTTCTATAACATTAAGCAATCTAGCACCTGATTCTGGGCAATTATGCTTAATGGATTCAAACAATCAGAAAAAAAGAGACTATATTTCTAAAGCAATTGATGATCTAAACCGTAAATTTGGTACGAACATGGTGTCTATAGGGCTAGTGAACCTCAAAAAGCAAGAACACAACGCTATTGCGTTTGGCAATATACCTAAACAATAATCATAGCTTTTCCGGACGCGCTTAATTGTTTGTATTAATATCTTGTTCTGCGTTCTGTGTCACAAACGACCGTTTTTGTCCCGATAATTAAAACCATACATTTAATGGCCCTCACTTAAGTAATAGTGTGTCACAAACTAGGAGCAATATCAAGATGTACAAATGTTGTAGCTCAAATGAGATATGACACTTTTTAGGCGCTGTTGAAGTATGATTCATTGATGTCCGTAAAACCTATTATTATTAGTTTTCGTACTATATATTAATACGACAGTGTTTTTCGTATATAATTTGCTGTATTTCTAGTCATTGATATAGGATTAAATAACACCTGTCGTAAAACACTTGTTTTTCGAACGCAGCCTTAGTCGCATTTGAATCTTTAATGCACCTGCTGACTAACCCTGGATTGATTGCATAAAACTCTCCACTATGCACTGAAGATTGGCGTCACTCGTTTAACTCTATATAGATACGTATGCCCAGCAGGTAAAATGAGACCGTATAGAACAGAAATTCCTACATTCTTAGTGTAAGGTCGCGATTTTCGACCTTACTACCTTTCGACGCCTGTATAAGTTTTTTTTCCTATACGCAAGATTCTTACCAATTACCAAGTAAGGTAAGTTTGTTATTCACATTTTCCACTCCAGCTATTGACCAAGCCGCATGTTCAGCCTCGTCAATTTCATCAAAAGTACGCACTTTTCCAGTTAAAGTGATCTTCTTTCCTTCGACAATTATTTCAATCTTTTCTGCATCGATTCGCGCATGACGCTCAAACTCTTTAGTTATCTGACTCTTAACTTTACTAGAATCAATTATAACAGAGGGTTTTATTACTATATTATTGATAATAGATTTAATGCCAAAAAGACGATTTATAGAGTCAAAAGCTTCTTTTTTTTGATAGTTCCAAGCAACATTTCCAGTGAGAGTCACTATACTATGTTTTATAACCGCCTGAATATTCTGTGAAGCTGTAATAACATTGTTTTTTAATGCATTCGTTACTTCTTTAGCTATTTCAACATCAGTTTTGTGGTAATTCGTAGAGAAATTGACTTCAATTTCATTAGCTATAGTTCTAACATTCGTGAGGCTTTTTACTGCTTTTTCTGCAGCAAATTTTTCTGCAACACTTTTAACTGTTCCAGCTAATACAACGATATCGTCATCTCCTTGTATAGATATTGCGATATTAGATGCATCTATCATAGGTTCGAACTTTAGTTTTTCCGCCACTTTCGTGTATGTTTTTCCATGATTTGTCATATTTAATTCTCCTTTTGATTAACCTATGGTTTAATAATAGCATGTGACTTTATTATAAGTCAAACAAATATAAATTGCATGGAGTACTGATTTAACAATATCCATCAAATCTCATAAGCTTTGTTTGTAGATCATCAAAATAATTCTTATGATTAGTTAAATAACTATATTGTCCTATTTTTGAGTAGGTAGCAAAATTATCAAATATTTTACTTAAAC
>CAXMOU010000029.1:0-38986 GCA_964195465.1 uncultured Rickettsiaceae bacterium
GCTTGTACCAAGATCCAGTAATGTTTCTATTCTGATTCGCTCTTCTGAGCTTAAATGATGTGACATATTCTTCTCTATATAAATTACTTATTTTAATAATATAGATCCTTATGCGTCGCATTTGAAGCTTTAATGCACCCATTGCCATCTTGGAAAACGAGTGCTCCGCTAGGCCGCGCTGCATTTTTTAATAAGGATTTGTTCCAATCCATAATTTTAGCATGTAAATGAATCGGTTTTGATGCCGCGCTAAGAGAGCTTAGGCCATTTTGTTGGTCGGATGGGTTGTAGTTGCGTAGATGCAGAATTCTACTTATCCTGCTAATAGGATCAATTTTGAATGTTTTTTCAATACCCCCTAAGCGATATTTGTAAGCTATCAACTTATTCCTTGTAGTGATATGTTCAATCGTTCCAGGGTGTAAATTATATAGTTCAAATGGCTGCCCTGGTTCTGAATAGCTTGAGAGTATATAGCTGTTGCCGTAGAGTAGCAGGCTAGATATGCTCTCGGTGAAGAAGTCCGCGCCAGATTTCTCAGCATTTGGCTTTTTGAGTAATCGAACTGCTTTGTGCTGTGGTAATAATTTTCTGCTATATCCGTGTTCTTTATATATATTCCAAGGTATATGGCTTGCAGAGCTAGCAATTAAACTGATGCATCGATGGACTATTACATTGCTTCTGTAAGACTCAACACCGGCGCTGTCTTCTGATGCATATGGCATAAATGGTATGTCTAGAATGCCGCCAGCCTTTCTGTTTTGTGGTTTGGAAAATTTTGAAAAATACGATTTAAACATAGAAAAAACCTCCTTTCTTTTGTTGCAATATATAAAATTTATATCACCTGCAACCAAGGCCGCTAAGTTAAGACTCATAAATAGCTTTCCAATCAGTGCATTTTGCAATAGAATAATTAAATATCAGAAATTTATAATTTACTTAGAGCTTATGTCTGGACAATTAATAGAACTAATAATATTCGCTGGGATTGCTTTTTTTGTGATCAACAAACTTATTGGCGCTTTAGGCAGCACTACGGAAGATGACCCAACTAGGAAGGCAAATTTCTTTGGCGAAGGGGGTATGAAGGATGTTACTCCAGCGAAGAATAGAAAATCAAACGTAGTTAAGCCGCAATTTGCTAGAAAGGTAAGAGTAAATCTAAAAGGTATGGTTGTTGCTGAGAATGAGGCTGAAGTAAAAGCTGGCCTTGCCGATGTAATGAGCAAAGTGCCATCATTTAATTTAGGCAGTTTCATCAAAGGCTCCAAGGGTGCTTTTGAGATGATTATCAAAGCGGGCTCTGAAGAAAATGAAGAAGAGCTAGAAGAGCTAGTGGATAAAAGATATCTAGAGCATTTTAGATCTATGGCAGCAAGCTACGGCAAATATACGGCTAAATCTACAGCTCTTACTGCGCATGCTTCAGAGATTTATATGTTTGGAAATAATATATTAGTAAAAATATTATTTGCAGGTAAAAACATTACGGATAAAGTAAAAGAAATGCACGAAGAATGGACATTCACCAAAAGCTCTATAAGCGCTGGGTCAGAATGGCATTTAACTAATATTGATCGTCCTCAATAAAAGCCTGCTATGAAGTATCTGTTGCTTGGGATTATTTGGTTCTATCAGTTTTTTCTTTCCCCTTGGCTTGGCCGCAATTGTAAATATGACCCCACATGTTCTGCTTATGCCAAAGAGGCTATAGATCGGCACGGGGCTATTAAAGGCGGGTGGCTTGCGATAAAGCGGATTCTGAGATGCCATCCATTTTCTAAAAGCTTTGGCTATGACCCTGTTCCTAAGTGATGTAAAAACAAGATGCATAACGGCAAATCTATTATTAAATCTTACTTGATCAATGCGCCAGAGCTTCCTGGTGTTTACCGCATGCTAGATGCTGATGGGAATATCCTTTATATAGGTAAGGCTAAGAATCTTAAGAACAGGCTCTCTCAATATACTTTAGAGCTATCTGGTAAGAATCGAATTATGGTCTCGTTGGTACGCTCTGTTGAGTGCTCGGTTACGGAGTCTGAGTCTTCTGCGCTTTTGCTAGAGGGGCAATTAATCAAGAAATTTAAGCCTAAATTCAATATCTTGCTTAAAGATGACAAATCCTTTCCGTATATCAAGCTGCGCTTGGATCATGAATATCCACAATTATTGAAATATCGAGGCAAGAATCTTGTGGATGGTAAATTTTTCGGGCCGTTTGCTTCTGCGCGTCATGTAGATACTACTTTGCGGGAGATACAGAAAATATTTAAGCTGCGCTCGTGCAGTGATAGTTATTTTGCAAATCGTACCAGGGCTTGTTTGCAATATCAAATTAATCGTTGCTCTGCTCCGTGCGTGGGTAAGATATCGAAAGAGGATTATGACGATTTAGTGGGGCAGGTGGGTGCGTTCCTTTCTGGCAAAAATCAACAGCTTCAGGCTAGCCTGTCTGAAAAAATGGAAGTGTTTAGTGGCTCCATGGAGTTTGAAAAAGCAGCAGAGATTCGCGATAGAATCAAAGCTATTAGCTATGTTCAGATGAAATCAGAATTCGTGCAGAACCTAAAGGATGCAGATATCATAGCTGTCTCTAGACATAATGGTGAGTTTTGTGTTCAGCTCTTTATGTATCGCTCGCATCAGCCATGTGGTAATCAGGCTTATTTCCCTGCTCATACTAATGCGGAGGAAAGCGAGGGGGAGGTTCTTGCCTCTTTTATTATTCAGCTATACCAAAATAAAATATCTCCAGCAGAGATTTTGCTAAGCCATGAGCTTGAGGATTCAGATGTATTTGAGTCAGCCTTAAAAGAGCTACATAATATTAAAGTAAAAATCAGCACCCCAAAGCTTGGCCCCAAAGCTAAGCTCATGGATAATGCGATACATAATGCAGAGCTTTCGCTGCAGCAACATTTGCGAGTTTCTGCCAAGAATAATGCAGCTTTAAAAGAGGTGCAAAAATTATTTGAATTAGATGATATTCCCAAAAGAATAGAAGTTTATGATAATAGCCACATCCAAGGCGCTTTCCCCGTTGGTGCTATGATAGTTGCTGGAGAGGAGGGGTTTGACAAGAAAGAATATCGCCTGTTTAATATTAAAGAATCTGGAGCGCCAGGCTATGGTGGTGACGATTACGCAATGATGCGCGAAGTGCTAACCAGGCGTTTAAAGCGCTTAAAGTCTGAGCCACATCGCAGGCCAGATCTGATGATAATAGATGGTGGAAAAGGGCATATGGGTGTTGTGATGCAGGTGATGGAGTCGCTTAATGTTCATGTGCCATTCGTATGTATGTCTAAAGGCCTAGAGCGTAATAGTGGGCGTGAGCAGTTTCATCGCCTCAACAAAGATGTGTTTACTTTGGATAAGAATCTTCCTCTAATGAAATACCTGCAAATCCTGCGCGACGAAGTGCATAATTTCGCAATCAAAAGCCATAGAGCCAAACGCTCAAATGCAATCACAGTATCCTCGCTAGACAACATACCAGGCGTAGGAGAATCCCGCAAAAAAGCCCTCCTAAATTATTTCGGCTCATTCGCCGCCATATCAGACGCCACAATCACCGAGCTTTCAAAGGTAGATGGTGTGAGTAAGAACATGGCAAGATCAATTTACGAATATTTGAATTAATGTTATACGATTTGCAATTGTTCGTAGGCTACAGATGCGACAGAGCCATATTGCGCTCCGAAAACTAGGGCAAGATCAGCTCCTGCTTGACGAAAAGCAAAATGCATTTTATTATTAAAAGATAAATTTAAATTTTACCATCGTATGAAATCATATAATATATTCAAAATAGTCAGCCAGAATTTTTGTATATTAAAGTACAAAGCAATTTTGCTTATTTGCATGTGTTCATTTTTAATTACTACTATAGCTAGTGCAAATGATATGTATTATGAAGATAAAAATCTACAAGGTTACATAGATAGTATCAACGAAATAAAAGCTCCACTTGATCCGCATACAGAAAAAATCATTGTTATTCAAATGACCTTTATGCTTGATGCATATCCAGAGATATATAAAGAGCTACTAAACAATATCAATAATGTTCCTGAGCATCTTAGACCCGCTATTATACAAGGTATAGTTAATGTCAAAGGAAAAGATATTGAAACTAATAAAAACTATAAGTTGCTGCCACAACAGTTGATTGCAGAAATAAACAGTTTTAGGTATCGTCTACCATCTGATAACGAAGAAAATATGGTTATAAATACAGATAGTACTGATTATTTATGGGCAGCACTAGATGCTACGGGCAATAAGGATTATGTACAAAAAATTATAACCTTTTTGTCTCAAATTCCTCTAAAATCACGAGTTTTGGGAGAGGAGGTGAAGAATAGAGCAAATCTTGATAAAGCTTGGTTTGAACTCACAGGATCTCAAGGAAAAGAGGTTCAAAATCTCGTTAGTCAATTAACTTTAGAAGAGCGATATGAAGTTGCGACGTATCAAATTATTTCTTGGTCTCTTGAATCAAGTTCTACAAATCATCCTAAAATAAAAGTTATGGTGGATTCAATCTTTAATGCCAACCCAGAGCTTAACTTCTACAAAGCTCAATAACAACAGCTGAATCTGGTGTGTTGAACTCTAGACTGGAAGTGGTCTGTCGCTTGTTTATAGTCCGCTATCACGTGCGACAGAACCGCTCTTCGCGTATGAGACGGCATATTAAAGCGCCACCCACGTCATTGAGAGTGAAGCGCGGCAATTCAGTTAATCATATTTTTTCTTTACACGTCCGGCGTGAACACCTCAATAATATCACCCTTAATGTTATGCAGTGATTCCCAGCTGTCGATTGAGGGGAAGTCTATGACTATTATTCTGGCGGGGGGCATGGAGGTTTCTATTAGTAGTTCGTATTCTTTGGAGTTGTTGTTTGATAGGTCCAGCGCTAAATTATAGATCATTGGATTATGGCCTATCACTAATATGTGTTTGTTGCGGTCTTCTTGGATAGCTAGCATATCTAGTGCTGCATCTTGGTTGTTCTCGTATAGTTCAGTTACGATTTCCGATTCTGCTACTTCAACTTTTTCTTGAATAATTTTAGCCGTTTGCATGGTGCGCTTCGCGTAAGAGACTATGAATTTATCTATCTGATGTTCGTGCAAGAAAGCTGCGGCTTGTTTCGCTTCTTCTTTTCCACGTTCTGTTAACATGCGTTCGAAGTCGTTTTTGCCATCTGGGTTTTCTGTATTTGCATGACGCATTAGTAATAGTCTCATAGTACTCACATTTTTTTTGATAGGAAAATAGCTGATTTGCAGAAGAGCTTGGTTACATTTGATAGCAGCTTATGAAATTTAGCATTCTTGCTGTCATTATCAATTGCTATATGTATGTGCTCTGCTTCATCGTCTTTGAATTTTTGGATTTTCTTAAGCAGCGGGTGTTTAGGATCCACTTCTTTTAGATATGTAATTTGCTCTGCGTAATGTTCTACTATTACTTCTTCTACGCTTTCGGTAATCATCATTGCGGTTTTGGGGCCAGCAATTGCGCTGATTGCACCCAGGGAGTATCCAAAAACGCTCCACAGAGGCATAAGGGCCGTTGGTTTTGATTTGCCTTCCTTAATCTGATTCTGAAAATACTCTAGATGCTCTAGCTCCTGCGCTAGCATATGGCTGATGATTTGTTTGTCTGCTGGATTTTTGCTATAACGAATTTGCCCTTCATATATTCTTTGCGCGCCAAACTCACCAGCATGGTCAACCATGATGATTTCTTTGATTTTCTGAGCTTTATTCTCGAAATATGGTTTTGTCATTTTAGTCTGTCTTTCTCAGTTTGATAAATATTGTAAGCAAAGCTAGGTTTAAAAGCAAATTCCATTCTGTCATGGAGAGGCCAAAAATCACTAGAGCTGGTTTGTTGCATGTACCAATCTGTTCATTGTAGAGCATTTTTGTAAAATCTTCTATAGAGAGATTATCCGTGACTGAAACCAGAGGCGTACAAAAAGCTGATAATTCAAAAATTCCACGCTCAATCCCAGTGTGATAGCCAGCGAGCATGCAGGCAAAGATTGCTGTGATGATAAAGTAGCGATCGTAATTCTCCTTGCTAGAGACAGCTATTATCGAGAGCATGATAAATATCAGATAAGGGAATCGTTGATAAATACATAGCGGGCATGCAGACAGGTTCATCACATATTCTACAATATACGCAAATGATAGAGAGATCGCCGAAATCAGCAGTAATAGTATATATTGGTTCGTTAGTTTCATTGACATAATAGCAGTATAGTAATATCCTAAAGGCCTTATCTTAAAACCATATTTATGTTATGACAATGAATTTTGATGATTTAGTTAGTTCAAAAGCCTGGCCTTTTGTAGAAGCGAAACGAATTTACGACCAAATCGGCGGGAAAGCGCCAGCTAAGGGCTATGTATTATTTGAAACAGGTTACGGTCCATCTGGCTTGCCGCATATTGGTACATTCGCAGAAGTTACCAGAACTACTATGGTCATGGAGGCGTTTAAACAAATTTGCGACATCCCCACAAAATTAATTTGCTTTTCAGACGATATGGATGGGCTTAGGAAAATTCCTACAAATTTGCCTAATCAAGAGATGATAGCAGAGCATTTAGGCAAGCCTCTTACTGAGATTCCAGATCCATTTGGTGAGACCAAAAGCTTTGGTCATTATATGAATGCTAAGCTGCGCTCGTTCTTAGATCGCTTTGGTTTTGAGTATCATTTCTATAGTGCTACAGAATGCTATAAATCTGGGCAGTTTGATCATATGATGGTAAAAGTAATCGAGAAATATGACGAGATCATGGCGCTTATGTTGCCGACTTTCCGCGAAGAGCGCAGGGCTACATATTCACCTTTCATGCCAATATGCCCGGACACTGGTGTGGTGCTGCAGGTTCCAGTAGAGGCCGTTAGTTTAGAGAATCAATCTATTTCATATAGAAACGAAGATGGTGAGCTTGTGGAAGTTCCAGTTACTGGCGGGCATTGCAAATTACAATGGAAGCCAGATTTTGGAATGCGCTGGGCTGCGCTTGATATTGACTATGAAATGTATGGTAAGGATCATAGGCCTAATGCTGAGATCTATAGTAAGATATGTAAAATCCTTGGCGGCAATCCTCCCGTGCAGTTTTTCTATGAAATGTTCTTGGACGAAGCTGGGGCAAAAATCTCAAAATCTAAGGGCAACAGCATAAGCGTGGATCAATGGATGCATTACGCTCCTATTGAAAGCATGGGCTTGTTCATGTATCAATCGCCTACAAAAGCTAAGAGATTATATTTTAATGTGCTGCCGAAAAGCGTTGATGAGTATCTGACATTCAATAAGAAATATCATGCAGAGGAAGATATTCAGAAAAGAATAGCTAATCCAGTATTTCATATTCACCAAGGTAATGTCCCTGTGATTAATACTTACGGGATAAGTTTTGCTTTGCTGTTGAATTTAGCATCTGTGTGCAACCCTGATGATAAATCTGTGCTGTGGGCTTTTATTAGCCAATATGCGCCAGAGGCAAGTCCTGAAAATGCTCCATATCTGGACCATATGACTAGTTTTGCCGTGAATTATTATAATGATTTTGTCAAAAGCAGCAAGGCATATATTGACCCCACAGACAAGCAAAAATCTCTGCTGAAACAAATAGTTGAGATGTTATCCGGCCTTTCTGGGGAGGAAACTGGCGAAGAGATTCAAAACGTAATCTATGCTATAGGGCGCGAGGCTGGATATGAAAATCTGCGCGACTTCTTCAAGGAAATATACCAGGTTTTACTAGGCCAAACACAAGGGCCACGCCTTGGTTCGTTCTTTAAATTATACGGAATCAGTGAGACCATTAAGCTTATAGAAAGTAAATTATAAATGAATAAATACCAATTCAACAAGCTAATACGTAATAATTTACCAGACCGCATGAAAAAAGAGGGGGTTTCTGTTAATTCAGAGACTCTTTCTGCTGATGCTTATATCAAGCGGCTAAAGAATAAGATAATAGAAGAAGCAAACGAAGTAGCTGCCTCTGTTACCGTAGAGGAGCTTGAGATAGAACTTGCAGATGTTATGGAAGTTATACATGCATTAGCTGAGGCAAGTGGCCTTGAGATGAGTGCAATAGAAAATGCTAGGCTAAAAAAGCGTCAAGAAAATGGTTATTTCCATCCTAGCTGTTATGTTCATCATATAGAAGTAGCCAAGGATAATCATAAGGTAATCGAGTATTTCAAAAATAAAAACCTACCTTATAAAAATTTATCTAGCGTAGATAAAAATCAGCTTTAATTACTGCCTTACATCCCTAGACTTATCAACTATAACATCATCCATATTTAAATTAGTACGGAATGGGTTTATGTCTATGCCGCCTCTGCGGGTGTATTTGGCGTAGATTGTTAATTCTGTTGGTTCGCATTGTTTCATGATGTCGCTGAAAATGTGCTCTACGCATTGTTCGTGGAATTCATCGTGATTACGGAATGATATCAGATATTTTAGTAATGATTTATAATCAATTTTTTGTCCTTTATATGTTATCTGCACAGAAGCCCAGTCTGGTTGGCTAGTAATAAGGCAGTTAGATTTTAGCAGGTTGGAGCATAGGGTTTCAGTGATTTCCTCTGGCGCTCCTTCGTTTCTAAGAAGCTCGGTGTTTACACTATAATCAGATATTTCTACATCTAGATCATCTATGTTAGTTCCTTGAAAATTAGTTAATGAGTGTAGTGAAGTGTCGTTTGGTTTGTATAGTTTTAAAGAAACTGGCGCTTTAGCAGTTGCACTTAAATCTTTCTCTATAGTTTCTGCGACAATTTGTTCGTTATCAAATTTAGTTGCATTCAATGAGTTCAGATATAGTTTTAGCGATTTAGATTCGATTATGCACTCAGATTCTGCGGAAACGGAAAATTGCATTATGTATGCGCACGGGCGTCCCTTTTGGTTTAGCCAGGATACCTCGTAGCAATTCCAGATATCTACGCCTTTAAATGGCATGTCTCCGCTTAAGCCTATGGAGTCCCGAACTATGCTGCGAGCGATGCTAACGAGTAGGCTATTATCATATTGATCTTTATATCCTGAGTTTTTCCCAAGAGGCGAGTCTATCTTGTGTTTCATGTTTGTAGAAATTTTGATAAAATATTAATTTATGTCAAAATATTGCACCTGTCTATAAAATAATTTACTCATATAGTAATCTGGTTTTGAGTAAATTAATGCAATTTTCTAGGCTGGTTTTCCCTTGTTCTGTTAACAGGCACGGCGCGTCTTCTATGCAAATTACCATTCCATTTCCCTCATCTTTGCCCATTAAGGCAGAAATATATAAAACTTTCTGCCTGCCTTCTATTGCAGCGCTTACTTTTAGAAGTTGATGTTCCACAATGTTTTGGTTTATTTCGTTTATGTTTTTATGTATATATTTAATTATAGAGCTTCTGTTTTTTGTATTGTTTTCTCCATTAAGAGAGCTGATTGAGTCAACTACTAATATATCGTCAAGATTGTAATATTCTTTTATCTCGTGTAGCAAGGAAGTACAAAAGCTGGATGAGTCTGATATAGTTATGCTTTCAATAAGGTGTTTGCAGATAAATTTAGCGTCTAAATAAAATTGAATTAATTTTTTGTTTTGTTCGTCAAGGCGTTTGCGATATTTGAAAATAGATGCAACAAGTATGCATTGCAGCAATACGGCTATTAATATTATAATGTTATCTGTAATCATAATCCCCCCGCTTCATCAAGAAAAATTTATTATTTAGGCTTTTTTTAATTATTATTAAACCAAAAGTTTAGTATGCACTCTATTTTTTAACCGCGCAAGTTTTTTCTAGCCTTTATTGAAAATTAAGTTTATAAAAATAGTCATTGATAATTGAATAATTGAGCAAAGAAATATGTCCGAAGTAGTAGCCGCAGATCAGTTGAAACAATACATTAGTAGAATTGAAAGATTAGAGAGTGACAAATCCGATATATCAGACGATTTAAAGCAAGTGTTTGATGAGGCAAAGGCAAATGGTTTTGATACTAAAATCATGAAGCAAGTGATTAAGCTTAAGAAATTAGACAAAGACTCTTTGGCAGAGCAAGAGGCGATTCTTGATTTGTACAGAGCAGCTCTTGGCGTTTAAATATATGTATTTTTGATTGCCTATATAACTCCTTTATTAGTGTGATTTGAATTTCTATTGAGTTTTTAGCAATATAGTAATATAAGTACTTGGTATGATTATCCATAAGCAACAAAAGAGCTTATGGATAATATTTTTATTTTTTAAAGGTTATGATAGATAATGCCTGAAGTGTTTTTCAACGGTCCTGCTGGTCGTATAGAAGGAAGAGTAGCACAGTCCGCTAACCCTGATGCCCCAATCGCGCTTGTTCTGCATCCGCATCCGCTATATGGCGGAACAATGAATAATAAGGTTGTATATAATGTATACAAAACCTTGTTTGAGAACGATTTTACAGTGCTGCGCGTGAATTTTAGAGGCGTTGGTCGCTCTATGGGTGAGTTTGACGATGGCATTGGTGAAATGACTGATGCTGCAACCGCTCTTGATTGGCTGCAAGTTAATTACCCTATGAGTAAAGTGAATTTGATCGCAGGGTTTTCATTCGGTGCGTGGATTGCTATGCAGCTTATTATGCGTCGTCCTGAAATAACTCACTTTTTGGCTGTTGCACCGCCTGTAGATAAATTTGATTTTTCTTTTCTTGCCCCATGTCCTGTTCCTGGTTTGGTTATACAGGGTGATAAAGATAGCGTTGTTTCAGAAGAGTCCGTGCATGATCTAGCGCAAAGGCTGACTAAGCAGAAAAACATCAATGTTGATTATCGCATGATAGCTGGCGCGGATCATTTCTTCCGTGATAAAATTGATTTGCTAAACAGCGAAGTTGATGATTATTTGAGAACAACATTTTCTCATCAAACGAAGCCTGTTAAGAAAAAACTCTCTGGTAAAGGCAAGAAGGTTACAGAAAAACCAATTGCAAAGCAGATATTCTTGGATTAACCTGTACCATTTCGATGGTACTTTCGTTCCAAACACCTGTCTAGTCCACCACTGATATCTAGTTCAGCACTGTATCTAGTCCACCACTGTCATTCCAGCCACCACTGTCATTCCCGCGGAGGCGGGAATCTAGCGGTTTAGCCTCCTGAGATTCCCGCCTCCGCGGGAATGACATAGTGGTAGGCAGGCTGCGCGTACTGTTCCTGTTATAGTAGATTGCATTGAAATAAACTCCTACCAACTGTCTTAGCGAGGAGCTACGCGACGCGGCTATCCAGTCTTCACTCGCCTATCACTCCGCACCTTCCTAGATAAAATAATGCATTTTTTCAATGTAATCTATTATATGACGGTGCCTGCTGTGCGCTCTTTTTTGTTTAACGTGCCTCGTTAAGATTTCAATATATCTGCAACTGAAGAAGTAATAGGCAGGTCTAGATTATATTTACCTACGAATTTTTGTAGCAGCTTGGCATTACGAGCGCCTTCTACTAGAATTGGGTAATTGTCTAAAAACTCTTTGGAGTAATTACTCTTATGGAATTCATATCCGAATTTTGTATTTCTAGAGGCGTCGGAATAGCAGGTTAGTACTAAGTCTCCTACGATGGATGATAGCGGTAGGCTAGAGGCATCGCCGCCAAGTTGTTTACTTATTGTAGCAATTTCCTCAAGCGCTTTACTAATCAGCCAGGCTCTTGCATTGGCGCCATGACCTTGAGCTTGAAAAATCCCGCTTTTAATTGCAGTGATGTTTTTTACTATACTAGCTATTTGTGCTGTTATTACGTCATCTGAAACATCAGTTGTTAATGTGTCTGTTTGTAGCAAGCTTGCGATTTGTTTTGCGCGCTCTAAATCTTTTGAAGAAATAACAATAGCAGAGAGTTTGTCATCCGCTACTTCGCGTGCAAAATTAGGGCCAGAGAGGAAAGCATATGTGTTAGTTAGTTCGCGCTCGATCTTAGTGGAGAAAAGCTCTACAGGATCTTCGCACAATCCCTTTGTTGCTATAAGCAGAGTGGTTTCTTTTGGTAGGTTTAGGTCTTTTAATTGTTGGAGTACAGAAGAAAAAGCATGAGACGGAGCTGCAATAACTAATATCTCAGTATCAATTATATCTTCTATTTGCGAAGTGGCTTTTAGCCCAACTGGCAATTTTGCGTTCCCAAGATATTTTGTATTTGTGTGGTGAGTATTAATCTCATTCGTGATTTCTGGTTCTATGCTGTATATCAGCACTTCGTCTTGAGCTCTTGCGATAAGACAAGCAATAGCCGTTCCCCAGCTGCCGCCACCAATTAGCGTGAATTTTTTCATTTTTATACTAGCATCAATTGATTAATTGGATGCTAGTATAAATACAAATCTAGAATTCGGCAACTTCTAAATCATTGCCTAGGATGTTTACTTGGCCTTCAGCAACGGCCTCATTAATAGAGGCGGGTTGTCACCAAATTTAATTGACTTCAGAAAACCATGCTACATCATTGCCTATGATGTATACATCTAGTGCATTGTCAATGAGATATGCCTGGCCTTCAGCAATTGCAGCATCGAAGGCATCATTAATAGCAGCGTTAGCAACAGCAGCAACAGGAGCGTTAGCAACAGCTATTTGAATAGCTGCATTGTTTTGGTTTTCTTTGTTCATAAAACTAATTTCCATTTAATTGATTGATGTATTATAGCAATTAAGTTAACGGTCGTCAACTTAATTGATTGATGTACCATACCAACTTAGTTAACAGTAGTCAACCTTTTTTATCGCCTATTAATACCAATAGATTGCTTTATGTATTTTTAACCTATTCTAGCAAGCATATATTCGCCATCTATCCCTGCAAGATCAGCATTTACCAATTGCCCGGATTCAAATTCGCCATCTATCTTCACTGGTATAAAGTTTTCTGAATGGGCTAGGTTGTTTTTCTCAACAAGTAGAGATACTTGCTGCCCTTTGTTATATTCGAAGAATTTCATCAATTCTTTTTGTCCTTCCTCGCGTAGTATTGCGGCCCTTTCTTTGCGGATGTTCATGGGCACTTGGGGCATTCTGGCGGCTGGGGTTCCTTCGCGCTCGGAGTAGGGGAATACGTGCAAGTACTGGATTCCTGCTTCTGCGATTAGGCTTCTGGTGTTCTCAAACATTTCATCGGTTTCCGTCGGGAAGCCAGCGATTATGTCTGCACCAAAAGATACGAAGGGAAGAATTTTGCGTAGTTTATGACAGAAATCAATTATTTGCTGACGATTATGGCGGCGCTTCATGCGTTTTAATATCATGTCATCACCAGCTTGTAGGCTGATGTGGAAATGAGGCATTAGGCGCGGATGGTAGGCCATTAGGTCAAATAAATCATCGTCAATTTCAGCGACATCAATAGAGGAAAGTCTTAGCCGCGCAAGGTCTGGAACTAGTGATAGCAATCGCCTTATCATTTGGGCAAAGGTTGGCTTGCCCGGCAGATCAGCGCCGTAGGCTGTAACATCAACTCCAGTTAGGACTACTTCTTTATATCCGTCCGTCACTAATGTGCGTACTTGTTCTACTATAACTCCCATGGGCACGGAGCGGCTATTGCCGCGGCCAAATGGGATCATGCAGAAAGTGCATCTGTGATCGCAGCCATTTTGTACTTGTATGAAAGCTCTTGCTCTGCCATCAAAGCTGCGTACCATATGGTTGGCAGTTTCCTTGACGGACATTATGTCGTTAACGATCACTCTTTCTGAATCAAAATTGTAATATTTGTCTGAAAGTTTTTCTTCGTTGCCAATTATTTTATCAATCTCTGGCATTTTAGCGAACATGTCTGGGTTGTTCTGCGCTGCGCACCCTGTGACGATGATTTTTGTATCGGGCTGCTCTTTGCGTAATTTGCGTATGGCTTGCCTCGCCTGCTTTTCAGCCTGCTTGGTAACTGCGCAAGTATTGAACACTGTTACGTTTTTTTCGCCAGATTTAGCTAAATTATCCTTGATGATCCCGCTTTCATATATATTCAAGCGACACCCAAATGTAACAACTTCTTGCCTGTCATTCATTGGTGTATTCCCCAGAAAATACATAGCTGGCAGGGCCGCGCATGGTTATGCTACCATCTTGTTTTTGCATTTGTAGAGAGCCTAGTTTGAAAACAATCTCCGCTTGTTCAGCTGCGAAGCCAAGTTTGCATGCAGATGCGAAAGTTGCAATCGCTCCGCTGCCACATGCGAGCGTGAATCCAGCCCCGCGCTCCCATACTTTTAAGTGTATTTTATTATCATCAATTTTGGCGAAATTTACATTTACGCCGTCTTTGAATAGGTCTGATTTCTGAAAGGCAGCGCCAATTATTTCTTGGTCTTTATCTGATAATTTAGAGAAAATCACTAGATGCGGGTTGGCAACATCTGCGCATATCACTTCCTTTGGTTCGATAAGGTAGCGCTCTGCTAGCTTCCAAAGAGCTTCAGCGCCTGGCATCCAAGGCGCATTAAAATTAGCAGGCCCCATATCTACTTTAATGTTATTTTCGTCTATATACTCGCAAATAACTTTGCGCGAGCCAACATGTAGGGTAATTTCTTTTTTACTCGTTTGGTCAAATATCAGGCGGGATAAGCAGCGAGATGCATTGCCGCATGCAAGTGCTTTTGAGCCATCCTGATTATAAATACTCATTTGTATGTTTTTTTCGCTATCGTCATATGTAATAAATTGATCGCATCCAATTCCTAAGCGGCGATCGGATATTTTTATAGCAAATTCGGTCATATTAATCTTTGAAGGCAAGTGAGTTTCTGATATGATGACAAAATCATTGCCAAGACCATGCATTTTTACAAAAGGTATTTTCTTCGTCATTTTGATACATTAATGATATTTCGCAGTGAATTATACATTATTTTTCAGTAAAAATGTAGCAAATATATTATGGACAATAAAAGTTTAGAGATTTTGGAGAAGTTAATCTCCTTCCAGTCAGTAACGCCTAAGGGCGCGGATGCTATTGAGTATGTCGCGGATTTTTTGTCTGATCTGGGATTTAAGTGCGATATTCAGAAATTTGGACCTGGAGAAGAAGAGGTAACAAACCTATATGCGGTGCTTGGTGATTCTGCTCCTAATATTTGCTTTGCAGGGCATTTAGATGTTGTTCCGCCTATGAATGAGGATTTATGGAATTCAGACCCATTCAAAATGAAAGTTCAGGGCGATAATGTTTATGGGCGTGGTGCTGTGGATATGAAAGGGGCTATCGCTTGCGCGATGTCTGCTGTGCATATTTTTGTAAATAGCGGCGCAAAGCGAAATGGTTCGATTAGTTTTCTGCTAACTACAGACGAAGAAGGGCCGGGCACCTATGGGACTAAAGCAATGCTTGAACATATCAAAGATCAGAAAATTGATTTTTGTATATTAGGCGAGCCGACCAGCAAGCGAATTGTAGGTGATACTATTAAAATAGGGCGGCGTGGTAGCATTAATTTTGTCCTTAAAGTAAGTGGCAAGCAGGGGCACGTGGCCTATCCAGAAAAGGCGATTAATCCAGTGCCAGCTATGCTTGGGATTCTTGCTAAGCTGGGGCTTAAGAAGCTTGATGATGGCTCTGAATATTTTCAGAAATCCAATCTGGAGGTAACCTCAATTGATGTTGGTAACGATGTTTCGAATATTATTCCAGAATCAGTGAGTGCAAAATTTAATATCAGGTTTAATGATCATCATAGCTCTAAAGATTTAAGCGCTATGGTTATGGAGGTTATTTCGGAATATTCTGACGATTATGATTTGCAATATTCCTGTTCATCTGAGCCGTTTATTCAGGAATATTCGGAGAATATGCGCAAATTTACCAAGATTGCCGAGCGCGTATGCGAGACTTCACCAACTATAGAAACTGGTGGTGGAACCTCGGACGCGCGCTTTATTCATCAATTCGCTGAAGTTGTTGAGTTTGGGCTAAATTGTGATCTTGCTCATAAAATCAACGAACATACTAAAATTAGTGATTTACAAACGCTTCATAACGTGTATTATAGCTGCTTAAATGAGTTCTTGCGGGGCTAAAATATTGGCTTAGCAGACTTGTTTTATTCTATAGATTCAATGCGGGTGTGGCGGAACTGGTAGACGCGCTAGATTTAGGTTCTAGTGCCGCAAGGCGTGGGGGTTCAAGTCCCTCCATCCGCACCAATCTATTTTTTAGATTGGTGATTCTTTAGAAAACAAATATTATTCCATACATTAATAGTTTCAAGGGCAAGGTTCCAAATTATGAAAATAGAAGAACTAAAGAAAGACAGCACAGAATATCATGCAAAAGTAATAGTCGCTGCAAAGGGCATTACAGACGCAATTGACAAAGAGTTAAAAACTGCTTCTAAGACAGCAAAAATGGATGGTTTCCGTGTTGGGAAAGTTCCTACTAGCATTTTGAAAAAGAAATATGAGCCATCAATCAGAGCTGATATAGTTCATAAAGAACTTAACATTGCTATTGATGACATCGTTAAAAAAGAGAAGCTGAACGTAGCTATTGATCCATCTATTGATGATTTAGTAAATGAGTCTGGTAAAGATTTATCATTTACTTTGAAATTTGAGCTTCTTCCAGAAATCCCAATGCCAAATTTCAAAAAAATCTCAATAGAAAAGCCAACATTGACTATTTCAGATAAAGATATTGATGAGCAAATAAAGAGACTTACAGAATTCTCTAAATCTTACGATAAAGCTTCAAAAGCAAAAGCTGCAAAAGGCGACCAGATAACTATCGATGCTATCGGTTATGTTGACGGAAAAGCTTTTGATGGCGGTAAATTAGATGCTCATAAGTTAGTTCTTGGTAGCGGCGCATTTATCCCTGGCTTTGAAGATCAATTAATCGGCACAAAAGCTGGTGATGAGCTAACTGTGAAAGTTGATTTCCCAGAAGAGTATCATTCAGCAGAACTTGCTGGTAAGCCTGCAGAATTCAAAACTCAAGTGAAAGCTGTTCACAAAGAAAGCGAAGTAACAATCGATGATGAGTTTGCTAAGAAATTCAATTGTGAAACTGTTGCTAAGTTAAAAGAGCAAATTTCAGAAAATATGGAATCTAGCTATAACGAGCCAGTTCATGTAATGATGAGAATGAAGCTTTTCGATAAGCTTGAAGCTCTTATGAAGTTTGATGTTCCGAAAACTTTACTTGGTAGAGAAATAGAAATTCTAGAAAAGCAGACAGCTACTGCTGCAGATCAAGAAGGTGAAGATGAGGAGCTGAAAGGCAAGTCTGATAAAGAGAAAAAAGCATATTTCACTAAGCTTGCAACTAGAAGAGTAAGAATTGGCTTGCTGCTTGCTGAATATATCAAGATACACAAATTAAACATAAATGAAAATGATCTTCGTCAAGCAGTTGTAGCGCAAGCTAGAAACTACCCTGGCCAAGAGCAGCAGGTGATTGATTTCTATCAAAAGAATCGTGAAGCTGTTGAGTCCCTAAAAGGACCAATCATGGAAGAGAAAGGCGTACAAGCAATTTTCGATAAGGAAATTATTGTAAATGAAAAAGCTTACTCAAAAGATAAGCTAGAAAAACTTCTTGAAAAAGAAATGAAAAGCTAAAAATAGAATAAGGTTTGGCAGCTTAGGCTGCTAAGCTTTTGATATAGATATTAGAAAATGACCAGGTGTTTTGTACCTGGTCATTTTTTTGTATGAGTGGATGGCATCGTCAAGTTAAGATAGTATCAGTTCAGGCCAGGACGATTATTTTTTTACTTTTTTGGTGATTTTAGAGTAACTTTTTTTTAGCTTCTTTTTTGCTCTTAACTTGACGCTTCCTCGCCAACTAGTGGACATTCATCAATCACATCTTCTATTGAGATAATATGCTCAAAAACTTCATTTTCTTTTTCTTCTTTTTCTTCTTCATCTTCCAATGCAACTATTGCCTCAATCCCTAAAAGCTTCACCTTTAATTTTCCCTGTAAGGGATTCCATTCATCGCGATGGGCATTCCCACCGCGAATATTCACCTTGATCATCTCAATGCCCTCAAGGAAGAAATCATCGGTATATCCGAATTTAACTATCTTTTTTGTGGGTATTGTTTTTCTATTTTTATCAAAATAATAAAAACTCTCTCCACGCTGAAAATTGCCAAGTAAGTCATAACCATGTAAATCGGGGTTGTATGGAGCCCATATATCATTTTTTGCGAAACACCCATTTTTTGAAAAACTTGAATTAAACAACATATTGTTTTCTTTTATTCCCATATAAAACTTATGCAATTCATTGATTGTAGAAAAAAATGCTACATTATATATGGTAGGCATTATATATGCATGATTTGCATCTTCTCGATTTATCATAAATTCTACTCGATTTAAACAAGCATTAATAGAATATTTGAAAGCTAATACTATTTCGTCACTATTGCACGCTTGAATA
The DNA here is from genome assembly GCA_964195465.1 of uncultured Rickettsiaceae bacterium. GTDB lineage: Bacteria > Pseudomonadota > Alphaproteobacteria > Rickettsiales > Rickettsiaceae > Megaera_A. Next base: position 18,491 of record CAXMOU010000029.1, read on the forward strand.
AATTGGTTTTCTAATCCATTAGAATTTGTTTGCACACCTATTGATTTCATGGTTTCTAGCAATTTGACTGAGAATAAATCCTTTTCATACAGATTAGTAATTCCTAGGTCAGAATATATTGTACTATCTATTGCATCATGTACAAATACATGATGCATGATAACTATTTTTAATAAGTCTATACGCAAGTAGAAAGGCATTTTCTCTTCAAAGATATCTTTGTTGCAATTAACAATATCTATTTCTCTTATATCTCGTAATTTTATATTAGGAGTTTCACTAATTAAAGATACTGTGTTTTCTAAAGTTCTTTCAATATTTTGGTATAATAGAGAATCATACCAAATATTTACTATTGCATCGGGGTTATTTTTAGTCCATTCGAATGCGGTTTTTAAGTATGTATCGCGTACATCTTCTTGAGTTACACCAGGGTATATAAAACTATGATCATCAATCTTTTTATTTATCCATAGTAAATTTATTGAATACTTCATATTACACCATTTATTTAATATAATTAATGTATATTAACATAATTTATATTAAAACTCAACTTATTTAAATTTTTCTTATAAACATTAGAGAACTACATATAATCACATACTAACTCTAATATCGCTCCAGGTAATGGTACCTCAGGCATATCCCCCATTACGTCTATAGGGTGATGGTATACATCGGCTAGAGTTAAAAAGCTAAATACACTAGATTGTATTGGGGGTGATTGAAAATAGCTATGGTCTGTTTCTTTGCAAATTCCTGTTAAGCGAAGATAATTATCATTAATAAAATGCTCGATTGAATCTTCGTTATATTCAGTTGAGTCCAAAGCTATTAATTGTTTGTAGAGCCGCGAATCTAAGCTGTATTTTTTTAATGTATTAGACGATAATGCTGAAAACATATCGTTGTCCAAAGCATTTTTTATAGACATGTAGGTAGATTTTAATCTTGCATCAACAAAATGAATCATTTCAGAAAATATATTTACGTCTAAAGCGTTCATGTCGCCAACAGGTGTATGGATTATTAGAGCTTCCTTATTATTATCTATAATTGTTCGGCAGTTTGTTGCAGCGAGTCTTAAGTCGTCTGCCCTAGACAATCCCCTAGCTAGAGTTGCCATATTATGGGGATTAAGTAGTTGGTGGGTATCAAAAGTTGCGCATTTAGATAATAGGTTAATTTTACTTGCTGTGCAACGGAGTAAACCTTCGGTAAACATATCATCATCATTTGCATTAATAATGGGATCTAAAATTTTACCTATTGCCTCTAAATATTCGGAGGCAACAATCATTGCATTGACCCCGTATTTAGGAAACAAGTAAACTGTTTCGCCGTTTATTTCTATAGATTTTGTTTTCATTTATATATTTTATTTTGATTAGAGTGCTACTGTACTAGCAAATATAATGCCATTTTTATAGCAATTCCTAAAACTTCGCCAGCAAACTCTCTGCCTCTTTTAGAAGCGTGCTTGGATCTAGTTTCTTAATAAATAGCAGCTTATTATCCGCCTTTACTTTTGCGTGCCTTGGGTGTTGTTTTATGAAGCTCATTACCATGTCTGAGACATCGAAATTCTTGTTGAACTTCATTACAAAGCCATTTGGACCGCTGTCTAGGGTTTCGATTTTTAGGTCTAGGCAGATGTTTTTGATCTTTACCATGTGCAGCAAATTACTGAATTCATTTGGCAATGGACCAAAGCGATCTATCATTTCGTCGCGAAAATGTTCTATTTCTGTGTTGGTTTGCAAATCTCCTGCGCGTCTGTAGATTGCCAGTCTTAGCGATGAATCTTCAATATAATTATCTGGAATTAGCACGGCGATGTTAAGATTAATTGTCGGCGTGAATTCGGCAATTTTTTCGTCTGCATCTTGGTTTTTGAGCTTTTTGATTTCTTCATCCAGCATTTCCTGGTACAGCTCAGACCCAACTTCTTTGATGTGGCCAGATTGCTCTGATCCAACTAAATTACCAAAACCGCGAAGGTCCATATCGTGGCTGGCGATTGTGAAGCCTGCGCCGAGTGAGTCGATATTCTGCAGAATATCAAGCCTTTGCAGCGAGTGTTTACTGGTTGTTTTATAATGTGCTAGGGTTAAGTAGGCATAGCCGCGCACTTTCCCGCGTCCTACTCTCCCTCGTAGTTGATAAAGCTGGCTAAGCCCCAGCATGTCTGAGCGATGAATAATCATGGTGTTGGCAATTGGTATGTCTATGCCAGACTCGATTATGGTAGTGGAGAGCAATATATCGAATTTACCATCGCAGAAATCCGTCATTGCTTTATCGATCTCGGCCGGTGGCATCTGCCCGTGCGCTACTCTATATTTTAGCTCCGGCACTAGTGCATCAAGTTGTTTTTGTACCCATTCTATATCCTTGATGCGAGGCACAACGTAGAAACTAAGCCCACCACGAAAGCGCTCACGCATTAATGCATCGCGGATGACCACAGCGTCAAACGGCATTACGTTAGTGCGAACAGGCAAGCGGTCTATTGGCGGGGTGGCTATCAGGCTTAAATCCTTGATGCCAACCATAGACATTTGCAGCGTACGCGGAATAGGGGTGGCCGAGAGCGAGAGCGCATGCATTCCTGATTTTATCTCCTTAAGACGCTCTTTCTGCGCGACCCCGAAATGCTGCTCCTCATCAATTATAACCATTTTTAGGTTCTTGAATTTGATGCTACCCGCCAGAAGCGCGTGCGTTCCGATGATGATATTTATCTTTCCTTCGCTTAAATCTTGTTTGATCTTGGTTGCTTGGCCAGTCGTTACTAAGCGCGATAATTGAGCGATCTTTAAGCCCAGCCCTTCAAAGCGCTCTTGAAAGCTGGCATAATGCTGGCGGCATAGGATGGTTGTCGGTGAGATGATTGCTACTTGCGGCAGATCGTCATTCATGTCATAGGCGGCCATAAAGGCAGCGCGCATGGCTACTTCTGTTTTGCCAAAGCCAACATCGCCGCAGATCAGGCGATCCATCAATTTGCCGTCTTCTAGGTCAGTTTTAACATCATTAATTGCTGATAGTTGGTCTTCAGTTTCGTTGTAAGGGAATTTGCGGCAGAAATTATCATAAGCGCTTTGCTCAAACTGCACTGGCCTTGATTTTGTAAGCTCGCGTTCCGCTGTGATTTTGATAAGCTTCGCAGCGATATCTTTGATTCTGTTCTTTAACCTAGCCTTACGTTTTTGCCAATTAGCTCCGCCGAGCTTGTCTGGCATAACTGCATCGCCGCCGTATTTTTTAATCTGGTCTATGTTCTCAACGGGCAGATATAGAATGTCGTTATTTGCATAGATAAGCTTCAAGCAATCATGGGCGATTTCATCTACATATATTGTTTGAATCCTTTCAAACATCGCGATCCCATGCTCCTTATGGACAATCATTTCGCCTTCTGAGATGTTGTCTAGCTCTGTCAGGATGTTCTTAAGCTTTCTCTTGGTGGTGTGGCCTTGGGTAGTGAATTTATCGCCTAAAATATCTTGTTCAGAGATAAAGAGATATTTGTTGGTAACAAAGCCGTTCCTGAGCGGCGCTATTGCCAAATTGATTATATTTTTTTTAGCCAGAGATAATTGGGTGATCTCCTGAGTCGTATATTCATAGTCCGCAGCGATTGTTTTAATGCGTTCTATGCTGCTTCTTGCGCTGCATAAGATTACAGGTATTTTTTTCTTATTCTCAACAATGATTTCGAATAATTTGTCGAACTCTGTTTTCTTCTCTAGTTTTGCTTTGCTTCGAATATTTTCTAAGTTACCAAAGGAAATATTATCGCCAGACTCCAGTAGTATGTTATCGTCATTATCCAGCTCTTCTTTTATTTGATTAGAGCTGATAATGAAATTCTGCGGTTTTATAGCAAAATAGAAAGAATCAGGATTCGATTTATTGGACAATAATCGCGATTGATAAAAATCATTATAACTATGCTCATGCTCTAATATAGCCTGCATGGATAAATGGTCGTGGATGATTATGTGGTCATCCAGGAAGTCCTGCAGTAGGCACATTTCCTCATAAAATAACGGGGTTAAATGTTCGTAGCCGTGGAATTTTTGGCCCGAAGTAATAGATTCATAAAGCGGACTTTTAATGTGATTGACCCCAAATAGCTTTAAGAAATTATTCTTGAAATTTATGATTGTATCTGAGTTTAACAGGCTCTCGCTAGCTGAAGAGATGGTGAGTTTGTCTATAGTTCTTTTAGAAATCTGGCTGTAAGTATCATATTCGCGTATGGACTCAATGTTATCCCAGCCGAAATTTACTCGGTAGCCGTTATTATTGGAAGTTACGATATCAATTATCTCGCCCCTGATGGCAAATTCGCCGCTATCTACAGCGCTTGGGACTCTATCGAAGCCATTTCTAATCAAAAACTCAGCTACGTTCTCGATATCTATCTTGGTGCCAGGTGCGAGGAATAGGGTGCTTTCTGAAAATACAGATGGCATAGGCAAGCGGCCTATTAAATTCTGCGCTGCAGTTACGATTATTCTGGGCGAAGTTTTCGATGCTAATTGAGTTAGTATGTTAGCTCTTCTGGCCAAAATATCGCCATTTGGTGAGACTCTGTCATAGGGTACGGTATCTAAGCTTGGGAAGTGTAAAATCTTTCCAGACCCATCTTTGCAACCAGAGATAAAAAGCAGTTGTTTATATGCAATTAAAGCGCTTTCTTCGTCACTACAGCACAGTAAAATATTTTTATTCTTGTGGCTAAAATGCTCATATGCGAAGAAACACTTAGAGGATAAAGCTATTGCAAGTTTGGTCATTAGTTATTAGGCTCGAAATTTAAAATCTGAGTCATTATAGCAGAAGAATTCTCTGGTGGAAGCGGCTTTTTCTTTGTATACCAATCATAAATATCAACATCTTGCATTTGTAGGATTTGATCGAAAATTTGCAAGTCAGAATCGCTCATTTTCTCTATGTTCTGCTTGGCAAACTGGCCTATGATAAGGTCCGTTTCTTTGCAGCCACGATTGCAGCTTTGATAAATTAGTCTTTTGATAAATTGTTCTTTATTTTGAATATACATAATTATGACCTTGCAAAAATATTTAATAAGAATATTATTGTCGACAGCGGAGAAAAATCAAGATTATTATGTTGATTCGCGTAAATTATCCTTTTTAATTTCAAGTATATACGATGCAACATTCATACCAAACCAGTGCCGATGGTCAAAATGGCGAGAGCTATAGAGACCTTTGGAAAGATGTAAGCCGCGATTTAGTAGCGCATTATGGTGCTGATTTATATAAAAGTTGGTTCAGTAAAATAGATTTCTTTGAGTCTCAAGGGGAGTCGTCCGTAGTGCTTTCTGCGCCGAGTAATTTCGTACGCGATTGGATTAAGTCAAATTATTTTGATATGATCTCAAGCCTGTGGGCCCATCATCAGCCGAAGATTAAGTTTGTTGATATCATTACTAAAGAAGTGGATGCCTCCTCTGCAGGCGGCCATGAGGTTGAGAGAATATCGGCCTTGGATATTGATAATTCAGAAGCTTCTATTGATAACATCAAAGATGCGCAAGCATCACTAGACCCGCGCTTTACGTTTGAGAATTTCGTTGTTGGCTCCCCGAATGAGCTTGCTTATGCGGCTTCTCTTGCTGTTGCTGAGTCTGACGGTGCTGTGATAAAATCTAATCCATTATTTCTATATGGCGGTGTTGGCCTTGGTAAGACGCATTTGATGCACGCAATTGCTTGGCATTGTAATATCAAGAGCCCAAACAGAAAAGTGCTATATATGTCTGCCGAGAAGTTTATGTATCGGTTCATTAAGGCGCTTAGGAATAAAGACATGATGTCTTTTAAAGAAGAGTTCCGCTCTGTGGATATTTTGATGATTGATGATATTCAATTCATATGCGGAAAAGAAAGCACTCAAGAAGAGTTCTTCCATACATTCAATGCGATTATAGATAACAACAAGCAGATGGTGATCTCGTGCGATCGCTCGCCGACGGATCTTGATAATGTTGAAGATAGAATAAAATCTAGGCTTGGATGGGGGCTTGTGGCGGATGTTCATAGCACTACGTATGAGCTGCGCGTGGGAATCTTAGAATCTAAGCTAGAGAAAATGGATATCGTGATCTCGCAGAATGTTATAGATTTTCTAGCCTCAAAAATCACCTCAAATGTCAGGGAGCTAGAAGGCGCTCTGAATAAGGTAATAGCTCATTCAACCCTGATTGGCCGCGAAGTTACACTAGAGAGTACGCAAGATATACTGCGTGACCTGCTGCGTTCCAATGAACGCATTGTAACTATTGACGAAATACAGCGCAAAGTAGCTAGTAGATATAATATCAAAGTAGCTGAAATGTCCTCTTCTAGAAGGCTCCGTTCAATCGCACGTCCGCGTCAGATAGCTATGTATTTATCTAAAACTCTTACCTCTAAAAGCTTGGCGGATATAGGCGCTAATTTTGGTAAGAAAGATCATACAACAGTAATGCATGCCGTGAAGAAAATCGGAGAATTAATGGCAAAGGACCATGATTTTAGCGAGGAAATCACATTGCTTACTCGCATTCTGCAGAGCTGAATACGATAAGGAGTGCTTCCGCGCTACAATCAGATTGCAAAAGATTTTACAAATTCATTTATAAATCACTTCTATCTTGAGTTTTTTTCAGATATATATAGATTATGGGGTAACTTTAAAATCTTAAATATAGGGAGAACATTATGCAAGTAGAAGTTTCTGGTCAACATATATCAATCGGTAACTCTTTAAAAGAATATGTAGAGAGCAAGGCTCAGGAAGTTGTTGGGAGATATTTTGGTGACGCTCCAAGAACTCATATACATTTCTCAAAGCAAGGGCGCAGTTTTACCTGTGACATCATAATGCATGACGGCACTGGCCGCCATATGGTTATTAAAAGCAATAATGTTTCAGACGAAATTTATAGTGCTTTTGACGGCTCCATGAGTAAATTAGAAAAGCAGCTAAGGCGTTATAAGTCTAAGTTAAATAGCCACCAAAAGCGTATGAAAGTATCTGAAGCAATGACAGATTCCATGAAATACGTAATCTCGCATTCATCAGAAGATCATGAAGATGAAGATATGCAAGAATTCGACGTAGACAACCCAGTAATAGTAGCTGAAAAGCCAACTTCGGTTATGTCCCTATCTGTTGGTGAAGCAGTAATGAAAATGGATCTAGAAAACCTGCCAGCATTAATGTTTACAAATGCCAAAACCGAAAGAGTCAACGTAGTATATTATCGCAAAGATGGTAATATTTCTTGGGTTGATTCTAAGTAAATAATTTTTGTACCAAGTGTTTTAGGGCGCCGTTTGTTAGTTGCAAGCGGCGCCTTTTTGTTGTTTGGTAACGAAAGCTAAGCCTCCAAAGCTTCCTCCGCCAAAATAACCTCCCATACGAATTACTCACCACAAGCTCAGAGTTTAGAATAGCCCACCTGGCCTACGTAAGTAAAATGTCAGTCGAAAAAGGTATATTTCATGAAGTTTGATTATGCAAAAAAAGAATGTAGCATGGTGTGGAAATTAATTGACAGCTAGATTAATTTCATCAATTGTACATATTAGTTACTTAAATAATTATAATGAGTGTACGCAGAGATGCCAAAAATAAACAGAATTGCCTATAACATAGAAGAGTTCTTAGCCGCACCAGAAACATTTTCTGGGTTGGATTTACAGGATAAGAAGATTACAGATAAGGATTGTGTAATGTTGGGGCAGCATTAAAGAAAAACCCAGCTCTTAGGTACATTCAGCTCGACAAAAACAAGATAGGAGATGCTGGTGCTAAAGCTATTGCGGAGGGGCTTTCTGGCAACAAAGTTCTTAATCACCTCAACATCAGCCATAACAAGATAGGAGATGCTGGTGCTGAAGCTATTGGGATGTACATTGCTAATAACAGAATTCTTACTGACCTATACCTAGACCACAATAATATAGGAGATGATGGCGTTAAAGTTATTCGGGATGTGCGTGCTAACAACAAACTTCTTAAGTGGGTCTCCCTCAACAACCAGATAGTAGATGATAGCCCTAAAGCAGTTAAGGAAAATGAGCCGCGGATTGAGGCAGTGATACCAGTAATAAATAAAACCGCCAATAGCCTAGAAGCATTCCTAGGCGCGCCAGAAACATTTTCTATGTTGGATTTAGCTGGTCAAAATATTACAGATGTCGATTGTATAAAATTGGGAGCAGCATTAAAGAAAAGTCCAGATCTTAAGTACATCTACCTCGACAAAAACAAGATAGGGGATGTTGGCATTAAAGCTATTGTTGAGGGGCTCTCTAACAATAAAGTTATTGATACTATCTCCCTAGAGCACAACCAGATAGGAGATGCTGGCGCTAAAGTTATTCGGGAGGGGTTTTCGAACAATGAAGTTTTTGCGAAGATCTATCTAACTAATCAGAGAGTAGATGATGATGTAAATTACATCAGCCCTAAAGCCTATGGGGAGGAGGCGAGGGAAAATGAAGCAGCTCACACTAAGAAAGAAAAGCTTATGGCTTATGTCAATGAATTACGAATAGTGTTTGGTCTTAATAATACGCAAGTGGATATAGCAAAGCCAGAAGCTGAAGAAAAAGAAGCTTATGGTCTGAATTCTTTGGGTCTGCTAGGCAATCTTTCCTTTGGCGAATGCGACGAGGGTAAAGAGGCTGAGGTGGAGGTAGGCCTGGGGCTGGCGGGGGCTATCATCGGCCTTGATTACGCCTAAAGGCACTATATATGGCAGGGGCGAATGATGCGCCCCCAGCGCGCATTGGGTTATGACGCGCGCGCGGGAATGTGGACCTCTTGTCATTGCAGTGAAGCGCTGCAATCCAGGAAGCAGCGAGGGCGTGGTGCGCTTGCATGGATAGCCCGTCGCTACGCTCCTCGCTATGACGATTTTGGTGGGCCTCCTATTGCAAACGCTAAATTACGTGATCTTTTGAAGCAAAATAATGCTTTGAAAATTTAAACTTCAACTTATTTAAATTTTTCTTATAAACATAGTTGATGACGGGGTGTGTATTGGCCATCGCGCCAGCTACATAATACTACTAGCACTATTATGGCATGGGAGAATGAGCTCCCCCAGCGAAAATCTTTTTTCTTATTGATCCAAGAATTGATTTTTGTACTTATCCAGCAATGTTTTCATTTGGTCTATGTTCAGGGTTCTGTCTAGGTTTTTGATGTCTATAGGGCCAGAGCTGGTTATTAGTAGGTCTATGGTGTTTTTTAGTGCTTTGTTTTTGTCGCCCACAGCGTTTGCAATAACTATCAGTTGGTCATGCACATTTAGCATGTAATATGAAATTGCTAGGCGTAATATATCCTGCGCGGCTGCGTTGTTTGTAGCTATGTTTGCTATAGTACCCTCAAAGTCAGCATTTACCAGATCTGCATATTTGTTCCAGTCTTTTGATTGGAACACTGCCTCGCGCCTGATTATTTCTGCCTCTTCTGAGGTGTCGTCTTTTAAGTAAGAGAGGGTTTTCTCAAACTCTTCAAGGCTAATCAAAGCCCTAGCACGCAGGCGAACCCTGTATTCATGCTCTTTGAATGATGTGTTGTCTTTATCCGTTTCATCAAGAATGAAAATAGCTTCGCTAGGCTTTTTATGAGCCAGAAGAACAATTGCTAAATTATCCGCATTCTTAACCCTTCTTTCGCCTTTCAAACGGTAATTAACCTGGTGACGCATCAGCCCAATTGCATTATCTAGCAAATCAAGGCGCACAAGGCGTTTAGCAATGCCGATAATAACATCATCACCTTGGTCACCAATTGGGTTCAGCTCTTTGAATTCGTAGAATAGGGCAACTACGGTAAAATCGTCCATTTCCTCACCAAGGCCACCTGGCAGGAATACAGAGTTGAATATACGCGCCATTTCAGAAGTAATATAGAAATTACTTACCTTGTTGTTAAATGCAAGCTGGATATATTGATAGGTTCTAAGCGCGTTCATTATGTCATGCGAGTCACGATAATATTCTGCAAGCTGCATTAAGATTTCATATTCAAGCTTGTCACCGCGCCACTCATATCTAAGCGATTCAAGCTTTTCAATTGCTTCTGAAACTTCTATCTCTTTTTCGCTCATTCGTAGTTTAATTAAATTAAATGTTGCTCTAACTTTATTAAATACATCAGTGTCTTGATAGGCAAGATCGCGGTAATATTGCTTGGCTAAATTAATTTGCTTTTTCTTTTTGTAATATCTAGCTTTGTAAAACTTCAAGCTATTAGCATATTTACCAGCTTTTGGTGCGCGAATTTCGCGGAATATTCTTTCAATAGCTTTTAAATCATGAGCAATTATCGCCAGTTCTATTTCAGAAAATATGAGCGGCCAGTATTTGTCGTCTGAATATAGGCTAACAGTTTTTGCTAAGTTGCTCAAAACGCCAATGGCGCCTGGGTTTGAACCTATAGCAAATTCGTTATATTTGTTCCAAATGTTGATCTCTGCTATTCGCTGTATGTCGTTATAGCTTAGCAAATCGTCGAACTCTTCCTTCGCCGGCCCATGTTCGCCGACAAGGGTGTGGCTTACGGCCGTTAAGAAGCGAGCTTGCAGATTTTGCTGGTAGTCATTATAGGAATATTTCTTGGCTAGCTGCAGAACATCTATAGCCTCATGATACATTTCATGTATAAAGAAAAACTTCGCTAGCTTTAGATTTTTATCGAACGCATCCGTCTTGTCCTGGGCAAGTGATGCCTCCATTATTAATCTACTTTTTTGCCTGTTAAAGTCTAGGATATCCAGCTTTTTATTTCTGTAAGGCAAGATTGTAGGCAATCTTAGATATTCGTCGATACTTGCGGGAAAAATGTTCGCTTCAACTGTTGCATCTTCTGGCAGAGCGGTGTCTGATATTACTTTTATGGCATCATCGTATTTTTCTACAGATACATCATCGCTATAAAGTACTATTGCAATTCCTTGTATTGACCGTAGCAAGCTAAATTCGATGGAATCTCTTTGCATGGTAACGCGCATACCATCAGTTCCAAGTGGCACAGCTGCAATCAGGTCACCCAGCTCTGGGTCTTCGAATGAGATGATTTTATTTTTTTTGAATTTGCCTTTGAGGATAAACCCATCTTCTTCAATTAGAGGCTTTGGGGTTATTATATTGTTTGGTTTCCAGTTTTTATCTTCTTTCTGAGAGATTCGTATGCTCCAGCCAGATTGGATTTTCTCAAGCTTTGCCTTGTCAAACCCTTGCTCTACGCGCATACGCAGCACGGTTCCTTTTTCGCTTGGTATTACTTCAAACTTACTAAAAATTCCGCCTTCTGTGAATGAGAAGGTTTTTTTCTGGTCAAAGACTATCCAAATATGTTTGCCTTTAAAGAATGTAGCAACTTTGCTGTCTGCGTTGCCAAGGTTAAAGGAGAGCACATGGTCGCCATCTTTTTGAGTGTATCTAATCGCGCCTGGGTCGTTATTTGCTGCGCCTATTTTCGATAAATCCTCTTCTTCTTCCTTCTCTTCCTTCTTTTTTACAGCGCGGAATTTAATGGCGTCTAAGCGCTCACCATTGATGATCGATTGGTATTGCAGCTCTTCAGATACCTGGAAGATTATCCGCTGCTTATTAGCTGCCGAATGAATCCCGCTGGCGTATTTATTAAAAACATTTGGGTTTAGAAGCTTGAATTCAGAAGGGATGTTGATGCTTGCGATTGTGGTGTCGCCTTTTTGTTTAAGGTCAATAATTTGATCTTTATCGCGGTAAAAAACGAATATTATATCCTTACCGAATACCTTCACTTCAATCTGAATAGGCACTACGGCATGGGCAGTTTGCACAAAGAGTATGCATACTAATAATAATAGTGTTTTTTTTATGTTAATCATCAAATTTTTTCTAGTGCTAAGAAGCAGTAGCAATTTCTGTATATTCCTATTAACAAAATATTATTAATACCCCTTAAAGTAAAGACAATTCTTGTTTGAAAGCAGAAAATAACAAACTATCTTCAAAATTACTTGCCTGAATCTTCTTGCGTTATTTTCATTTCGTTTTCTTGAATCAAATGATTCGTAAGCTCTTGGAACATAGCGTCTTTAATGATATTTGCAAAATACACCCCAGAATTCTCTCTGATTTTCTTTGCTTTATTCTTGTTGTTTTTTATGTGTTTAACATATGCAAAATATGCTTTTTTACCATCTCCAATCAACAGTGTGGATGTTTTTGCTTTATATGACATTGCAGCTTCTAGCAGCGCTGAAGGGAATTTCTCATTTAAAGGCGCTTCTGCTCTAGTGAATGATTTGTTCGAAAGGTAGCTAATTCCTTTTGCCTTTAGTGATTTGATGCTAGATTTTTTAGGGTTATAGTTTTTTTGTACATCCTCTAAGCGCTTAACATTTTCTAGTGCTAAAGTTCTTTTTGTTAGAATAGATGTTATTTGCTTCTCTACTTCATCAAATGATAGTTGTCTTGATGGCGTTACGGAATCTATTGCAGCAAGTAGGATTGTGTTTTGGTCTTGCACTTCAATTGGATAAGAAACTTCGCCTTCCATCATTTCAAACAGAGTATCTGCAAGCTCTACATATTCTGGTTTTTTGCTAGAATTTAACGAGTCTATGGAGTTCCCTTTAGCGCTCATTAATGTTAGGTCATACTTCGTGCCAATTTCTTGTAAAGTAAGGCCGCTAGCTACATCTTCTTCGAAGTTTTTAGCTAGCTCATTTACAAGCCCATCTAGTTTGTTTTTCTTTACTTCTTGGCGGATTCGTTTTTTTACTTTAGCATATTTTGCGCCAGCAAAATCGTCTATATTCTCTTCGAAATATTGTTTCAATTCGGCTTCTGAGATCTCAAGTCTTTTAGACAAGAATTTCTCGTCTGCTTTTAAGTAACTAAAGTTTCTAAGCTCTGGTGCAACGAACATTGTTTGATTGCTTTTGTAAAACTGTTCTAGATGCTCTTTTTCGAATTTTTCTGCCTTATAATTTTTAGGTTTATATGAGAGGTCAATAGATAATATATCTAGAGTTCTAGTCTCAGACATATAGTTTATCATGTTTTCTGTCATCATTTTAGAAACATAAAAAGAGCTAGCGAAACTATCTAAGAGCATAGAGGTTATAAGATTTTCCTTGATAGAAGATAAATATTCTTCTTCTCTTCTAGGCGACCCCTGGAAGGCGGATTTAAATGCGGCTAGGTCGAATTCACCATTTGGATTTCTAAATGTAGGCAGAGTTTTAATTAGGTCTATTAGCTTCTTCTCGCTGATATCAAAATCATAGTAAGAAGCTAAATATTTTACCATAGAGTCGTTGATAAGCTTAGTTAGCACAGAGCGATCAATTTCAAGTTCGGCTATATTTTCTTCTGTAAGGTTCACTCCATTCTCGCGCTGAAGGGCGTCTACTCTTTGCGCTTTAGCTAGCTGAAATTCTTCCATAGAGATAGCAGGAGCATTGTTAAACTCCACGATATTACCGCGGCTATTTCCACCAACGAATGCAGCAGCACCGACGCCAACAAAGCTAAATGCTATTAGTGCAAGAAGAATTCTAATGAATAAACTATCTGATCCCTTTCTAATTTTTGCTAACATAAATTTTTCTATTTACTTATTTTTATATGGCTACTAAAATAGTGAGCTAATTTAATTACTGCAAGGGATTTTTCTTATGACGCCACTCATTATCGCTAACTGGAAAATGAATTTAACGCTAAAGGAGGCTGTTCTTAAGGCGGAGGAGCTAGAAAAAATAAATTATTCAGCGCGTTTATTATTAGCACCACCTGCGCTATATTTAGGACATTTGGCTAGTATTTTGAAAAAAACAACATTATGTGCGCAGGATGTTAGTTCGGCTTCAGGTTCTGGCGCGTACACTGGTGAGAATTCTTCAGACATGATTAAGAGCTGCGGAGTTAATCACGCGCTTATCGGCCACAGCGAAAGACGTACGATCTTTAAAGAGAGCAATAACATGGTCAAAACTAAAGTTAAGAATTGCTTGAAGTCTGGCGTTACTCCTATAGTTTGTATAGGCGAAAGCTTAGAAACCAGACAAAACAAGAACTATAAAGAGTTTCTGATTCAGCAAATAGCAGAATCTATTCCAGAGAATGCGCATGGCGTTATTATCGGTTATGAGCCAGTATGGGCAATTGGTTCTGGCATAGTTCCGACTCCAGAAGAAATAGCTGAGGTTTTTGATATAATTAAAACAAATAAGGAGATAAGCCTTGTTGCAAAAAATGCGCAGCTGGTGTATGGTGGGTCAGTTAATTCGAAAAATTATAAAGAAATACTCGCAGTGCCTGGGAATAACGGGCTTATACTCGGGTCTGCATCTTTAAAAGAAGACGAATTAAATGCGATTTTAAATTAAATAAATTATATATTCAGCATGATAAATACTCTGCTTTTTGTTCATTTGGTAGTCGCTGTACTACTTGTTATAGTGATTCTGTTACAAAAAACTAGCACAGACGGCCTTAGCGGCATCGGTGGTGGTGGTAATAATATGGGTGTTGTGAGCGGCAGGTCTGCGGCTAGCTTCCTTACAAGAACTACTGTTGTTCTTGGCGTAATGTTCTTTGCAAATGCTTTGGTGCTAGCGAACCTATCCTCTAAGTCACATGCTGAGGTTTCTACTAAATTAGAGAAAGTAGAAAAAGAGAGCGCGGCCTCCAAGGGAATTATAGAAGATACAGCGTTACCTATAGCCAAATAAAAGGAGAATATATATATGAATATTGTTAAAGTAGAAGATATTTCAATTGCTAATAATTTGCCATTTGCGCTAGTTGCTGGCCCTTGTCAGATTGAAACTCTTGATCATGCATTATTCATTGCCGATAAAGTTAAACAAATTACAGACAAGCTTGGCATTCCTTTCATTTATAAATCATCTTTTGACAAAGCGAATCGCACCTCTGCAAATGCAGAGCGTGGGGCAGGGCTTGATAAAGGGCTTGAGATTTTGGCGAAAGTTAAATCTAAAATTGGCTGTCCAATCCTTACCGATGTTCATTCAGAAACGCAATGCAAGGCAGTTGGCGAAGTTGTTGACGTGCTACAAATCCCGGCCTTCTTATGCAGGCAGACGGATTTGCTAAAAAGCGCAGCTGAAACAGGGAAGGTTGTTAAGGTTAAAAAAGGCCAGTTCCTTGCTCCTTGGGACATGCAAAATGTTTATGATAAACTAGCAAAGTTCGGCGCGAAAGGCATTGTCTTAACAGATCGTGGCACTTCATTTGGTTATAATACATTAGTTTCAGATATGCGTGGTCTTTCGATTATGGCAGAAACTGGAGCCCCAGTGTTCTTTGATGCAACTCACTCAGTGCAGCAACCAGGCGGTATTGGCGCATCTAGCGGTGGTCAGAGACAATATGTAGAGCTACTAGCACGCTGCGCAATAGCAGCAGGAGTGGCCGGTTTATTCATGGAAGTTCACCAAGACCCAGACAACGCACCAAGCGACGGGCCTTGCATGCTCCAGCTAGATACTCTAGAAAAAACACTTTCTAATTTAAAGAAATTTGATGAGCTACGCAAGAGTCTGTAGATTGTTATGTTTTGAATGGCTGTTAAAGAAGTCATAGCGCGATTTTAACATCGCGCTATGAGTTGTGCCGTTGTGTGACTGAGGTTCTTTTTGGAATCCGTTATATTGTAATATTAGCCTTGGTCAGCTTCTACCATATCAAATGTATTGCCTAGACATTCTAGCACCATATCATTTAATTCCTGCATATGCAGAAAAGGGTCCAGTTCTGCGCTTACTTGGCTTTGAATTACAGCGTGTTCAGCTCTTATGTTACTTAAGTGAGATTGTGTTTCTCCACAAATCTGAACATAGTGTATTTGTGTAAACATTATGCTTTTCAGGAAAGCCTCGGCATCTTGTTGTGTTATAGCTGTCTGTTCACCATGTTGATATTGGCTAATATCGATGCTCATCGGCCTAGTACTATAGGTGGCAAGATCACGCCCCAGGTTTTCTAGAAAATCTCCTAGATTACACTGGTTTATATCTAGTGAACTCAGATTTAGTTTAGCAATGTTATCGCTAATAAAATTGCCGTCATAGTACGGATCATGTCCATTTAGATCGCAATTCCATAGCCCTAAGGAGTATAATTGATCGGAGTGTTCAAATTTCGAGAACAAGTTATGAGGTGTAGATTCCGCATCGAGATTTTCTATATGTAATGAACCTATGTTATGAGAATCTGCAATAATATATTCTAACAACTCTAAACCCGCCATAGTAAGATTTTCTGCATCAACGTGCAGCTCGCGTCTTGGTTCGTTTGCAATAGCTTTGTATAAATCGCTTGTAGATATTATATCGTCTTGAAACGGAACGTTTTGTTCTGTCCATTCATTTAGTTGAGATATCATTTCTTCTGTAAGCCTAAGCATGTTTGTAAACCTTTTTTATTTATTAACCGATTAATGTATATTAACATATTGGCGGTTAATTATCAATGATTTTTAATAAAAAACAAGGTTTTTATAATTTAAATTTTAAATTATTTGAGTTTTTTTTATAAACATAGTTACGAACGAAGCACGGCAATTCATGGAGCGGCGAGGAGCGTGGTGCGTTTGCAATGGATAGCCGCACTCCGCTCGCTATGATGATTTCGTGGCGGACTCCTAAACAACAAGCAACATGAATTTCCACCTCCCCGTCATCAACTATGTTTATAAGAAAAACTCAAATAGTTACGAACGAAGCGCGGCGCAGACCCTTTCAATCAACCTTAAGTGTATAACGATTATACAGTGGTTATATATGCATCTAAAAATATATTATAGCGGTTTTAAATTCACTTGGTAGAATTTTGATTTCTCCAATTTTCAATCACCAATCCATCAACTCTTACAAATTCTTTTTCATTAGATGTAACTAGAGTAAGGTTTTTAGATTTATCAATGCCAGCTATTAAAATATCAATAGAGCCTATTGGTGTGCCTTTGGATTCTAGGTTTGTTTTGATTCGAGCGCTAAAGCTAGCTGCGTTTGTGTCAAACGGTAGTATTGTTATTACAGATAGGAAATCTTCTAATATTGTGAAGTATTTATGAGAGGAGGTGAATTTTCTTAGTAATCCATATTGGATTTCCAGTTGTGTAATTGTTGAAGTGTATATTTCTGTAGGAGCAATTGATTTTAATTTTGTAGAAGTGTTTGCATCCCCCTTCATAAAATCACTTATTGTACAGCTATCTAATAAATACATAATATTCTTTTGCTAAAATAATTTCTTTTCTTTTTTTCGCAGGTCCTTTACGAAGTTCGCTAATATCTGGAAAATCTTTTATTCCTTTGAATTCTAAAATTGATTTTGGCCATTTAGTAGATGTATGTTTTTCTAGCCATTCTCTAATAGCTTCTCTAACAATAGAATTTCGTTTTCTATGAAGCTTCTGAGAAAATGTTGATAATTGTCGAGCTAATTGATCTTCTATATAAATATTAATATTCATAATTCACCTCCTGTTGATGCTATAACATACTATATTTACTTTGTCTATTAGGTGTTGTTTCGTTCCATCAAACCAGTGTTTTATGGCTAATCTCTATTAGCTCATAAATTTACTGCATTAATAGCATAATCACGCCTAAAGCCTAAACTTATTGGTTTTTTAGATAGGTTAAGAATAGATGCGGCAGAACCATTGCAGCATCGTGAATTGCAGTTGTAATACAAGTGCATCACGGAACAAAAGGTGCTGTGTTATTATCGAACTCAATGAAGCAGGAGTCGCTGGAAATAAGTGTATTTAGTAGCAGCCTAAGAATACACCCTTAGGCATTTTTCTCCTTTAGTGGGGTCAAAGCGGTTTAGCACCTAGCTCTAGAATATTTAAGTATTTTCTATATACATATATTTTGTCCCGTTCTTTACCAGTTATTTCTTCAACTATATTGAGTTTGAGTAGGTGGGTTAAAGCTGTGCGTGCTGTTGGCTTAGAAGCGTTTAATTCTGTAGCTAATCTATTTACAGAAATTTGTGGCATACGTTTCAGACAATTTAGTGTATCTATGCAAGCGAAGCGTTGCCTTCCCAAACTATCGATTTGTTTTGTGTCTTGTAGAAATAAATTATTGATTTCGTGGATCGTTTCAATTTCTTGTTTGCTAGTAGATAAAATACCGTTTATAAAAAATTCTATCCATGTTTCCCAATTTCCTTTTTGACGCGTTTCTTGTAATAAACTATAATATAGTGATCTATTTCCTTTCAAGTATAGGCTTAAATACAAAATAGGATAGTCGAGAAGCTTATCTTGAATTAGTAATAAAGTGATAAATAATCTTCCAATACGACCATTACCATCTAAGAATGGATGTATTGTTTCAAATTGAACATGCGCGATTGCTGCTTTAACTAGTGTTGGTATTTGATCATTATGTAAGAATTTTTCTAAATTGGATAAAGTGTCGTTTAAATATTCTACAGGAGGTGGAACAAAATATGCATTTCCAGGCCTGGTTCCTCCAATCCAATTCTGAGATTTTCTAAACTCACCTGGTAATTTATCTGACCCGCGCGTGCCAGATAACAATATCGCATGGATTTCTTTTATTAGCCGAAGTGATAATGGAAACCCATCATTCATTCTTTGGATTCCATGGTTTAATGCTTTTATATAATTGGAAACTTCTTCTACATCATCTTGTGAAACGTTTAGATTTTGTTGCTGTTCAAATAAAAGTAAATCCGAGAATGAACTTTGAGTTCCTTCTATTTGACTAGAAAGAAGAGCTTCTTTGCGAACATACATATATAAAAACAATTCAGTATTGGGAACTATTTTAGCTAAGTTGTTTAATTCAGAAATAGAATGAATAGCTTTTTCAATAAGACAAGATAAATAGCTTAAGTCAATTTCGGGTATGGGAAGTAAAGGAGGTATATAGCATTTATATGATTCACCCGGTGACTTCTTGATTATATATTTTCCTAATCTATTATTATTCATATATCTTTTCTTTGCTTGTTCTCTCAAGAAAGAATAGGGCAATATCTTTTCTTAGTCAAGCAAAAGTTGATATTCAAGTTAGGTAGGGTTCAAAGTGACAAAGGTTTTGCAGGGGGGGGGCTTCCATTAATTCGCAGTCTATTTTGAGTATACTCAAAATAGACCAACGCCCTACCCCGCTTTTTGTAGAAGTGTATATTAAGTATGTATACTCCTGCAAAAAAACGGAGTAGGGCGTCGGTCTATTTTGGGTATACTTCTGATAGACCGATCTAGAGTTGTGGCATTAACAAATTGAGCCGTAAAGCGCATAGATAAATCTAGGGTCTTTACGGCTCAATTCGGTAACTCAAAAAGTAACTTAAAGAATCAACTCTAGTCTTGACATCCTTCAGCGATAAATACACTGCCAGACAATTCTAGGTAATTACTTTCGTCAGCTGCATAATCTAGTATTATACTAAGTGCTACTTCTGGTAAATTTGGAAGAGGGTTTGTGACTTGTTGTAGAAATGACGCTTCACCAATATCACGCACTATTTCCTGGGCATTAGCCAATAAAGGGTCTACTTTTATCACAAGATTAGGGTTTGACATAAGAGATTTTATTAGCACTTCTTGTATACTTACTTCTTCTAAAATATTAGGAAGTCCGGCAACTATTCCATGTTGGGTGATGGGAGTGTTTTCTATAATTAACTTTTCTAAGGAGGGGGTAGAAGCAATAGCCTGAAAATCTTCAGCACTTAATTGGCTATTAGAAATATCAATTTGTTTTAAGCTTTCGTTAGAAGCTACAAAATTTTTGAATTGCTCCATCAATGGATTATAAGTAGTAACTTGAATTGCTATGCTTTCTAGAGCACAAGAGGAAAAAATTTCATTAAAATTTATTAGATCTAGGTTATGTGCTGATGATCCGTCTTTGAAAGTTAGATTTGTTAGATTGTTGTTATTAGATAGGTCAACATGCGTAAGAGTCGGACACTGTGCAATTCCTTTTGCGAGTACGATCAAATGATCAACTGATAATTGTGTGTTTTTTAAATCAAGAGTTTTAATTTTTTGTGAGGATAATTGTTTATTAATTTCATAAATATCATTCATAGAAACATTATGATGCATTGAAATCGTACTATTAAACTCCTCCCTTTCGCTAACTATTTTTTTAGCACTTTGATTAATAGATAGTTGCAACTCTTTTAATTTACTTAATGGTTTTCCTTTCATAATTTGCCTCTTTTGCGTTGTGTTAATTAATTACTACGCATATATTAACAGATCTTAAGGCAAAGTCAAGTTGTTCTTAAATTACGGTCTATTTTGAGTATACTTCTGGTAGACTGGCTTGAGTTGAGTTATGAAGTAACAGATCAGAAAATCAATTGTACACAATTGGAATTGCAACAAATTCTTATGTTTTGTGATAGAGCCTTGTTCCATGCCACAACACTC